>CAYHAJ010000125.1:0-60772 GCA_964354535.1 uncultured Pirellulales bacterium
ATGTCCCACGTCCCCGAGCGGTCGCTGAGGAAGACAACGCTTCTCCCGTCCGGCGTCCATCGAAGCAGTTCATCCTGCGCGGGATGCCCGGCAACAACGACCTCATCCCGGCCGTCGGCGGTCATCAGGAAGACGTCAGCATGGCGTGGGCTGCCCTCACCCGCGGAACTGAACGCGACAAATCGCCCATCGGGCGAGAAACTGGCCATTCGAAACGAGAGATCGCCCCAAGTAATACTCTTCAGGACGCGCACCGAGCCGTCCGCTGTCGAGATCAGCGTCAGTTCAGACCTGTTGCGAACTGCAAGGATGGACCCGGCGTCAGGCGACCAGTCCAAGGGTTGGACGTAAGGGCCTTTCTCACCGTAGAGTGTGCGAAGGCCCGAACCATCCAGGTTTCTAATCCGCAGTTGACGGACCCGGTCCTTCGTAAACGACGTGTATGCGATTTGTTTCCCGTCGCGTGAGAACGCTTGGTGGTACCACTTCTCAGTCCAGGGCTCCCTATTGGTGATTCGGCTCGTCTGTCCGCTGGCAACTTCGAACTGGACCACGTCACCCGTGTTTGGGTCTATATGGCTGATGTGCTTGCCATCCGCGGTCAAGACCCCACCGACGCCGGAGGCGTCTGCGAGAACCCGGCGTGCGACGAGTCCCCCGCCGAGAGAGGCCGTTTCGGTGGCAGACACACCGGTCACCTGCGGCGCGACAGGCGCATTCCTGTCCGGCGCTAAGCCCGTCTTTTCCGCCGGCTGGGACGCGGGCTGGCCGCCTTCCGACTTGTTCTGTGCCTCGGTCAAGGTGATCAGCCCCAGAACGGCCAGGAGCACCATGGCCAACAACGGTCTACATGTGGTTCCCTTGAATTTGGCAATCATTTGGATTCTCCTTTCGATATGAGAGGGGTTTTCTAAGATCCCGGCCAGAGAGGGCAGATACTGAGGCCGGGAGAAACGTTCAAGAAGATTGACAATGGTCTGGCCATAGAGGCGAGACTCGTCTGTTCCGGCGGCCGAGAGAGCCAGGGCGTCGGCGGCCATCTCCTGGTCGGCCCGCATCCGGCGAAAAGCAAACCAGATGAGCGGGTTGAACCAATGCAGAACCTGGAGCAGGCACACGAGCCACCCCAAGTAGATGTCGCGCCGCCTGAGGTGGGCCAGCTCATGAAGGAAAACGTAGTGCAGTTCATCGAGGCCGATGGTTTCGATCAGGCCCTGCGGCAGTAGAATGCGCGGCCGGACGAAGCCAAAAAGGGCCGGGCTCTTGACCTTGTCGGTGACGACCACGCCCACCAGGGTTCGGACCCGCATCTGCATCTTGCAGTCCTCCAGCAACTCCAGGACCTGCTGGTCGGTCACCGGTCGCTCGGACACGACAGCTCGCCAGAGTCCCAAGGCTCTGATGAGGATGTATCCGGCCAGGGCTGCGCCCCCAACCAGCCACACCCAAGCCAGCACACGGGCGACAAACGATGTCAGTCGATGGTCTTGGCCGTTCGCTGGCGAAGATTGCTCGTTGGACGATGCGGGAGGCTGCGTTGCCGACGGCTTGGCAGTCTCACCCTGCCCCACCTGGGAGGTCTCCGTCTGGTCGGTCGCCAGCGTGCGGTCTGTGCTGCCCTCTCGAACGAGACTACCGGGTTTGGCGCGTGGTTCGTCCAGAGGCGAGGCCGCCAAACCCGATGTCGCACGATACGATGAGAATGAGCGGGGGATTAGACCGTAGATGCTGATGCGGCTCTGCGGTGCCCACGGCAGCGCCAGGCGTATCAGGAGAACCAGCCAGAGGCAGTAGTGCCATCGAGGCGGGAGCCTGTCGCGCAGAATCACCTTGATCAACAGGATCAAGCAGACCAGCAGGCTGCTTTGCAGGGTCGCCTTGAGCAGCCATTGTAGGAAAGTGGCCAAGTTCGCTTCAAACGTTCCCATGATCTCCCCTTTCGTTGCCCGCGATAATCACTCGGGTTTGCTGTGCCTCACGTCCGCGTCTTTCCCCTCCAGGATTTCCTTGAGACGAGCGATCTGTTCGGCGGACAAACGCTGCTCCTCGACCAGAGCCGCGAGCATCGGCTCAATCGCGCTGACCCGAAACCTTCTCAGCAAGGATCGGGTCTCGGCCTTGACGCACTCGGCCTCGGCAACGACCGGGTAATAATGGTGTTGGCGCCCTTGCTTCTCGAAAGCAACTGCCTTCTTCTGGACGAGCCGATTGATGAGGGTCCGGATCGTCTCCCGCTGCCATCGGGTCCGTTTTGACAGGGTCTCCACGATGTCATTGGCCGTCAACGGAGATTTCTCCCAGAGAGCTTTCATAACCTCCCACTCGGCCTCCGAGATTTTCGGGGTTCTTTTCATGACTCTGCCCTTTCACTGTTACACCTGTAACAGATATTCATGTTACAACTGTAACAGATTAAGTCAAGCCCGCTTTCCGGATTTTTTGAAAATTTTTTGGCCTATACTGAGATGCGAACCCGATTCATGGGTTGACAGGCGTGTTCGTAGTGACGCCGCAAGGCATTTGTGTCGCGGCCATCTTGGCCGCGTCGTGTCGAAGGCGTCCCGCCTTCGGATCGCGGGCGGGCCGCCCGCGACACACTCCTTCCATGCCCTTACGGGCACACTACGAACGATAACAATCGGCGGGACCAATTACGTCCGGCTCGACATGTTTCTCGAAAAGGAATTGGCGAATGTCGGTGCAGAGGTGGCACTTATCCGCGTACGCAGGCAATTCCCGGTAGCCGAGGGCCTTGGCCTTTTCGAGCAAACCGCCAGGCCCCTGCTCACAGAGAATCCCCACCAGTCCGTTTCCGCTCGGATGGAAGGCCCTCCAGATATCCTCCAGCGGCGTCTGAGAGATGTTGCCGAGGACAATGCCACTGCACGTGCTGCTAAAGACGTTACCATAAGGGTCGATGTGAACCCCCTTGGCGCCGAGAAAGCTGGCCAGGCAATTCACACCGCTGAAGGCCTCGGCCGGTTTCGACGCAACCAATCCCGCCAGATGTCCCGCCGCACGGCCGTTGAAGCGAAAGGGATGGTCGCGGTAGGCCTCGACGTACATCTGGTTCCGTGGCGAGGGCGTCCCGCCCTTGTCCGTGGCGAGGCCATCCTGGCCTTGCTTCTCTGTGGCGAGGGCATCTTGCCCTCGCATCGCGGGCGAGACGCCCACGACACGCAAGGGCGGGACGCCCTCGCCACGAAGATACTTCTCCCAGCGAACCAGCACCCGGTCCAGGCCGAGGGTCTCCTTCGCCACGGCGGCCAGCCGCCGGGCCGGCTCGATATCGACATACTCCTGATGGAACGGATCGATACTGATCTTGAGCCGTTGCACACCAAACGCGGCCAGCACATTCAGGCGGTCAACGATAAGCCGGTCGTCCGTCGCCCAGAAGCCGTTCGTCTCGACAAGATCGACTGGGCCGAGGCTCTGCCTCTCACCTTCCTGAAGGATTTCGACGAGGCGATCCCAAAAGAGGAAAGGCTCCCCGCCGGTCAGGTGAATCTTCGCCTCGTCACCGGCCAGCACCTTGAGCGAGCGCCAGGCCGCGATGCAGGTCTCGACAGGCATGAGCCCGCCCTTCTGAGGTGAGCAATGATAATAACAGAACTCGCACGCCGCATTGCACTGGTACGTGAGCATCAGCCCTGCCGACCGCCAGAGCTTGAACTTCGGCTCGTCGCGGGCCAAATCACGATTGTACGCATTGTCTGACAGGTTGAGCATGGTGAGAGTGGCTTGCGTCCCACAATTCCAACATCCAACTTCACACTTGCGACCTTCTCTTCAGATATACCTGCAAGACCGTGATGTCGGCCGGAGTGATGCCGCCGATGCGGGAGGCATGGCCGAGCGTGGCCGGTTGGAAGGCGGTCAGTTTCTCTTTCGCTTCCGCCCGCAGGTGCTCGATGGCCGCGTAATCCAGGCCCACCGGGATTCTCTTGCTGTCGAGGCTGCGCTGCAACGCCACGAGCCGATCCTGTTTGGCCAGATAGCCCTCGTATTTCGCATCGACCACCACCGCCTCCAGCACCTCGCGCGTGTATCCAGCCGACTTGATTTCGGGCAGTTCCGGCAGTCTCTCGTCCATGCGGCGATCGGGTTGGCGCAACAGGTCCCAGAGACTCGTGCCTTCGGAGCGGGTGCTTTGCAGGTGCTGCTTGAGACCCTCGATCGTCTTGCGCTTGTTCTGGAATCGGGCCCAGCGCATCTCCTCGACCAAGCCGACGGTGCGGCCCAGCGGTGTCAATCTTCGATCCGCGTTGTCCGAGCGCAGGGCCAGCCGGTATTCGGCACGCGACGTGAACATGCGGTACGGCTCATCGATGCCCTTGGTGAGCAGATCATCGATCATGACGCCGATATACGCCTGGTCCCGTCCCAGGACCAACGGTTCCTTGCCCTGAAGCTTTCGGGCGACATTGATGCCGGCGATAATCCCCTGCCCCGCCGCTTCCTCATAGCCGCTGGTGCCATTGATCTGTCCGGCCAGAAACAACCCGGCGATCTTCTTCGTCTCCAGGCTCGGCTGCAACTGCACCGGGGGACAGTAGTCGTATTCGATCGCGTAGGCATAGTGGACGATGCGGGCGTGCTCCGTGCCCGGCATGAGCTGGAGCATCTGCTCCTGCACGTCGCGGGGCAGCGAGGTGCTCATACCATTGCAGTAGATCGTCGTGCGGGCTTCGTCCTCCGGCTCCAGGAAGACTTGATGGTGGTCCTTGTCGGCGAAGCGAACGATTTTGGTCTCGATGCTGGGGCAATACCGGGGGCCGACCGATTTGATCTGGCCCGTGTACAGCGGCGCGCGATGGAGGTTGTCGCGAATGAGCTGATGGAGTTGCTCATTGGTGTAGGTGATCCAGCACGGGGTCTGCGCGCGGTCGATTCGATCTGTCAAAAAGGAGAACGGCACCGGCTCCGGGTCGCCCTGCTGAGTCTCCAGCTTGTCGAGATCGACCGTCCTGGCATCCAGCCGGACCGGGGTGCCGGTCTTCAGGCGGCGCAGCTCCAGGCCCATCCGCTCCAGGCTTTGTGACAGTTCATGTGCCGCCGGCTCACCCAGCCGCCCGCCCGGGAATTGCTCGGTGCCGATATGCATCAGGCCGCGTAGGAATGTGCCCGTCGTAAGAATCACCGTCGGGGCCGAGAGCATTAGGCCGTTGTTGCAGCGGATGCCGCATACTTGCCGGTCCTGTGTCAGGACATCCGAGGCCATCGCCTCGATAATCGTGAGGTTGGGTGTCTCTTCCAGCCGGGCCTGCATGAACTCCTGGTACTTGTACTTGTCCGCCTGGGCGCGCGGCGACTGCACCGCGGGTCCCTTCGAGCGGTTGAGCAGACGAAACTGGATGCCCGTCGCGTCCGTTGCCAAGCCCATCAGCCCGCCGAGCGCATCGACTTCGCGGGCGATCTGTCCTTTCGCCAGCCCGCCAATCGCCGGATTGCAGCTCATCTTGGCGATGGTAGCCCTGCTCAGGGTGACCAGGCCGGTCCGTGCCCCGATCCGCCCAGCGGCATGGGCGGCCTCGAGCCCCGCGTGGCCCGCCCCGATCACGATACAATCAAAGTCCTGTGTACTCACGTGAACGAAACTTGAACATCTCACACTGTGGGTGGCATGTCATCAGGAACTGTTGCGTGCCTTCTTGATTTATGCTCTTACGAGCACCCTACAAACAAGTCGCGCGGGCCCTCCTCAGTATCTCAGGAGCCCGGCGCGGCATTCGATTCGACCAGAGCTACCGCCGAGGCGATGGCGAAATTGGCGGTGTGCGTAATGCTGAGGCTGATGTGCGCGATCTTCATGCGCGCCGCGATCTCTTTCACTTCGCCCGACAATCGCACCTGGGGCTGACCGGCGGCATTGTTTGTCACCTCAATGTCTGTCCAGGCGATTTTGCCCCGCCAGCCGGTGCCCAGGAGTTTGAGAACCGCCTCTTTGGCGGCGAAGCGGCCGGCGTATTTCTCGACGGAGTTCCGGTGGCCGCAGGCATAGGCCTGCTCGGCAGCCGTGAAGAGGCGATCGACAAACCGCGGCCCATGCCGCTCGATCATTTGCTCGATGCGGGGGAAATCCACCAGGTCTATGCCGTGCGCGATGATCTCCATATGAGATTGATCATTGATGAAGGATGGTTGATGATTGCCGCTCGGCCCGATCCGCCGTCCGCAGCCAATCATCCGTAATCAATAGTCCTTAGTCAATTCCATTCCGTGCGTTTGCCGATAGAAGCGGTCCAGGCAGTAGTCCACGAACTGGCCCGTATTCGCCAGATCCACCTGCTGGCGGATCTCCTCGTCCAGTTCTTGCAGCACCGCGCTAAGCCGGCGCTCCGCGATATCCCTCCGGACTTTCGCCTGTACCGCCTCCAAATCCAACGGCTCGTAACGGCGGTCCAGTTTTCCCTCCACCTTCATAAGGAAGACATGTCCTGGGACCTCGATGGGGCCGGCGACCTGCCCCGCCGCCATACCGTTCGCCTGTTTGGCCAACACGTCGTAGGGTGCTGCCAGAGCGTTGGGGTCGCGCGGGGGCCACAGACCTCCCTCTTCGCGGCGCAGGCCGTGCGAATACCGCTTCGCCAATTCCGCGAAATCCTCGCCGGCATCGATCCGCTTGCGTAGATCTTTGGCCTTTTGGCGGGGGTCTTCGTTCGGCTGCTCCGCGGCGGCTTGGGCCACATCGATATCGATGAGGCGGAACTGCAAGACCGCCTCCTGGACGAATTCCCTGTCCTTCATCTCATTGTATCGCGCCACCAGTTCATTGTAGGTCACGGGCCGGTCGCGCTGGTACCGGGATTCAACGAGATAATCCGCCAGGAGCTTCTTCCTCCGCCATTGCTTGTACTGGACCCGGCTCAGGCCGGCCTTCTGCAGGGCGTCGTCGGCCGCGGCGCTATTGCCCCCGTGCTCTTCGAGCACGAAGCGGCGCCACTCTCGTTCCGCGTAGTCGTCCAGCTTCTCGTCCACCTTGTTGCCCAGCTCTCTCTGGGCCTGTTTGGAGAGCACGATCCCCTCAATCCGGCGGGCGAGCCGCGTGTAAACCAGGGGCCTCGTCTCTTCCAGGAAGCGCCGTGACGACATCTCCTGGGCGGCTTTTTCGAGGGTCTCTTTCAGCGGGGGGTTCGCCGCACTGTCATCAGGCAGAGAGGCCAAGACATCCTCCCAGGTGATCGTCTCTCCGCACACGATGAGATGGTCCGGCCGATTCGGTTTTTGCGCGAGCGTCAGCCTCTTGATCTCCTGGTCGGTCAGTGCCGACTTTCTGCTCTTCGCATCACCACAACCAGCCATCCCCAGGCAGGCAACGGTCAGGCAGATACCGCCTATGACGTACGCACTTACCACTCGAGATCCGCCACCTTGCATCCTGCAGAACCCCCAACGAATCGGACTCAACGGTTTGTTTCCCACGCCGGGCGAACTCCCTTTCACGCTGTGTGCGCCTCGCCCGCCAAGCCGATCGGGCCGGCCACTTCGCGCATGGCGAGGATGGCGTCGCCGATCAGCTCGCTCGGATCGACACCCAGCATGCCGGCTCCTTTCTCGATCACTTCGCGGTTGACGCCGGCAGCGAATGACTTCTCTTTCCATTTCTTCTTGACCGACTTGACCTCCACGTCGAGAACGCTCTTGCTGGGCCGGACCAGGGCCGTGGCCGCAATCAGGCCGGTCAGCTCATCCATCGCGTAGAGAGTTTTCTCCAGGTCCGTCTGCGGCTGAACCTCGCTGCAAAGCCCCCAGCCGTGGGACAGCACCGCCCGGATATATTCCTCGGGCCACTCATGCGCGCGCAGAATCTCCTCACTCTTGTGGCAATGCTGCTCGGGGAACTGCTCATAATCCAGGTCATGGACCAACCCGATCGCGCCCCACTTCTCCACATCCTGGCCCCGCTTGCGGGCACAGTACCGCATGACCGCCTCGACCGCCAGGGCGTGCTTGATCAGGGCCTCATTCTTGTTGTACTGCTTCAGCAGCGCAAACACCTCGTCGCGCGTCGGCACATGTTCCGCCATTTTCACACCTCGCAAGAGCGATGGGCCACCATGCCGCCCATGCGGATATCATCAGTTTCGTCGATACGCCCAGGTACTCTAACGTGGGAAAGTCCGAATTGCAATCGCGATTTGGACGAACGCTCTCTGAAGGGTGCACGACAAAATTCTGGCACAGCAGATCTCAGATCTCCGGGTGCCACGCCCAAGCACAGCCTGAGCGTGTCTTCCCTGTGCGAGGGAACACGGTCAAACAGGTTGGGCCGTGCCACCCGGACCAACCGCCACTTTTCGCCGTGCCCCCTCTCTAAAGACCCCGGCTATTTCAACGAGACCGACTTGGTCCGTTCGGAACGTTTCAGGCTGACCACTACCTCTTTGCCGCCGGCGGTCACCCGATGCTGGCCGTAGAACGCGGGAACCTCACACCGACCTTGGGCATCGGTCTGCCCGTGCCAGGTCGTCCACCACTGCTTGAACACCAAATCGCGGTACGCCTCGGCCGCTGGAGTTGGGGACCAGTCCCGGCGGTACATGGAGGATACAGGGATCCAGTTCGCCCCTTCCCAGAATCCCCACATCAGGATGCCTTTCACCGCTGGATTCGCGAAGCAGATGCGATAGTAATCAACGATAGCTCGGGCTTTGGCTTGTTCCTCCTCATCGGAAAGACGTACGCCGCGTTTTCCGTAATACTTGGACCGCTGGCCCGGGAAGTTGAATTCAGTGATGCAGATGGGCAGGCCGAACTCCGCCAGCCGGGCCAGCGCCATCCGCAAAGTATCGGGGTCGAACGAATCGCCGTGAAGGTGCCCCTGTACCCCGATGCCGCCAAACGGCACACCCTGGTCCAGGAACTTGCGGATGTGGACAAGGTAGTCGTCCAAACGCCTGCCGGTCAGAATGTCGTAGTCGTTCAGAAAGAGCACGGCACTGGGGTCTTCCTGCCGGACCCAGGAGGCCATGTCCCGGGTGATCCCCGGGCCCAGTCGCTCCTCGTAGTAGTTTGCGTGGAGCATCTCGTTGTTCAGGTCGTACTCGACGAACCGACCCCGGTACCGCTTTCCGATGTCGAGCGCCCGGGCCTTGAGCGTCTCGCGCAAGGTGGCGTCGTCCATGGCTTTGAGCCAGGGTTGGACGCGGTTGGGAATCCCCCAGAAGATGTTGTGACCGCGCAGGGGTATGTTGTGCTGGTCGGTCCACTGGAGAATCGCATCGACCGTGGAATAGTTCACCTGCCCCTGGCGCGGCTCCATATCGTGCCATTTCAGGGCGTTCTCCGTCACGGCGGCGTTGAAGTTTTCCAGGAAGACCTTCTTGTACCGGGCCGCCTCCTCCGGGTTCGCGCGACCGCCGAACATCTGGTTGGCCAGGGCGGCCCCGAACCAGAACTCGTGGCGCACTTGCTCCACGCGGACCTCTGCTCCCGGCGCGGCCTCAACCACCAGCGTGCCCATGCGAACTTTGCGGATCGTTTCGTCCACATCCGAGCCCGCCGCGTACAAAACGCCGCGGTGACAGCAGGTCAAGACCACCGCGAAGGCCAAGCCGGTGACAATTCTGGTGCAGGAATTCATGACGATTTGCCCTCCCGAAAAGTGTGTGCTTTGGTGACAGGTTGCCTTTTCCGGTCCATTCATGTGGGAAGTCTAATCCCGCGTGTGCGGGCCGTCAATCGGCTCCGGTGCAGTCCCACATGGCGAATCCAGAATGCGGGTCCACAGCTACCGGGCCGCTGTGGCCTTCTCGTAGCCGGCGAGGTCCAGAACGAACAGGCCCCGGCCCACGCCGGCCGGATCGCCGGCTTTGGCAAACTGGAACGCAATGCACTTGCCGTTGTCGCTGACCACCGGGTTGGAGGCCTTGTAGCCGGGATAGTCGGAGAAATGTGTGATGCGCTCGATGCGGCCCGAGCCGTCCAACGCCAGTTTGTAGAGATCGATGTACTGCGTGCCCTTGCGGTTGTGCTTGTCACACTCGACCAGCGTGTGCTTGCCGTCGGGGAAGATGCCTTCCGGCTCATCATACTGGTCGGGAGCGTTCGAGTAGTTGACGACCTTGCCGGTCTCGAGGTTCAGCCCCATCACGTCCGTGCTCTGGTAGCCATAGGCGCTGAAGGTCAACTCTTTTTCCTCGGGCGGGCGGAAATTCTGCGTCTCGACGTTGCACTTGAAAGGCAGGTCCTTCTCATCGAGGACCTTCTTCGCGTTCGCCAGTTTGGGCACACCCTTCTCGTAGACCACATCGGCCACGTGAATGGCCCCGCCGCAAGTCCAGGCGATCCGCATGTTCTTCCGCGAGACCGCCGGCCCCTCGGAGCATTTCACTCCCAGAGGTGTGGGCGGCCCCGAAAGGTCCTTCTTGAGCACCCATAGCTCCGCCTTCTTCTCGCCGCGGCTGGGCCAGGGATCGGTCGCATCGAATGTCCGCGCGCCGGAGAGCAGAATATCGCCATTGCTCAGGTACAGAGCCCGCGTATAGCCCTCATGGAAATACCGGTGCGTCACGGGCCGAATGATGCCCGTTGCCAGCTCGATCTCATAGGCGTCACCGAAGGTCTTTTCGAGAAACAGCAACCGCTTGCCATCGTGCGACCAGTCCGCCCGCTCGCCAAAATGCGTGACCTGCCGGATATAGGCCGGCAGCTCATCCGCCGGCGACTTGCCCCTCTTTGATGCTGAGAACGCGACGCTCACGCCAAGAACCAAAACGGCGAACCCACCGAAGAGCCCTACCTTTCCGATGCGCATAGCACTTCTCCCACGTACATACTGACAACTGACAACCGATCCCCGACAACTGGCCTACTTGTACGTCCGGCCAAGGTATTCGACGATGACCTTTTTCACCTCCAGCGGCTCGATCATTCCGAGCCGGCGGTAAAGGACCCCGCCGCCGGGCTTGATTATAAGCGTGTACGGGATCTCCGCCCCCCATTTCGGGTCCACCGCACTGATCAGGGCCTTGAAGTCCTGGCCGTCGAAGAGGTAGTTCGCATACGACGCCTGGTTCTTTTCGAGGAAAGCCTGCACCTTGTCTTTCGCCTGGGGGCCGTCCAGGCTGATACCGACCATCTCGAACTCCCGCCCGCGATACATGCGATTGATCTCGACGAGGTCCGGCAACTCTTTGGCACATGGGGGACACCACGAGGCCCAGAGGTTGATCACCCGCAGCTTCTTGCCCTCGTTCTTGAGGAGCTTCTTGACGCCCGCCACGTCCGTGGGCCATACGGCGACCGGCTCTCGGGCCCATTTCGCAAAAGCCTCTTTCACTGAATCCCGCTTGTCGGACCACTTGATCGAGCAGCCGACAGTCTTGGTCGTTTCCACGGGCACCGGCTGGCCGGCCAAGAGCGCTTCGATAGCGTTGCGGGTGTCCTGGGAGGTGACCTTGGCGGGCTGCCTTTCGTTGTCGTCCACCCGGCCGGCGAAGCGCAGCTTCCGCTCGCTGTCGAAAACAAAGACGTGCGGCGTGGTCATGGGACCGTACGCCTTGGAGACCTCCTGCTTGTCGCCATCGTAGAGGTACGGGAAGTTGAACTGTTTGTCCTTCGCCCGAATCTCCATCTCTTCGAGCGAATCGCTGAGGTCCGTATAGCCCAGTTCATCGAGCCGGACCGCCTTCGGATCGTTCGGCGAGATCGCCACCAAGGCAACCCCCTTGCCCTTGTAGTCGGCCGCCAGCTTCTTGATCCGCTCCTCATACGCCTGGGCCGTCGGGCAGTGATTGCAGGTAAAGACGATCACCAGCACCTTCGCCTTGTCGTACTCGGCCAGCCGGTGGATCTGCCCATCCACGCCGGGCAAAGCATAGTCCGGCGCCTTGGCCCCGATCTCCAGCGTCTTGACCTCCGGCGCCGCCGTGACGACGGTGGCAATCAAAAAGCATACGGCGACTACAACAATGGTTCTGAGGCTCAGTCTGGACATCGATTCTCTCCTACCCAACAGGTGCTCATCTGGCTCACGAACGAATATCCTACGGTCCTGTCACCCCGCAGTTTACTCATTTTCCCATCTTGCCGCCAGCCCCGTTCCTGGTAGCCGCTGACAGAATCATGAATAAATGAACTTGCCTTAGCATGAGTTCCGTGCTATCATGTTATTATGATCCGCTCGTTTAGGAGTGCCGGGACCGAAGACGTGTTCAACGGTAGAAACACGCCTCAGGCTCGACGCACCTGCCCGCAGAACCTATGGCGCGTGGTGGGGCGAAAGCTCGATCAGCTCGATTCCGTCAGTTCGTTGGAAGAGTTGCGAATACCGCCCGGCAATCAGTTGGAAGCTCTTAGGGGCGAACGGAAAGGCCAGTACAGTATTCGCATCAATGACCAGTACCGCGTCTGCTTTGCCTGGGTCGAGGGCGAACCGGATGAGGTCGAAATCGTAGACTACCATTGAACGAGGCTGGGCATCCAGAGGCAGGTTAGAATGATCCGCATACCCACAGATCGAGCTCCAACGCATCCAGGAGAGATGCTCTTGGAAGAGTTTCTCAAGCCCATGGGACTGACACAACGGCAGTTGGCGCAGGCCATTCATGTCCCTTACCAGAGGATCAACGAGCTTGTCAACGGCCGTCGCGGGATGACGCCGAGCACCGCCGTGCGGCTGGAGAAGTTCTTCGGGATGTCCTCCAGTTTCTGGATGGACCTTCAATTGCGCTGGGACCTGTACCACGCCCATGAGCAGGATCAGAGGGAATTAGAATCGATTGAACCGTACTCCACGGCAACATCGCGCCGAGGCTGACCTTGCTGCTTGTGTCTCAGTCTTGCCGCCAGCCGGTGGCCTCGATACGGGCGAATTCGGCCTGAATATCATCGCCTTTGTAGAACGACAGCCAGCCGCGGAGACGGTGCCTCTGACCCGGCTCCAGGTCGGGAAACTTGGGATCGGAATGGAAACACGGGCACTGTTCGTTACCCCAGGGCCGGTCGCAGCCCTCCCAGGCCGTGATAATCCAGCGTTTGCCGTCTGTGGACCGGCAGGCCACATGGGGATTGGTGAAAACCTTGTTCTTATTCGTCTGCTCGGCAAAACCCGCCGCCATTTTCGTCATCACGCACATCTGTACCCGCAAGTCCGTCAGCCGCTGGTCGGTGCCATTCCGAAGCCACATCTCCATCCGAACGGCCTCCTTGCTCGGCACAGCTTTGACCCCGAAGGCGATACCATTGGGCAGGGTCCGCTCGATATCCAGGCTCCCATCCGTTCGCCGGTTCCATTCGAGCTTGGGTAACTCGATCCCTTGTTTCGTCCAGATCGTGTCAATGTGCGTATGGGCCAAGTACGTCAGCCCCAGATTCGACCAGACCGCCTCCGGCACATCCACGACCACATAGCTGTTCGGGTCCCAGGGTGTGAACACGCTGAATTTCGTCTCCCGCTGTGGATCGACCGCCCCCTCCAAGAACCCAATCCGAGGATGCCGCCCACCCGGATACGGCAGCACCAACAGCGGTGCGTCCTTGTCCCGCGCAGGCCGGTTGCCGGGCATGATGCCGCTCTCGTTTTGCACGGCGAGAATAGTCTTGGCGTCGAGTCCCGTCGCCACGCGGATCTCGTCGGTCGTGAAACGATGATACCAAACCATGTTTTGGAGCCAGGAGTCCAACTCCTTACGTGTCGTAGGTCGCCGTACGTTGTGAACCCCTGGAGCTGTCTCCCGCGTTTTGTTATCTACTTTCCCCTCCCATCGCAGAAGGGGAATCTCCTCCGCTTCGATGAACTTCACATGCCCATCCACAAACAAGACGTTGCAGCCCTTGCCTTCGTGATGACTCGTCGTCAGCAACTCCGGGCCGCCGGACTGATTCCATCCGGGATCACACTCGAATAAAAGGGCAACATCAGGTGAACTGTTCGGATCGGCGAGTGGATTCATCGCGTAGTCACACTGCTTGCTTTCCCCCTTCGTGCAGCGGAAGCACTCTTCGTCAGGCACATACCGCCCGACAAGGAGATCACACCATGCTTGTGATGACGGATACCCTTTGTCGTTCTCCTCCGCATAGAGACGCAGTGCTGCACCCAGAGCCTTCAAGTGTGACATACACGCGGCCCGGCGACTTGCACTCCGCGGGGGGCAAGGGTCAAACAAATATGACAGGATTAGTATGAAGATGAGCACCCCCAGGAACACTCTCAGCACGGAGAACGACTTTCTGCGACGCGGCTTCGCAACGGGTTCCTCATTCATTTCTTTCCCTCCGAGAAGACCTTTCGTAAGAGACTGATTAGCGTTCGCGGCTCGAAGTAGCTGGGGGGCAGGCGGAGGTTGACCGTTTTCGGGTCGGGGATGCGGACGCTGCCGCGGACGTGAGCAAAGAGGACCTTTACTGCCGTGGCGAGGGCATCTTGCCCTTGTTCCTTTCCTTGGAGCGACGAAGACAAGGGCGGGACGCCCTCGCCACGCAACCGGAAGGAGAAGACCAGGTCGTTGCCGGAGACGACGATACTGCGGATGTCCCATTTCGAGGCGGCGATGCGCAGTTCGCCGATGTCCAAGAGCAGTCTGACTTCGTCGGGTAGCGGGCCGTAGACATCGGCCAGTTCCGTCTGGATCTGCTGGAGGTCGGCAGGCGTGCGGGCGACCGCGATCTTGCGGTAGGCGTCCATGCGGTGACGGTCGATGGGGATGTAGTTCTTCGGAATGTAGGTGGGCGAGCCGAGGTCGATCATGGTCGTCGGCAAAGGCTCGACTTTCTCATGCTTCATCTCGTGCACGGCGTTGGCCAGCATTTCGCAGTACATTTGGTAGCCGACCATCTGGATGTGGCCCGACTGCTCGGGGCCCAGGATGTTGCCCGCGCCACGGATTTCCAGGTCGCGCAGGGCGATGCGAAAGCCCGCGCCGAGGTGCGAGTACTCTTCGATAGCCTTGAGCCGCTTGGCGGCAATAGGCGAGATCGGCCGGGTGTTCGGCAGGAGCATGTAGGCGTAGGCCCGGTGCTTGTACCGCCCCACCCGGCCACGAAGCTGGTGCATCTCGGCCAGGCCGAACCGGTCGGCATCGTTGATGAAAATCGTGTTGGCGTTCGGGATGTCCAGGCCCGACTCGATGATCGTCGTGCAGACCAGCACGTCGATCGCGCCCAGCACGAATTTGACCATCGCGTTTTCCAGCTCGCGTTTGCTCATCTGGCCGTGCGCGATGCCGATCTTCGCGTCCTTAGCCAATTGCTGGATCTCCCAGGCCTTCTTCTCGATGGATTGGACGCGATTGTGCAGGAAGAAGACCTGACCCTGACGGTTCAGCTCGCGATAGATCGCCTTGCGGATCAGGTCCTGGTTGTAGGTCGTGACGCTGGTGACGATGCTCCGGCGGTCCAGCGGCGCGGTCGCCAATGAGCTGATGTCGCGCAGGCCGAGCATCGCCATATGCAGCGTGCGGGGAATCGGCGTGGCGGTCATCGTGAGGATGTCCACGTTGACCCGCATCTTCTTGAGCCGCTCTTTGTGCTCGACGCCGAACCGTTGCTCCTCGTCGATGATCAACAGGCCCAGGTCTTTGAACGCCACATCGCCGCTGAGGAGCCGGTGCGTGCCGATCAGGACATCGACGTTGCCCTCGCGGGTCCGCTTGAGAATGTCCTTCGCCTGCCGGCCCGTCTTGAAGCGGTTGAGGACCTCCACCGTTAAAGGGAAATCGGCAAATCGCTCCGTGAAAGTCCGGCCGTGCTGGACGGAGAGCACCGTCGTCGGCACGAGCACGGCGACCTGCTTGCCGTTCTCGACCGCCTTGAACGCCGCCCGCATGGCCAACTCGGTCTTGCCATAGCCGACATCGCCGCATAGGAGCCGGTCCATGGCCATCGGTTCCTGCATGTCCGCCTTGATCTCGCGAACTGCGCCAAGCTGGTCGGGCGTCTCCTGGTACGGGAAGGACTCCTCGAACTCCAACTGCCAATTGGAATCTTCGCCGTAGGCGATCCCGCCGAGCGCCTGCCGTTTCGCCTGGACCGCGAGCATCTCGGCCGCCAAGTCGCGGACCGACTCGGCCACTTTCTCTTTCTGCTTCTGCCAGCGCTTCGAGCCGACTTTGCTGAGCGTAGGCCGCTTGGGGCTGGTGCCGATGTACTTTTGCACCAGGGCGATGTTCTGAACCGCCACCTGGATCTTGACATTGTCGGCATACTCAATCGTGAGGTACTCCGCCTTGCCACCCTTCTCCTCGATGGTCTCGGTGCCCAGGAACTTGCCGATGCCGTAGGAGACGTGCACGACGTACTCCCCGGGCTGTAGATCGGCCAGGCTGTCGACCGGCGCCGTCGCCCGGGCCGACCGCTCGCGGCGCCGCAGGGCATACTGGCCGAACAACTCGTGATGGCTGACGATGATCATGCCGAGCGACTCAAGGACGAATCCCTGATGGACGTAGCCCAACGGAAGCTCGAAATGGTGCGGCAGAGCGCCCGCGATCTCCTTGACGATCTCGGTCACCCGCTGGACCTCGGCCGGGCTTTCGCAATAAAGAAAGACCCTGCTGCCCTCTTTCGTGCGCTGGATCAACTCCTCCAGGGCGGCCTTATGTCCGGCCCACAGCGACGTCGCCTTGCGCTCGAACTGCTGAATACTCTTCACATCGACGTGGTAGGGTGTGCCGTGCACACCTTCTCCCTCAGCCGATTCTACACGCTGGTCGCCATCCTTGGGCAAGGTGTGCACGGCACACCCTACGGCGAATCGAGCGATGTGCAACTGCATGAACTTCGCCAGGGAGCTGTGGATCTCGGGCCAGGGGTACAGTCGGCCTGCCTTCTCAATGCGAGCAAGAAAGACATTAGCCACTTCCTCCACTTCCGCCGGCTCTTCGAGAACGACGATCGTGTCCTGAGGCAGGATGTTCGTAAACAATTCCCGCTGCTCAATCACGGCCTCCGACGCCGCGGCGACGATACTGATGCTCTCGATCTCGTGCGTGGACCGCTGGGTGTCAAGGTTGATCTCGCGGATGCTCTCCACCGTGTCACCGAAGAACTCGATGCGCAGGGCTTGCGATTGCGGTCGGTCGACTTCGCGGGTGGCATCGTCAAGCGTAGCTTGGCGATGGTCTTTCCTCGGTGCGTGCGCGCCATCGCCAAGGCTTTCGGCCTTGACGCTGCCACCCGTCGGTCTCTGCACCTTGCCGCTGGCCAGCGGCGCGTAGATGTCAATGATGCCGCCGCGACGGGCGAATTGTCCTGGTAGATCGACCGCATCGACCCGCTCGAAGCTGTTCTTGACCAGCCACTCGATCACTACCTCCGGGTCCAGGTCACCATGGCGCTGCAACTCCAGCGAGCTTTCGCGCAACGCCGCCGGCTTGGGGACCGGCTGGCACAGCGCCTGGATCGGCGCGGTCATCACGAGACCCGCATGCCGGCCGCCATTGGGATCGGCGAGCAGCGAGACGATCCGCAGCCTCTCCGCCCGCGTCTCATCCGTCGCATCCGCCAGGTCTTCCTCGCCCTCCCACGCGGGCAACAACTCCACCTCCGCGGCGCCGAACGTCTTAAGATCGTCGAACGCCCGGTCCGCATCATCGACGTGGGCGCAGAGGTGAAGGATCGGGCGATGGAGTGTTTGCGAGAGGTGGGCGGTCAGCAGGCGCGCAAAGGACCCCCACGTGCCCTCGACCCAGACCAGCCCCGGCGCGGGTTGGCCCAGTCGGGAGACGATCTGCGAAACCACCTTGTCTCCAACCAGATCCATATCGCGGTTCTGTCGGTGCTACTGTACCACAAGGGGATGCCGCAGACGAGCAAGATCGCTTCCGGGGGCGCCGCAGAACAGAAGGGGACCCGGCCCCGCAGTGCTGGGTGGGACAAAGGTCACCCGCGCCCTGGTGCTCTCACCGAAGGAGGCGGTTGCGCAGGACAGGCAGCCACCGGAACATCAACGCCGGCGACCTACAACTCCGGATTCTTCAACCTTTGCAGAACCGCTTTGGCGGCTTTGACGACGTTGTCGGCCGTCACGCCGAAGCCCTGGTAGCAGGCCTGGTACGGGGCGGAGGCGCCGAAGCGAGACAACCCCACGAACGCGCCGTAATCGCCGAGCCAGCGATGCCAGCCGAAGTCCGTGGCCGCCTCGACGGCCACGCGGGCTTGGACGTGCGGCGGGATCACCGAGGTGCGATAGCGCTCGTCCTGCTTCTCGAACAGCGTCCAGCAGGGCATGCTCACCACCTGGGAGGGAATCCCTTGGGCCTCGAGTTTCTGGGCTGCTTCGAGGGCAAGGCAAACCTCGGAGCCACTGGCCAGCAGGAGAACCTCCGGCTTGCCACTGCTGGTCAGGACGTAGGCCCCCCGGGTCAGATTGGCCGCGGACGCGTAACGGTTCTGATCGATAACCGGCATGCCTTGGCGGCTTAGGAGCAGCGCCACCGGCCGGTCGCGGTTTTCGAGAATGTACTTCCAGGCGTAGGCCGTCTCGTTCGCGTCGGCAGGACGGATCACCAGCAGTTCGGGGATGGCCCGCAGAGCCGCGAAGTGCTCCACCGGCTGATGCGTCGGGCCGTCCTCGCCCAAGCCGATGCTGTCGTGCGTATACACGAAAATCGTCGGATACTTGGAGAGGGCCGCCACCCGGACGGACCCGCGCATGTAATCGGAGAACACCAGGAAGGTCCCCCCGTACGCGCGCAGCAGACGCGAGAGGGAAATGCCGTTCATGATCGCGCCCATGCCGTGCTCGCGCACGCCATACCGGAGGTACCGGCCCTGCCGGACATCCTTCTGAAAATCCACGGCGCCCGCAAAACGCGTGTTGTTCGACGGCGTCAGGTCCGCCGAGCCGCCGAGAATGAGCGGCAACTTCGGCATCAGGGCATCCAGCACCTTGCCCGAGGCCTCGCGCGTCGCGAGCGGCTTGCCGCCGGCCTCGAACTTCGGCAGGATGTCATCGAGATTCACCGGCAGACGGCCCTCGGCGGCGTCCGTGAACTGCCTGGCCAACTCGGGGTACTGGTCCGCATAGCGGCGGAACAGGTCGTTCCATTCGTTCTCGGCCTCGGCCCCACGGACGAGTGCCTGGCGCATACAATCGAGAACTTCCTGGGGGACGTAGAAATGCTTATCGGGGTCCCAGCCAAGTTGCTGCTTGGTCAGGCGGATCTCCTCCGCGCCGAGCGGCGATCCGTGGGCCTTGGCCGTATCGTGCAGGTTGGGGCTGCCGTAGGCGATGTGCGTGCGAAGTTGAATGATCGAAGGCCGCCCCACCTCGCTCTTGGCCTTGATGAGGGCCCGCTCGAATCGTTTCATGTCGTTGCCGTCGCCATCGACTTTCTGGACATACCACCCATAGGCCTCAAAGCGTTTGGCGCGATCCTCGGTAAAGGACAACTCCGTCGGCCCATCGATGCTGATATGGTTGTCGTCGTAGACGACCACGAGATTGTCCAAGCCCTGGTGGCCTGCCAAAGAGCAGGCTTCGGAGGTGATACCTTCTTCCAGGTCGCCGTCCCCGGCGGTGACATAGATTTTGTAGTCCACGACCGGGAACCCCTCCCGGTTGAAGTAGTTCGCCAGGTACTTCTGCGCAATGGCCATACCGACCGCGTTGGCGAGCCCCTGTCCCAGCGGCCCCGTGGTCGCCTCGATGCCCAGTTCGGGCGCGTACTCCGGATGTCCCGGCGTCTTACTCTGCCATTGGCGGAAGTTCTGGAGGTCTTCCAGAGTCAGGTCATAGCCGGTCAGGTAGAGCAACGAGTAGAGCAGCATGCTGCCATGCCCGCCCGAGAGGACGAACCGGTCCCGGTTGTGCCAGGTGGGATGGGCGGGGTTGAACTTCAGGTGCCGCATCCACAGAGTGTAGGCGGCCGGCGCCATACCCATGGGCATGCCCGGATGGCCGCTCTTGGCCTTTTCCACCGCATCCAACGTGAGAAAACGAATCGTATTGACGCATAGCTCATCGAGCTTCGACAAACCTGGATGGCCCATCACTGTTTCCCGTAAAGACAACGATCTTGATTTTCTGCCAGAAAACGAGGTTATAGGATACCAGCCGTCCCCCACTCTGGCAAGCCTTTTCACTGTCGTAACGCGTAACGTCGATGTCCCCGGCGCAATCATGGATATGAGGGCGGTACTCGACGTGCGGCTCCAACAGAACAGCTTCTCGCGCACAGGAGACGGGATATGATGTCGGCCCAAGACAGATCAGGTCGTGTTCGGACCCGGAGTTGGAGATGGAGGGCCCTGTGCTGGTGCATCATGGGAGCCGTCAGCCCATTGGGGTATGGACAAGCGGCGGCAACGGACGCAACGCAGAAACCCACCCCCAGGGCTTGGATCCAACGCTATCTGGGTGTCAGCTTCCCCGACTCCGCCAGGCACTTTGCGGTATATTACCGATCCGCGGACAAGGACGTTGTCCTGTTCTCCTTTGACATCGCCGCGGACGACCTTCCCCGTCTGCTAAACGAGACCGGTGTCTTTCCCCCCTACGCTACCCTGGTCCGAGGAGACTCCGGTGTTCGCAGCGACGTCGCAGGCGATTCCGGCTCCCTGCACTTCGCCCAGAGAGTGGCAGGCTTGAGGAACGCCTTCTCGGCCACCAAGGTGCGAGCCAACGCCGCCCAACCCCTGGAGCTCCAATTATGGACAGCCGAAGTATCGGTTGGCACCTGGAGGGTGTACGTGTCCGTGATAACCGATAAGCATGCCGACGAGACCATCGCGCGCAGCAGTTTCCAGATGCCCGCTGTGCCTCGGAGCGTCTCTTCCTGGGTGGTTGTGAACAGCCCTCTCGTCGGAAGGGATGCCACCCGTATCTGGCAGCGGTGGAACCTGGATCTGGCCGGCTATCGGCACCTCATGCAGACCGTGGAAACCGCCGGAGAGGCCGTGCGATATGACAGTATGCGCGCGGAGGCATTGGCCGAGAGACTCAACGCACGAGGTCCCGACATGGGGGTGTCCTGGTGGAAACCATCCGAGTTGATGGAAAACCACGCGGGAGGTCGGGACTCGGTCCAGGGTTTCTGCTGGGGCGGAGCAGACGCCAGCACCGCGCTGGTTCTCGGCCGTGTGGATGGTCTGTTCCGCTGTTATGCCTACACGCAGTGTCACATTCTCACGCCGGATCCGTGTGATGCCATCTGGGCATGGGTAGGACTCTCGTTGCCCACCGGTGCTCGCAACGCGAGTTACGAGTCCTCCTCCACCATGGCCGGACTCGTCGCCTGGATTCGGTTCGATCTGCCTCTGCGCGATCTGGCGACTTGCCTTGCTCAGGCTTCGGCCCTGCCGAGCTACGCGGAATTCGTCGTGGATGCCGTCGCGAAGAAACACCTGGAGGCCTCCTACCAAACAGATGCGCCGCCGTGGTGGTGCCCGCAGGAGTTGAATGAGGGCCTCTATGCCCAACGAAGGACGAATACAAAGGAGTTGGCCGAAGTCTGTGTCGGTCTCGGCCATCTGTCGCCGGAGATCGCCAGAGTCTACATCGGTTTGTTCAGTCCCTGGTGATCGCCAGATGGAGTGGGACGATCAGACTCGCCGGATCATCGAGAAGAACCAGCCCGACGAGGACGGCCACATCGCCCGCTGGACAAGACCGCTGCAGGCTGGAAGATTGATTCCCACCCAGGCATAAACCCTTATTACCGCTGCACTTGCACGCCCACGCCTCTCGTTTGCCTATGAAGACACGCTCAAACGACCCCTGCCTTCGCAGGCGTGACATCATTCCCACGCCGGCGGGAATTGGGCGTGCCACTCGGCGCCCGCCTCTTTCCTGCGCAGAATATTTCCACCGTATGAACTTCCCGCACCCCCGCGCATCTGTGTATGGTGAGTAGAGATCCAGGGGATCTATGAAACCGACACAAGAATTCGTTGACCAGATATTGATTCTGCGGTGTCAACTGCGGGACCGGCAGGCGTTCGCAGAGCTGATCGATCACTATCAAAGGCCGCTGCGCTACTTCATCGCCCGCCTGGTCGGCAATCCGGATCTGGCCGACGAATTGTCGCAAGACACGTGGCTGGCGGTCCTGAGCAAGATTCACACGCTCCGGAATGCCGCCACGTTCCGTGTCTGGCTCTACCGGATCGCCCGGAACAAGGTCTACCAGGAGCTGCGCCGCAGGAAAGTGACCATCGAGTTGGACGAGGGCCTCCAGGCCCCGGACGACACGGTGGATGAGCTCGGCGCCTTCGAGGATGCGGCCCGCCTGCACCGGTGCTTAGAGAGACTCAAGCCGCTCCATAAGGAGGTGCTGCTGCTACGGTTCCTGGAGGACATGTCGTACGAGCAGATCGCGGACGTGCTCGACTGCAATCTCGGAACGGTCCGCTCCCGAATCTTTCATGCGAAATTAGCTCTCAAGAAAGAGCTGGAGGAATGCTAATGGCCACGGAAAAGAATCTCAGAGAGGAGTTGCTTAATCAGAATGGCGTCGGCGCCCGGAAAGGCGATGACCTGCGTGACCGGATCCTGGCCCAAGATCAGGCCCGGGTCGCCCGGATGAACAGACTGACCATCGTCAGTTGGATCGTTGTGGCGGCCAGTCTGGTCGCCGCGGGCCTCTTCCGGCTGTCGTTTCCGGACGTCCTCGCCCGCAAGCCGCAACTGGTCCCGCTGTTCATCACCGTCTGGCAGGCGTTGCTTATGCTGGCGATCATCTTCACGATCTCACTCTACATCCGGTCACGGACACTCACGATGCATCAGATCCAGGCCAGCCTGGCCCTGATCGAAGAGCATCTCAAGAAGATGTCCCAAAAGGATTAAGCCGTTGCGAGCAACCTGCTTATCCTGTACAACCTTCCGGCCGATAAGGGTGAGGGCGATCGAACGGCGATCGCTCTCACCTGTTGTCATAACGGGAGGATTGGGATGAAGAAGGCCGCCGCGGGGATGTCGCTTCTGTCGTTATGGGTCCTTGCCGCCGGGTGCGAGACCCAGAGCACCAAGGCACGGGTCCACCTCAGGGTGTTCGAAGTTCCTACCCAGGTCCTGCGCCTGCACACGGCCGACGAGAAGCCGTACAAAGTGGCGGATTCCGAGTACGCCTTGTCCATCGTCAACCCCAACGATCTCAACGCCATGCTCCGCTCCAAAGGTTCCCAATCCCATCTGCTGACCGACAGCACCCGGGTGATCGACGAGTGGCCGGCGGTCACGGATACCTGGGTCTACTCGCCCTCCTACGCCGGCGGCGGACCGGAGGGCTTCTACACCGGCGGCGGCGCCGGCAGTCTCGGCGTCCGTCAACGCGGCGGTCATCTGGAGGTCCGTCTCGACTACATCGTGGACCACCGCGGCCCCCGAGGTCAGAAACTCATCGAGTCGAAGCTCTTTTACGAGTACCGCTATCCGGAGGGCCAAGTGCTCCTCTTCCACGCGCCCTCGCACGCGCCGGGTGGGATCGCGCGGCAGCACGTCATCGCCTTCGAGATCACCCGCGACAATCCCCTGGGCTCGCTCGGACAAACAGCCCCCCAAGGCCAGCCGCAGGACATCCTGGGCTACCGGCGCTAGGGACGCCGGCGCGGCAACCCTTCGGAGAGCCTGGAGCGACCGGATTGTGCCCGGGTGCTTCCCACCACGCGCGAACGATACCCCGGCGCATCCGCTCGCCCCGTGCCCGGAACGGCCGGAGAGCCGGTCTTCCCCCTTGTCCTTCTTCCACTCCTCCTTTACACTAACTCCATGAATCCGGGACCAATAGATCCAGGGAGATCTGCCGCGTCGGAAGGAGCAGGTAGACGAGTGCGGGAGACAGTTGGCAACGGGTATCGACGGTCAAGCGTGCAACCGGCAATGGATGATTGCCGGGGAGACTCCATATCGGTGAGCGAGCCGAATGTGTCCCCCCGCTGGGTCAAGGTGGTCTTCCTCTTTGTGCTTTTTACCCTGGTTGCGTCCATCGTCTACGCGATCATTGGCGTTATCTCCGCGCCCGCGCGGCCCGTTCTCGGTGTCGAACACGAGACGATGAAGAGCAATTACGCTCTGATGATCGTCCAGTGCCTGCTCGGCATCGGAGTCATGTTCCTCCCGTCCGCGTTCGAAAGGAAGCTCCGGATCGCCATCCCCGGGTTCATGTACCTCCTCTTTGTCGTGTTCCTCTACGCGGCTATCTACCTCGGCGAAGTCCACAGTTTCTATTACCGCATCCCGCACTGGGACCTGATTCTCCACGGCTTCAGCGGCCTGATGCTCGGGGCTTTGAGTTTCTCCGTGATCACCCTTCTCAACGACGCCGAGAGAATCAGATGCAGCCTCAGTCCCGCCTTCGTGGCGGTCTTCGCCTTCTCCTTCGCCGTGGCGATGGGCGTCGTCTGGGAGTTCTATGAGTTCGCCGTCGATGGCCTGCTCGGACTCAATATGCAGAAATTCGCGATGGAGAACGGCACGGCGTACCACGGCAGGGATGCCCTACTCAACACGATGAACGATCTTATCGTCGATGCGCTCGGCGCGTTCATCATGTCGATCGTCGGGTACGTCTCGGTGAAGTACCGGAAGGGCTGGGTCGCGAGGATGCTCATGAAACGCACCGCCTCGGAAGCATGAATCGTCCCAAGGTGCACAACCATCCTCCAAATCACGGACCGAGAGACAGGTGTGAAAACAGCCGTGTGGCTCATTCACAATTCCCTGAAGGGTGCATGACACTGTAGTGGCGGTCAGGCTGGGTGGCAGCGTCAAGGCCAACGGCCCTGGCGATGGTCGGTTCCCCTGGCGATTCGAGCCATCGCCAAGCTGCGCTTGACGCTGCCACCCTACCCTTGCCCCGGGAATCTCAAGAACTTGGGACGTTGCCAACGTGTTTGAGCGTGCTCACCCTCAGGTGCGAAGACACGCTCAAGTTTCGCTTCGGCGTGGCACCCGTGGGCTGAGTACTGGACTTGCCACCATCTTGTCGTACACCCTCCCTGAATCGAACGGCAGTTTCCCGTTGAAAATCCGCGCCAAGTCACGATAATTGAGGCCGCACACTACAGTAACGCGTGGAGTGACTTTGAAAGGACGCAACCGTGCACGTGCAACCTCGGACGTCGTGGCTTGTCGTAATCGCCTGCTCGTTGCTCACTGCGACGGGCTGCCCGCAATTCTCGGCCCGCCCGGAGACCTCCGGGGCGGTCCGAACGGAGACTGCGGTCGGCAACGTCGTGATGGAGTCGGCCCGGCAAATCCCGGTCCTGTACGACGTGGACGTTCTGGTCGTGGGCGGGAGCTCGGGGGCCGTGACCGCGGCGGTCGCGGCGGCCCAGCAGGGCGCCCGGGTATTCCTGGCCGCCTCGCGGCCGTATCTCGGTGACGACCTCTGCGGGACCTACCGCCTGTGGCTGCAGCCGGGCGAAGAGCCAAGATCGCCCTTGGCGAAGATCATGTTCACCGAATCGAGGCCGCCGGCGGTGCAGTTCGGCGACACGCTGTCCTTCCAATACGAAGCGGATGTCGCATCCGCGGCCCCCCACAAGGATACCGCCTCGTTGTCCGTTCTGCGGGACGGTAAATGGCACAGCGCGTCGACCCAGAGCGTCCAATACAACGGGGACGCGAGTATCGTCACCGACCTGGGCGGCGAGCAATTTGTCAATAAGGTCCATGTGCTCGTCTACCAGCGCAACGGTGAGTTCGAGGTGGGGAGCGTCACGGTGTCCGCGAGCGCCGACAAAGCGCAGTGGCAACGGGTGGCGACCGTCGAGAACAAGGGGTTGGGAGGTGGCAATCTGGAGGAAGTCGCCTTCCCGCTGTCGGTGGCAGTCGGGCAGAAAACTCGCTATCTGAAGCTGGCGGTCCGAAAGACGCCGGAAGCCAAGCGCATCCTGCTCGGGGAGATTGTGGTGGAAAAGCAGTCCCCGGCGGCGACCGTGAAAGCCGCCCACCGCGCCCCGCCAACGCCCATGCAGGTGAAACGTGCCTTGGATGAGGCGTTGTTCAACGCGGGCGTTCCTTTCCTGTATGGCTGCTACCCCACCGAGCTTCTGCGTGATAGCGCTGGGAAACCCGCGGGCATCATCCTGGCAGACCGCTCCGGCCGACAGGCCGTCCGGGCCAAGGTGATTATTGACGCGACGACACGAGCGACGGTAGCCCGGATGGCGGGAGCGCAGTTCGATCCCTATCCGAAGGGTGTGCAGACGTTCCAGAGGGTCGTCGTAGGCGGCCCGCCCCGCGACGGGGAGAATCTCAAGGCCCGGCAGTTGCCCAGTCCCGTTTACGGGGACAACGGGCGCATCTATCAGGCCATCGAGTACACCTTGGAGATCCCGATGGAGGATGGATCGTTCGCGTCGTTCGCCCGGGCGGAGCAGATCGCCCGCGACCGGACCTGGAGCCCGGAGCAGGTGGACGCGTCGGAGACGCTATTCCAGGTGCCGCCGGACCGCATGGTGGGCCAGGTCCAGCAGTGCTGCACATGGCCCGGCGCCGAGAAGGTCGATCTCGGTGTCTTCCGACCCGCCAAGGTGGAGCGGGTCTATGTCCTCGGCGGCTGCGCCAATCTGTCGCGCAAGGCGGCGGAACAGTTCTTGCGTCCCCTTGAGTTGATGGAGGTCGGCAGCCGGATTGGAGCAGTGGCCGGCAAGGAGGCGCGGAGACCTTGGGCGTCCCGGAGCGTGCAGTTGCCGGCGCAGACGGGCCAGGCCGTCGCGGCAGGCGATATTCGCGAGGATCAGGCGTGGATGCGCGTCGGTCCGCAGACGAAATACGTGAACGCCGGTCAGCGGACGTTGCCGGTTCTTGGCCAATATGATGTCGTGGTCGTCGGCGGGGGCACCGGGGGCGCGCCGGCGGGCATCGGGGCGGCCCGCCAGGGCGCCAAGACGCTCGTCGTTGAGTATCTCCACGGCCTGGGCGGCATCGGCACGTTGGGCCTGATCGGAAAGTACTACTACGGCCACCGTGAGGGCTTCACCAAGGAACTGGATCAGGGCCTGATGGAGTTAGGCGGTCCGGAAGCGGGCAAGAGCGGCCAGGCCTGGAACAGCCAGGTGAAAATCGAATGGTACCGGCAAGCCCTGCGAAAAGCCGGCGCGGACCTTTGGTACGGCGCCCTTGGCTGCGGGGGTGTGGTTGAGGGTAACCGCGTCAAAGGCGTCGTAGTCGCGACGCCCGAAGGCCGAGGCGTCGTCCTGGCGAAGACTGTTGTGGACGCGAGCGGGAATGCGACTATTGCCGCGGCGGCGGGCGCCGCATGCGTGTACATCACCGGCGCGCACATCGCTGTGCAAGGCACCGGGCTGCCCCCGTGGGATCTGGGGGCGCGGTACACCAACACGGACTGGGCTTTCATCGACGATCTCGACGTGGTCGATTCCTCGTACGCCTTTTTCGCCGCCCGCAAGAAATTCGACAAGGCGTACGATCTGGGCCAGCTCGTGGACAGTCGCGAACGCCGCCAGATTGTCGGCGACTTCTGCCTGTCGCCCATGGACGTCTACCTGGGCCGCACCTTCCCCGACACAGTCGTCGCGGCCAGCAGCAACTTCGACTCGCACGGCTTCACGATCCATCCGATGTTCCTGCTTCGACCGCCGGACCGCAAGACCATGCCGTGTCATGTCCCCTACCGCTGCCTGCTGCCTGCAGGGCTTGATGGCATCCTCGTCACGGGTCTGGCCGTCAGCGCGCACCGCGACGTCATGCCCGTGATCCGCATGCAACCGGACATCCAGAACCAGGGTTACGCCGCGGGCGTGGCCGCCGCCATCGCTGTCCGCTCCCGCACGGACCTGCGCACGATCGACATCCGCGAATTGCAGAGGCACCTCGTAGAGAAGGGCAATCTACCTGCCGAGGTCCTGAGCGAGATGGATCCCTTCCCGCTGCCCCTGGGAAGGCTCGAGCAGGCGGTCAAGAGCGTGCGGAACAGCTTCGAAGGGATCGAAGTAATCTTCACCCAGCCCGAGCAGGCCTTGCCGTTGTTGCGCAACGCATATACGACCGCCGATTCCGACCCGGCAAAGCTCATCTACGCTCACATCCTGGGTATTCTGGGCGACCCCGGCGGAGCCAGCACCCTGGCCGAGGCTGTCAAGGCCAGGGAGTGGGACCAAGGCTGGAAGTACACTGGCATGGGCCAGTACGGCATGAGCATGAGTGTCGTGGACAGCCTGATTGTGGCGCTGGGCCGGACCCACCGGGACGAGGCCCTGGAACCGATTCTTGCCAAGGTCCGGCAACTGGGTCCGGAGCATCCTTTCTCGCACCACCGGGCCGTGGCGATGGCCTTGGAGGCACTCGCCAATCCCGCGGCCGCCCGACCTCTGGCCGAGCTACTGCGAAAGCCGGACATGTCCGGTCACGCGTACCCCGACCTCAACGTGGCCACCAGGAACATCCCGCCCAGTCCCACGGACAACGCGACGCGCGAGTGCTCGTTGCGCGAGTTGGTTCTCGCCCGCGCCCTGTACCGTTGCGGCGATTATGAGGGGCTCGGAGAAAAGACATTGAAAGAATACGCCCAGGACCTGCGCGGCCACTATGCCCGTCACGCTTTGGCGATCTTGCAGGAGAGACAGAGTCGCAAGTAGTACGTAGGGTGGGGCTTGCCCCACCCTGCAGTCGAACAGAACATGTTGAGCCTTAAGGAGGACTACGATGGCAGGAGAATATCGTTTTTCATTCGGGCCATGGAATGTTCACGAGGGCGCCGATCCGTTCGGACCGACGGTGCGACGCGGCGTCACCTTTGCCAAGAAGCTCAAGCTGTATAAGAAGCTCGGCTTCGACGGCGTGCAGTTCCATGACGACGACGCCGTGCCGGACATGAACAAGCTCGGTCCCCGGGAGATCGACAAACAGGCCCAAGAGGTCCGTAAGATGCTGGAGGCGGAGGGCCTGACGGCGGAATTCGTCGCCCCGCGATTGTGGGAGGACCCCCAGACGATTGACGGCGCCTATACGTCGAACGATCCACAAGCCCGGCAGTACGCCAAGGACCGCAGCCGACGCAGCATCGACATCGCCATGGCGCTCGACTGCAAACTGATCGTGCTGTGGCTCGCCCGGGAGGGCACGTACATCCGTGAGGCCAAGGACAGCAAGGTCGCCGTTGACCGGCTCGTGGAAGCGATCGACGACATGCTCGAGTACAACGAGGATATCAAAATTGCGATCGAGCCCAAGCCCAATGAGCCGATGGATCAGGCCTACATCCCGACAACGGGTCACGCGCTGGCGCTCGGCTATCTGACCACGGACCCGAAGAGGGTCGGCGTCAACATCGAGACCGCCCACGTCATTCTGGCCGGACTGGATCCGTCGGACGAGATGGGTTTTGCCCTCGCCTATGACAAGCTCTACACGGTCCACCTGAACGACCAGAACGGCCTGAAGTTCGACGAGGATAAGAGCTTCGGCTCGGTCAATCTCCGCCGCGCCTTCAACCAGGTCCGCATTCTCGACAAGTACAACTACGGCACGCGCGGCGAATTCGTCGGCCTCGATGTCAAAGCCATGCGGACCCAGAAGCAGGACGTGGCAACCAAGCACCTGAGCAACAGCCGGACCATCTTCCTGAAGCTCGTCGAGCTGGCCCGCAGCCTCGATCAGGCCAAGGTCGACCAGTTGATCGCCGAGCGCGATTACGAGGAACTCGACCTGCTCATCGTGAACCACCTTATGGGCAAATAGTAGATAAAGAGCATCTTGTAGGGTGGGGCTTGCCCCACCGATTCTTCTCGCCATCCGAGTCTTTGGTGGGGCAAGCCCCACCCTACAAGTTTGCTCCATTCAGAATAACAGGAACGGCTCACCGAAAATGGTGGGCGGGAAAGGATCATTGATAAGCATGTTGGAAAGCAGCAAAACCGTTTTGAGTCTCGGGGCTCATCCGGATGATGCCGAGTTCATGTGCACCGGCACGCTCGCCCTGCTGCGTCAGCGCGGCTGGCAGGTGCACATCGCCACGATGGCCCCCGGTGACTGCGGCACCGTGCAGTACAGCCGGGAGGAGATCAGCCGGATTCGCCGGGGCGAAGCCGCGAAATCCGCGGCCATGCTCGATGGCCGGTATCATTGCCTGGAATCCGGGGATATTTTCATTCTCTATGAGCGGCCGCAGTTGCTTAAGGCCATCGAAGTGGTGCGCAAGATCCGGCCGCGTATCGTCATCACGACGAGTCCCTCGGACTATATGGTCGATCACGAAATGGCCAGCAAGCTGGCTCAGACCGCGTGCTTCTGCGGCGGCGTCGTCAACGTCGAGACGCCGGGGGCCGAACCGTTCGAGCCGATTCCACACTTGTACTACATGGACGCCGTTGAGGGCAAAGACACGCTCGGCCACCCCGTCGAGCCAAGCATGATCGTCGATATCAGCAGTGTGATGGACGTCAAAGAGCGGATGCTGTGCTGCCACGAGAGCCAGAGGGACTGGCTGCTCAAGCATCATGGGATGGACGAGTATGTCAAGATGATGAAGGTATTCTCGCAGAAACGCGGCGGGCAGATTGGCCGGCCGTTCGGCGAGGGTTTCCGCCAGCACCTCGGCCACGCCTACCCGCAGGATAATATCCTCCGGAAGGAACTCGGCGATTTGGCTCACTTGATGTAAGGAGAAGCTCCATGGCCCGGAAGACGAGCATCTTGGCGCCCGAGTGGTGGGACTACACCACGCTCGATGATGAAATCCTGAGCGACGCCGCGCGGCTGACGGCGGAAGACATGGCCGCCCTGAGCCGCGCGGGATTCCGCGTCGTCTTTTACGACACGCTGGAGGACTTCTACCTGGCGGAGGCCCTGGAGTATATCACCGCCTGGAAACAGGCAACCCCGGCCAATCCCGCCGGCCTCTGCGGCCCCATCGGCCCGACGGAGCAATTGCCGCTGGTCGCCCGGTTGGTCAATGAACTGGAATTGGACCTCACCCACGCTCATTTCTGGGGCATGGACGAGTGGTACATGAACGGCCGGGAGGTCCCGCAGACCCACGCGCTGTCGTTTGCCAGGGCCGACCGCGAGTTGTGCTTCGACCGCATCCAGCGCGGACTGAAGCTGCCCGAGAGCAACCTCCATTTCCCCGAGGCCGACAGCTCGGCATACATCAAGAGCTGGGAAGGCATCCGCTGCGTCACGATGCAGGGTGGCCAGGGCGATATCAAACACTGGGCGTTCAATGACCCGGTTCGGCGGAAAGGCAAGTACAAAGACCAGCCGCCGACGCCGGAGGAATTCCGCCGGCTGACCACGCGCGTGGTGGATTTGCATCCTGTGACGGTCATGCAGAACGCCCGCACGAGCGGCGGCGGCGTGGTGACCAGCGTGCCCACCCAGGCGATTTCCGTCGGCCCGGTCGAGACCTGGAAAGCCGAGAAGGTCTCCATCTGGCAGGGGGGTACGCACGACAACCCCTTCGGCATGCGGCTGACGACGCTCATGATCGGCAAGAAGATCCCTGATAGCGCCGTGCCCATGTCGCTGCTGGCGGACCATCCCAACGTGCAGTTCAACTTCTACCGCCCGGCGATCGGCACCTGCGAAGCGGAAATGCATTAGAAATCATGGAATGCTGGAGAGATGACTGATGGCTGTGGATGTCCTGGTCTTGAATACGGCGGTGGTGGATTTGCGGCGGCCCGACTTTGACTTTACCGATCGGCTCGTCGGCAAGGGCGGCCTGGCCAAGTGCCGGTTCGAGGATATGCCCAAGTACTCCCAAGAACAGGTCCGGCAGTGGATCGAGGAAGGTTTCGCCACGGCCGGCGGACCCGGCAACATGGCCCCGCTGATCGCCCGGACCGGCCTGAAGGTCGCCGTCGGCGTCAATCTGGGCAAAGGCGAGTACGATGGTCTGGACGCCCAGGGGCGGTATTTCCATAATGTGATGACCGCCAACGACATCGACATGTCGGCGACCTGCATCCATCCGCGTCTGTGCACGGGCACCACCTTCATCCACCACACCTCCGGCGGCGAGCGCGGCGGGATCGCCTACTTCCCGAATGCCAACAACGATTTCGACTTCAGGGTTTTTTGCGAAGCGGTCGAACGGCTGCGACCCCGGATCGTTTACTACATGTATTCGGGACTCTCGGACCGCGGCGACGCCCACGGGGGTCGGGACCTTGCCGAGTTCATTCACTGGTGCCAGAATCAGGGGACGGTGACCATCGCCGACAGCCACACCCTGACGGGCAATCCGCATAAGCTCATTGCCGAGGGGAAGCCCGTCAGGGAATACCGGCTCCTGGAGCCCCTGCTGCCCGAGCTGGACCTGTTCTTCACGTCCTCCGATGAGGCCAAGCTCATCGAGAACACGCTCGGCCGAAGTCCCGCGCGGACCGATCTCGACGAGCGGGCGTACAACACCCATTTTCTCGAATTCCTGACGAAGCGGTTCTGGCAGGACGATGGGCGAACGAAGCTCTTCGGTGTGACGGTCAGCGACGGCGCGTACATACAATACATTGGGCCGGAGGGCCAGATGGGCGGGCCGCTGAAAGTGACCTCTCGCTTCATGGCGGGCGAAGTCGTGGACCTCGTCGGGGCGGGCGATTCCTTCCGCGCCGGCCTGATCACGTATCTTGCCAGCAATCTGGACGGCTTCCGCAGGGGCGCGATCGACTTTCACCAGGCCGCCCAGGCGGGCAATCTGTTCGCCTCGCTCTACATCAAGGCCCCGCTGGGTGATCGGTACGGCAACATCAGACCATATCCCAAGATGCTGCAAATCCTTCGAGCGAAAGAGGGTTTCGAAAGCTTCGAGGCCCTGCGAAAAGCGTTGGATTAGGGAGCAAGTAATGGCCACGAAGAAAACGCAATTCAATTGGCAGGGCAAGGTGATCAACCACGCCCAAGTCGGCGGGATCGAGACGTCGGTACTGGATGATGGGCTGGGCCGAGGGACCCGCATCGCCTGGATCAACACCGGCGCGGGGCTGCGGTACAAGGTCGTGATCGACCGCGGGCTCGATATCGTCGAGGCCTTCCATAATCAACACAGCCTCGTCTGGCTCAGTCACGCCGGTGTCACGGCGCCGCGCCCGGACGCGAACAGAGGCTTGGAATGGCTCTGGACCTTCGCCGGCGGCCTGGTGACCACATGTGGTTTGACCCACGCGGGTGGGCCGGAGACCGACGCGTTTGGCGAGCGCGGCCTGCACGGGCGCTTCAGCAATCTCTCGGCTCAGGTGGAATCCATTGTCCAACCCAATCTCGGCACCGGCAATCCGGAGATGAGCATCACCGCCCTGGTGAAGGAGTCCCGCGTCTTCGGACCCAATCTCGAACTGCGGCGGACGATCGCCGGCACACTGGGCGAGCCGGTGATCCGGCTTCATGATGTCGTGACCAACATCGGCAACTCCCGTACGCCGCACATGCTCCTGTATCACTGCAACTACGGCTGGCCCTTCGTGGACAAGGGCACGAGAATCGTCTGGAAGGGGCAGTGCGTATCGCGCGGCTCGGACATGGACAATGCCATCTTCAATAGCACGCATGATTTCCGCACCGCCCAACCTCCTCTGGAGAGACACCGGGCGACCGGCGAAGCCTGCGGCTTCATCGATGTCACACCCGATGCGGAGGGCCTGTGCACCATCGGCCTGTATAACGAGAAACTCGGACTGGCCGTGGCGACACGCTACAAGAAGAGGCAGTTGCCCGCGCTGGCCAACTGGCAGCACTGGGGTCCCGGCGAGTACGTCACGGGCTTGGAGCCGGGCACGAATCCGCCCATCGGCCAGGCCAAGGCACGCGCGCAGAAGAAGCTCCTCCACCTGGACCCGGGCCAGAGCCGGACCTATGATCTCGAAATCCGCGTGCTCACCCAGGAGCAGGACATCCGACGGTTCCTCCGGGCGGCGGGTCAGTAGCATGGCGGAGCATACTTTTGTCGGCTTCGGCTTCGGACCGATCCAGGCAGGGCTTCTCGCCAAGGAAGCCTTCCAAAGCGGCAACTTCCGGCGGATCGTCGTCGCTGAGATCGACCAACGGCTCGTCGATGCCGTGCGGTCGAACAAAGGGACCTACTGCGTCAATATCGCCAGAAGCGACGGGGTTGAGACAATCAGGATTGACGGCGTCGAGTTGCTGAATCCGGCCAATCCCGAGGATGCGACGGCCCTGCGAGCGGCGCTGGCGGAAGCGACCGAGATCACGACCTGCCTGCCGTCGGTCAAGTTCTACGATTCGGCCCAGGACAACAGCGTCGCCGCATTGATCGCCGATGGCTTGCTGCGTCGCCAAGCCGACGCCACCATCATCTATGCGGCCGAGAACCATAACCATGCGGCCGAGATTCTCGAACAAGCTGTCGCGCAAAGGCTCCGGAGCACGGTCAGGACGCCCATGCTACGAGTCCAGTTTCTCAACACCGTCATTGGCAAGATGAGTCAGGTAGTGACCGATCCGCGCGAAATGGCGGAGCGGGATCTTGCGCCGATTGCGCCGGGCTTCGACCGGGCGTTCCTCGTAGAGGAGTTCAACCGTATCCTTGTCAGCAAGACGACCATCCCGGATTTCGCTCCGGGCATCCGCGTCTTCATCGAGAAGGACGACCTGTTGCCGTTCGAGGAGGCCAAACTCTACGGGCACAATGCTATCCACGCTCTGCTGGGTTTCATCGGCAGGCTCAAGGGGTACACGAAGATGACCGAGATCAAGGGGGATGCACCCTTGATGACTGTGGCCCGCGAAGCGTTTCTTCGGGAGTCCGGCGCGGCTCTGGTTCGCAAATATGCCTCCCTGGGCGACGAGCTATTCACCGGGGCGGGCTATCGCCTCTATGCGGAGGACCTATTGGAGCGGATGACCAATCCGCACCTCGCCGACACCGTCGCCCGCGCCGGCCGGGATATCCTTCGCAAGCTGGGGATCAATGACCGTATCTTCGGCACGATGTCGCTGGCTCTGGAACAAGGTATCGGACCACGGAACATGGCAGTAGGAGCGATGGCCGGCATGGCCCTGCTGCTGGCGAGCAACGCTGAGTACCGTTTGCCGCAGGAGTTGCGATCCTTGAACTGGCAGCACCTGCGCGTTGAGAGCCTCACGCAATTGCTCACCTTCCTCTGGCAGAGTCCAATGTCATCTTCGCGGCAGAAGCTAATCGATTGCACCCATGCCGCCCACGAGCCCCTCGCGGGACTGCTTGCTCAGTGAGCCGGTAGGATGGGCTTTAGCCCATGCGGAATGTCACCACATACAACAGCAGCATGGGCTAAAGCCCATCCTACGGACGATCCCTGTGCCCCGCGCGACCCTGACGCGACTCGGCTGGCGCATCAGTAATCCTTGAAGCCTCTCATCCACTCGGGCCAGTCTTGGGCCTGAACGCCACCGGCGCTCGTCCAGGGCCCCCGCATCTGATACTCCCGGTGCCAGCGGAGCGACCATAACTCCTTCAGACCGATCCTGCGCGTGGAGAAATCCATGAAGGCCGCGTTCACGAACCCGTTGTGCCTGAGCAGGCAGATCATCTTCATCGCATTGGTGGTCCAGTCGTCATGCTGTCCTTCATAGGCGGGCGGCTGGTCGGTGGCATTGGGCCGGGTGTCCCACCAGCGGTCGTCCACAAACAGTGGAATCTCGCCAGCCTGCCGCACGTCACGCTTCCGCCAGTATTGTGAGGCGGGTTTGCCGCCCTCTTTGCCGGGCATGGGGTCACTGACGTAAAGGTTGATGCCGTAGCTGCCATATTCCTGGTACTGCGGATTCGGTCCCCAGGCGACATAGGCGAAGCGGCCGCCGCGGGGGTCGGGCTTCGTGGCCGTCGGGCAAAAGAGAAGATCCGTTTGCTGGACGTAGTACGGGCGGAGCACCACCATCCAACTGGTCTGCGGCTCACTGCCGATGTTCCACCCGCGATGGAAGCGGCCATTGTTGTCGTCCGTGTACATCGAGAAATAAAATGCCCACTGCCGCAAGTTCGCCTGGCAGGCAAGGGTCTTGCCCTGCTCCTTGACGCGCTGCAAGGCCGGCATCAGGATCATCATCAAGAGCGCGATGATGGAAATCACGACCAGAAGTTCGATGAGTGTGAAGCCGGATCGGCCGCTGCGGTGCCTCAAGGAAGTAGCCATCGCTGGTAGCCCCTCACGATCTTTCGAAGACTCTTTACCTTTTATGCTCCACGCCGCCCTGCTCGAATCCCAATGGTGCTGCCATTGTACCAGTGCGGCCGTGCACGATACAAGCCTCTCAGTGCACTCCCCCATGCGGCGGCGGCACTTTTCCTGCGACGCCCGAGCCGCCGACATCATATAATGCCTGCCCATGAATACAGATGATCGGCCACACAAACTGGCTTACGCGTACGCGCTGGTCGCGGTCGGGTTCTGGGCCACGTCAGCGACCGTGTTCAAGCTTTCCCTCCGCCACGTGGGCCAGTTGCCTCTGCTCCTTTTGGCCTCGGTGACTTCTACCGGCATCTTCCTCGCGTATCTGGCGGTCACGGGGAAGTGGAAACGGTTGCGTACGTTCACCGTGCGGGACTACTTGTGGTCGGCAGGGCTGGGACTGCTAAACCCATTCCTCTATTACGTGATTCTGTTCAAGGCTTATTCGCTGCTGCCCGCGCAGGAGGCCCAGCCGATCAACTTCGTCTGGCCGCTGACGCTCGTGCTGCTGTCGATCCCGTTGCTGGGCCAGCATATCCGGCTCGCGAGTATTCTGGCGATCCTGATCAGCTTCACCGGCGTGGTCGTCATCGCCACGCACCCGCGTTCACCATCGGACATCCTGGCCTTTCGTTTCAGCAGTGCTCCTGGTGTCCTTCTGGCCCTGGGCAGCACCGTCATCTGGGCCCTGTTCTGGGTCATCAACACCAAAGACCGGCAAGATGAGGCCGTGCGCCTATTTGTGAATTTCGTCTTCGCTTCCGTCTACATCCTGCTTCTCGTGCTCCTGCTCGGGCAGACTCGACTGGGCGACTGGCGCGGGCTGCTCGGGGGCCTCTACGTCGGCCTGTTCGAGATGGGCCTCACCTTCCTGGCGTGGCTCAAGGCTCTGCGAAGCGCCAAAACCACCGCTCACGTGGTGAACTTGATCTACCTCGTACCCTTCTTGTCGTTGCTGGTCATCGCGCTGGTGCTAGGCGAGAAGATCCTGCCGTCCACCGTGGTGGGACTGCTCCTGATCGTCGCCGGCATCATTCTGCAGAGAGTGTGCGGATAGAAAGACCAAGGGCACCCAGCCGTGGAGCTGGATGCCCTGGTTTGCATCAATCTTGGGTGGGCATGTCGATTCTATACTTCCTGGGGCACGACGAACGGCTGGCGATAGGGTCGCGTCAGCAGCGCGTTGGCCTCCTTGTTCTTCACGAATCTCTCCCTCTGGGGATTGAACGTCAGCATCGGCCCAAGCTGGTATGTGCCCTTCGACACATCGAGACCGATCGCGCCTTTGACCGTCTCCAGGACCTTGTCCCAGGACTGGGCAATCTCTTCATGCTTGCCCAGGACATCCGGCTTGGTTGAGCCGCTGACCTGCTGGCCGAGGCGATAGGAGATATTGCCCAGTTGGCAGCACGCGGAGGACAGATACCCCTCGGCGATATCTGCGTTGAGATCCTCCACCTTGCGGCTGCGCACGGCGGCGATGAAATTCTCGAAGTGCTCGCCGCCGGGGCCCATCTTGACATCGACGTCCACCAAGTCCTCGGCCTTGTCGGAACCTTTCGGATAGAATTTGCCGCCCTTGATGGCACCGGCTTCCAGGTAGAATTCGTTGCCAACGTTGTTCGGATACTTCTTGCCGTCGGCGCCTACGCGACCGACCAAACCGATGACCTCGAACACCAGCAGCGGGCCGCCAAAGTCCATGATGGTCAACTGGCAGTTGGGTGTCTGGGCCTGATCGGTGAACGGCGGATGGCCCTCCGTCGAGTTCACCCAGCGGCCGCCCAGGCTGATGACGCTCTGGGGCAGAGTCCCGCCCGGAATCGCCCAGCGGGCAATGTCCATCTGGTGAACGCCCTGATTGCCGATCTCGCCATTGCCGAAGTCCCAGAACCAGTGCCAGTTGTAATGCACGAGGTTCTTGTGGAACGGCTGCTCGGGCGCCGGGCCCAGCCAGAGACCATAGTCCAGGTTTTCCGGCGGTTTCTCAATCGGCTTAAAGCCAATGCTCCAGCGGCCCGACCCATCTTTGGAGGCCGCCCCCTTGGAGACCAGCAGTTTGCCGTACTTGCCGCTGGCGATGGCCGCCACCTGCCGGGCCCAGCTCCGGCTGGAACGGCTCTGCGTGCCGTGCTGCACGATCCGCTGGTACTTGCGGGCGGCATCCAGACACCGGTGCCCCTCGAAGTTGTTGTGGCTGCACGGTTTCTCGACATAGACATCCTTGCCCGCCTGGCAGGCCCAGATCGTGCCCAGGGAGTGCCAGTGGTTGGGCGTGGCGATGGAGATGGCGTCAATGTCCTTACTGTCGAGCATCTTGCGGATATCGACGTAGGTCTGGACTTTGCTGCCATACTTCTTCTCGAAGGCCTGCGCCTTGTTGCCCAAAACGTTCCGGTCGACATCGCAGAAGGCCACCACCCGCACGCCTTTCATGTCCCCGAAGCCGCTGATGTGCGAGCCGCCCCGGCCGTTGATGCCGACGACCGCCACACGAATGTCGTCATTGGCCCCGAGCACCCGTGACACGGGGGTGACCAGGGTCATGCCCAGCCCGGCAGCCACCGAGCCCACGAACTGTCTGCGCGTGATGTGCGTCATTTTCTGCCTCCTTTGGATTGTGTACTCAGGGACGACGTGCCCACGTTGACGATACGAACACCGTTGTTTGCTGCGCAAACCATAAGTACAATATTCTACCCGGCCGTCACGCCCTATTCAATAGGCCATTCCAGTTTGATGGTCTTGATCTCCCAGGGCTTGAGGGAGAACGCCCCCGCCGCGACGCCCAGATCGCGGCCCGCCAGATCGACCTCCCTCAGGCGAACTCGCCCGGGGGCACAATTCAGCGTCACCTGGCCTCCTGCGCCCCGGTAATCGTGTACCCGCACGTGCGTCTTGCCCTCGTGGTTGTACAGAGCCGAAACCACCGCGTCACCCGACTGCACGCGGACAGGCTGAAAAGTCGCCCCCAGGCTCCCGCTGGCGGCAGGCGCCGCCGTACCCACCAGCGGGAAGTTGTACTCCACGGCATGGCGATGCAGATCCGCCCCGGCCCATCTACCCGCGAAAGGATAAAGGGCAAATTCGTACTCGAAATCCCCACTGAGCATTCGGGTACCCCAGACATAATAGGCAGCGTACGCCAGCGGAATCGAGAAACCGCCATCCTTCTCACGTACCGCCCCCATGGTCCCCCGGTTGAACACGGCGATTCCTTTGTCAGTGTCCGCCACGGCGGTCCAGTAGAGTCCATTGACATACGGGTCTGTGGTCTCGCTGACGGCAAACGGAAGATCACGAACGCCTACCGCCTCCTCGCCCAACGCCGGGAACAGCTTGAACCGCAGCTTCTCCTCGTGGACGAATCCGGAGACATTGTCGCGCACATTAGCGGTGACCCGCCCGATCTTCTCCCCCGCGAAGCGAAACCGCATCCAGCAGTCGATCCGGGGACTCTCGCGATAGAACTTCATCTCCAGCGTGTAGGGGACCGTGCCCATCAGGCCGCTCTGGCGGGCTACGGTCCAGGTGGTCCCGCCGTGCGCCGCTTCCAGGACCCACGGCCCCTTCGAGGTCATATCCTGCCCGTTGACCTTCCCGGCAAACAGGCCACTTGCTCCCTGCGGTCGCAGGAACTCTTCTCCGGTCCGCTGGTCCTTGATCGATGACAGGCCCCCCTCCGGGTGAAACCGAACCTCCCAGAAGGGCGTCGTAAGAGCCAGGTGCTCGGTGTCCACATGCATCACGTCGGGGTTGCTTACCGTCGTTGCACCGGTCGACGCCGGGCGCAGCTCAAATGTCCCCACGCTGAGCCCGTCGAGATCAGCGAGGACCGCCAGCTTGGCCACGCGCAGCCGGCCGTCGGAATATGTGTCGGCCGATCGGATGGCAGAGGGAACGATCTTGCCATCCTGGCGGACCTCCAAACCCGTGGCAAAGCCCTTCTCGAAAGCAACGGGCACTTCGATCCACGACTGCCGCCGCCAGGAGACCGGGTTGAAGAGGACCAGTTGTGGAAAACCTCCGGAAGCCATGCGCGATCCGATCCACTGCAACGACCGGGTGGTAATGTCCCGTGAGGCCTGGAGGGATTCGGGAAGGAACTTGCGGGCATCCGTCAGCAATCCACAGATCTGGATATCGTGATGCTGGGCCACGAGCAGGTTCTTCCACGCCGCATCCAACTCCTTCTCACAGCTCTCCCCGCCCGCCAGAATGGCCAGGGCAGCGATCCGTTCCGCCGTAAGAACCCCGGTCTCGGCGCGACGGGACTCGTTCCAGATCTCGTTGCCACAGTAGCCCCAAGGCATTCGCACGACGAAGTCGTTCGCGCCGGTCCTCAGCTCTTCCTGTGGAGCAGGAAACAATGAAAGCAACTCTTCCAGCAGGATCCACCTGAAGCCGGGCTTGCCCTCACACTCTCTGACGAGTTCCTCCTTCCGGAGCCCGGCATCATCGGCCCGGCTGGCCAAGAGCGGCTGAATCCGGCCGAATTCCTTGCGGAAGTCGGCCGGTGACTTCGGCGCGTCCTTGCTCGGGTAGCGGGTCAAGACCCAATTGTCGACCGTTGTTTTCCCGAACTGGGCTCCCTCGCCTTTGTACGTGGGTACGGTCGCGACGCGCGATCCATCCAGGCCCACCCACCAGCCAATAGGCACATCGAACGCAGGATTATATCCGTACATCATGTAGTGCGTTCGCATGATCGCGCCGCGGAAGCCGAAGCCCTTGAGCAGTTGCGGGATCTGGGCGTGCATGGCGTGCTCACTCATCAGGTACACGTCTGGCGCGACCCCGAAGTACTTCCGGTCGGCGGCCAGGGCGTACTCGATCTGCCGGATGTTGGATTCTTCGTTCACGAAGACCGACAGCGGCTGCCCGTAGGTGCACGTCCCGATACCGAACCGGCCCTGGTACATGCGCAGAACCCCCCGAACTTCCTCGAGCACCGCCGGGTCCTGCTCCGCCAGCTTGTCATAGGTGTACGCCTCGTTGTCCAAGCCGATCTTAAAGCTCGGATACCGATCCAGCCAATCCACGGCGCTATGGAGGTACTTGATGAAGTGATCCCGCCCCCACAGCACCAACCCGCCGTGGTCGTAGGTCAGCAAATACAGGGTTGAATCGCCGGATGAGCTGGTTGTCGATTCCCCTGGCCGTGCGGCAGGTCCATCCGCGCCCGTGCACAGGGAAACCAAAGCAAATAGAAATGCTTGGATGACGAGGATACGCATACGAAGACCCCTTATCCGTAAAGCAACCGGGTGCAGTCTACCGGTCAACCCCAGGAGCCGCAAGTGCGTAGGAAGGTAAGAACCTTTGTGGATGGACAACTCATGGCCATCGACGGCGTGCCCCGCGATCACAAGGTCAAGAGGGTCGCCCTGTGAAGCTGGTGGGGTGGGGCAAGCTCCACCGATTCCTCGTGTCACGTGGGTCTTGGTGGGGCAAGCCCCACCCTACGAAGCTGGCCCCCCGCACCTCAAATACGGACCATCCTAATCCGCGTCGAGGCCGGCGGCCCGCTTGGCGGATTCGACCGTGTTGTAGAGGAGCATGGTGATGGTCATGGGACCGACACCGCCGGGGACGGGGGTGATCAACGAGGCCTTTTCCTTCACGGCGTCGAAATCGACGTCTCCGACCAGCCGGAAGCCCGCTTTCTTCGTCGCATCTTCCACGCGGTTCACGCCAACGTCGATGACGACGATGCCGTCCCGGACCATATCGGCGGTGATCGTGTTCGGCCGGCCCGCGGCGGCAATGAGGATGTCGGCCTGCCGCGTGTAGGAGGCGAGGTCCCTGGTCCGTGTGTGGCAGACCGTGACCGTGGCGTTGCCGGTGGGACTCTTCTGAATCAACATGTTGGCGAGGGGCTTGCCCACGATGTTGCTGCGGCCCACAATGACGACGTGGGCTCCGTCGATCGTCACCCCATTGCGCACGAGCAGTTGCACCACGCCGTGGGGCGTGCAGGGCAGGAACGCCTTCTCCCCCACCACCATCTTCCCGACATTGACCGGATGGAACCCATCGACATCCTTGTTCGGATCGATCGCCAGCAACACCTCGGCTTCGTTGAGATGCCGCGGCAGCGGCAGTTGCACCAGAATGCCGTGGATCCGGGGATCGCCGTTCATCCTTTTGACCAAGGCAATCAGGTCTTCCTGGGAGGTCTGCGCCGGCAGGCGATTGTCGTCGGAAAAGATGCCGATCTCCTCGCAAGCGCGTTCCTTGCCCGTCACATAAGACTGCGAAGCAGGATCCTCGCCCACGAGAATGACGCCCAAGCCGGGCACAATTCCACGTGTCTTGAGTTCGGCGATTTGCTCCTTGAGTTCGGCCCGGATGTCGGCCGCGACCTGTTTGCCGTCGATGATTCGTGCTGCCATGCGGAGTTCTCAGTTCCCGGTTGTCAGTTCGTAGGATGGGCTTCAGCCCATGCGGACCACTCCCAGGTCAGCCAACAAGAGCAGCATGGGCCAAAGTCCATCCTGCACACTGCCGACTGACAACTCAGAACAGCCCTTGGACTTTGCCCGTGTTGACATCGACGTCGATGCGGCGAAAGGCCGGATCGGAGCCGGTGCCCGGCATCAGCTTGACCTCCCCGGCCACGGGGACGACGAAGCCTGCTCCTTTATATACCAGGATGTCGTTGATGGGAAGCGTCCAGCCGCGGGGGCGGCCCTTGAGGTTCGGATCGTGCGAGAGGCTCTGCTGCGTCTTGGCCATGCACGTACCCAGGGTCGTGCCCAGCGACGCGGCTTGCAGGGCTTCGACCTTGGTCAGGGCGGCGGGCGTGTAGGTCACGTCCTCGGCGCCGTAGATCTCCCGTGCGATCAACTCGATGCGTTGCCGCAGCGGCATGGCCAAGTCGTAGAGGAAGTGGAAATCGTTCTTTTGTTGACAGGTCTCGATCACTGCTTCCGCCAATTCGATCGCGCCCGCGCCGCCTCGGAGCCAGTGCGAAGACGTGACGGCCCGCGCCCCTTTGGCTTCGGCGAACCCGCGGACTGTCTGCTTCTCCGCTTCCGTGTCGGTCTTGAACTCGTTGAGACACACGACCGGCCGCACGCCGCTCTTCTGCACAATCTCGATGTGGGCCGCGAGGTTCTCGCAGCCTTTCTCGACCAGGGCCACGTTCTCGTTCGTATACGCCGGATCGAGGTGCATGCCGGGTTTGACAGCCGGGCCACCGCCGTGCATCTTCAAGGCCCGGATCGTGGCGACGATCACCACCGCGTCCGGTCGCAGCCCCGACATGCGACACTTGAGGTTCCAGAATTTTTCATACCCGATGTCGGCGGCAAAGCCGCTCTCGGTGACGTGATAGTCGGCCAGCTTCGTGCCGAGCCGATCGGCGAGGATCGAACTCTGCCCGATCGCGATATTGGCAAACGGTCCCGCGTGGATGAACACCGGCTGACCCTCGATGGTTTGCACGAGGTTGGGGTTGATCGCGTCGAGGAGCCAGGCGGTCATCGCGCCATCGACACCCAGGTCGGCGGTTGTGACCTCCCGGCCGCTGTGGCTGTAGGCGACAACCATCCGCGCGATCCGCTCCCGCAGGTCCTTCAGGTCGCGTGCCACAGCGAGGATCGCCATCACCTCGCTGGCCACGGTCATCTGGAAACCCGAATCCATCTCGACGCCGTCCATCTTGCCGCCCAGCCCGATCCGGATCTTGCGCAGGGCCTGGGCACAAAAATCGATGGCCCAGCCGATCTGCACACGGTTGGGGTCGATGTCCAGACGGGTCAGGCCGCTTTGGGCCAAGCGGGCGTCGTCGTAGTTGCGCTCGTGCTGGAGCCGCGCCGTCAACGCCACCATCGCCAGATTGTGGGCGTTTGTGACGCAATCGAGGTCGCCCGTCAGGCGGATGGAGATAGGCGTCAACGGGATGCACTGGGCCAGGCCGCCCCCGGCCGCCGAGCCTTTGATATTGAAGGTCGGCGCGCCGCTCGGCTGGCGGATGGCCCCGCAGACGCGCTGGCCGAGCTTGCCCAGTCCCTCGATCAGCCCGATCGTGGTCGTCGTCTTGCCTTCGCCCAGGGGCGTGGGCGTGATGGCCGTCACGTCAATGTACTTGGCGGTAGGGGCGTCCGGCAGCCTGGCCAATACCTTCTGGTAGTCAACCTTGGCCAACCGGTTTCCGTAAGGGATCACTTCTTCGCCGCGCAGGCCAAGCTCGGCGGCGAGCCGCTGGATCGGCTTCATGTGAACTTCCGCCGCCTCAGCGATCTCCCAATCCTGCATGATTCGCGGGTCAAGGCTCATAGGGATAAGCAAAGTCCAAACCTACCACCTCAAAAAACGCCAAGAGCACCGCTTGGTCCAGCATCTCCCGGTGCGAAAAGGCGATCCGGCTGAGCTTCGCTGAAATCCCTACCAGCTTCTCACGCGTCTTCTATACTATGCACGACAATGTGTGATTATACCGGAACAGCGACAAAACACCAAATCGTGCCAAGCTGATTCTTGGCACTATTTTTCTGTTCGACGGTTCCGCATCTCATTCACGGCCTGCCAGAGCCGCCCGATCTCCTGCTTGAGTCCTTCCATGCTGCGAACAATCTCGTCCTTGAACGACCGGTCCGGCGACTCCGGGCCTCGTCCCTTCTGCTCCTGGAATTGGCGGGCAACCATTTCCGCTTTCTCGCGCTGGCGGCGGGCGTCGTCCATCCGGCCCTCGCGCTCGGCCTGCTCGGCAGCTCTCAGGATGTCCTGGACTCCGGAAGGCATCGGGCGGCCGAACTCGCCCTTTTCACCCGGCCCCTGGTCGCGCAACTGCTGCTCCAGACGATTGGCCTCTTGCCCGAGACGTTCGGCGTCCTCCCGGCGGCCCTGTTCCTTTGCCTTGCCAGCCTCATTCCGCAACTCCTCGAGCTTGCGCTTCATCTCCTGCTGCTCGTCCCCACCCGGACCAGGCTGACCGGACGACCACTTCCCTCTTCGTTCTTGCGGTTGGCGAGTCATCATCTCCGCCTTCTCGCGTTGGCCGCGAGCATCGTCCATCCGGCCCTCGCGCGCGGCCTGCTCGGCAGACCTCAGAATGTCCTGAACCTCCGGCGGCATCGGTCTACCAAAGTCGCCTCCTTCGCGCGCTCCCGACTCGCGCAATCTCTGTTCGAGACGATCTGCCTCCTGCCAGATGCGTTTGGCCTCGTCAACGCGACCTTCCTTCTCGACCCTCTGCGCCTTGTCCCGCAAGCGTTCGATCTGTCGCTTGATCTCTTGGCGTTCCTCGATGCGCGGACCCGGCGGCATAGGCTGGAATCGCCCCATCAGTGGCTCGGCGCGCCGGCGTAGTTCTTGCGCCTCTTGCGGGCGTCCCTCCCGTTCCGCGCGACCAATGGCTTCCTTGATCTCGTCCAGATCGCGGTTCATTTGCTCTCGTGGCTGCGGGCCTGGGCCTCGATCCATCATCCGCTTGGCCGCCTGGTCAAGCTCATCCGCCTGGCGGCGCAACCGGTCGGACAATTCCTGCGCCTCTCGCGCCCGGGCACGCAACTGCTCGGCCAGCTCTCGCATCCTCATCGGCATCGGACCGGGACCCCCAAGCGAACCTGGCCCGGGCCTCATATCCGGAGTCATCTGGTACATGGGACCCGGCCCGCCGGGCGGCTGCGGCACAGGCGCTACCACCACGCCGGGCGGTGGACCGCCCTCTCGCGGTCCATCCGGCTGGGCGGCCGCCACCAGGGCCAGAAACAGAGCGATCCCCGCCACCAATGAGATCTTGTCACGTACCATACCTCCTACCTTCCTTTCTGCTGCCCCAAGCAACCAACACCGAGTGTCAAACCACGATCTGCTCTTTATCGGCATCAAAGCGGGCGGTCTTTCCTGCCCGCAGGCCGAACATGCCCATTTGCAGGGCCGTCTGGACGTAGTAGGCCAGATCCATAGTACTCGCGGTCTCTTTCTTCCCGGACCGACAGCAGGCCAGGAAATTCCGCCAGTAGCCGGTGAAATCCTCGCCATGCTCAATGGCAAACCGCTGCGGCTTCTTCTTCGAGCCGTCGGCGGGCACGAAGACGATCTCATTGCCCTGGATCGTCAGGGTGCCGTCCCAGCCCCGGATCACCGGCACCCGGCCCGGAGCGCCGCGACCGCCGGTGCCCTGGTAGTCATTACCCTGCGTCCCCAGGACCGCGACCGTGATTCCCTCGGGGTAATCGATGAGGGTGTTGAACGTGTCCGGGATCTCCCGCTCCTGGTAGCGGAATTTTCCGCCCGTGGCAACCACCATGCTCGGCATCTTGACGCCCAGGATGTACAGAACGGGCGTCAGGCTGTGCGGGAACAGGTCGGTGGAAGGTCCGCCGGCGTAGTCCTCGTACATCCGCCAGCGGAAGAACCGGCTGACATCGAACGGCCGTTTCGGCATGTCGCCCAGGAAGGCCTCCCAGTTCAGATCGGGGCTCGGCTTGGCGTTCTTGTCGTCAATCGGCATGCCGCGCTCACCCCAGTCGCCGACGCGGAAGTACCCGCACTCGGCGTGGATCGGCTTACCGATCAAGCCATCCACGACCAGCTTTCGCATCTGGTGGTAGGCCGAATCCGACATCCCCTGCGAGCCAAGCTGGAAGGCGCGGTCGGATTCTCGGACGGTATGGGCCAGTTTCTTAGTCAATTCGAACTGCCGCCAGTGCGTCACCGGCTTTTCGCAGTAGACATGTTTGCCGGCCTTGATCGCGTCGATGGCCTGGTAACCATGAAGGTGGTCCGGCGTGGCAATGCAGACCACGTCCACCTTCGGATCGGCCAGCAGCTCATGGTAATCCATGTACGCTTTACCGCCGTAGCCCTTGATACGTTTGTCCAATCGCGGCCGATAGACGTCACACGCCGCGACAATCTCGACCGGTTCCTTGCCCTGGGTCTTGAGCCAGTGCACCGCCTGGAAATGGGCCCCGCTGCGCCCGCCGCAGCCGATGAATCCAACCCCCAGCCGCTCATTGGCCCCCAGCACCTTACCGACAAACGGTTTCGGAGCCACGCCCGCCAATGCCGCCCCGGCCACAGCAGTGTGCATGAATCCTCGGCGGCTAATCTTCGTGTTTTGAGTCCCCTGGTTTTCGCTCATGGCAATCATCCTCAACTCTCAGATATGGTCTCTTCAAAAACGACCGGCAATCACCGCTCCGCCGCACTGCTCTGTGACATGGCGACCCATTGTCGGTAGAGTTCGTCAATCTGCGCTGTGTCCGGGCGACCGTCCCACAGCGCCACGCCGTAGCGCAGTGTCAAAGGCTTGCCGGAGAACAATTTCAGCGGCTCCTCGTGCAGCCTCAAGGTGGCTGACAGGTAGGCGAACGGCTTGGCCATGGTGAACCAGGTCGCCGGAGATCGCGGATTGTCCGGGTGGTCGAACATCGCGACCGTCACGGTCTTGCCGTTCGCTGACGCGGTATAGGCGCACCATCGCGAACGCGTCAGTCGCTCCTCGCCCCGAAAGATGACGCCAGGGGCGCTGTCCGGATTGCGGAGCTCGCCTGTGGCATCCATCGACCGGATGAACCGCAAGCCGAGTCCATGATAGTGGGAGCCGCTTAGCGCGACGGAGTCCTTTCCCTGCGGAACGGACAGCCTGGATTCCCATGTCAGGAACGTGACCGCCGGGCTGCCGACTCGTCCCACCGTGATCGTGCGCTGCTCGCCCAACAGGGGTACACTGTTGGGCTGAGATACCCACCGAAGATTCTCGGCGTAACGACTCCAGCGGTGGCCTTCCGAACCGGCCACTGCGACATCCTCAAACCCCAGGTGCTGTTGTTTGCCCGGCAGCCGTTCGAAGTGGCCTTCTGCCGGCCCGACGGCCTCGCCCCAGAAATCGACGTTGTTCACCGCGCAGGCGAACATCAGGGCATGGTGATGCAGATGATCCCGCGGGGCATCGAGCAGCACGTTCACACTGTTTGGCGTGAAAAGCTCTTTCACGTATGGCTTGAACGGGACATCACTGTGGCGATATTGCAGCAGGGTTGCACTACCTTCGCGTACAGACAAGCTATTCGCGTCGATCACGATCTGCTGAGCGCCGGCGGTTTGCGACAACAGCAAGGCGACCAGCAGCAGGCCAGCGATTACAGGCACACGGCTGCCATTCATCGGCTCATCTCCTTCCGGGTTCACACGAACTGCTTCAGGTGTTTGATGCTGCGCTCGGCCTGTTCGATGGTGCCACACTCGACGCTCAGGACGATGTTGCGCTTGGCCCGGCGGCAGATCTGGATCACTTTCTTCCAGTCGATGACGCCGTCACCGCAGGCGCAGCCGGCGGGCGTGCCGGTGACTTTACCCCGTTCGGCCTGCGAGTGCTGAATCGAAATGTCCTTGGCGTGCAGATGGACCAACCGATCCAGGACGTGCTCCAGCCACTTGATCGGGTCGTGACCGCTCAGGTAGGAGTTGCCGGTATCGAAATTGATGCCGATCGCCGGCGAATCCACGAGGTTGGCGATGCGGTCCAGACCGGCCGGGGTCTTGCTGTACTGCTGGTGCGGCTCAATCCCGATCAGGATGCCGCGATTCTCGGCAAAGCCCGCTGCCTCGGTCAGCGTGTACTTCATCAGCACATGATCTTCCTGCTTCGTGGTCCACTTGGGTTTGGGGCCTTCATCCGTCGTCACCACGGGCGCCCCGCACTCGGCGGCGAACCGGATCGACTGCTTGAGGTAATTGCCGCCGATGTCCGGCCGGCACAGGGCGGTGTGCGACGACAGGCCGGAGAGCTTGATGCCGGCCTTCTCGCAGGCCCGCCGGACTCGATAGGGGTCCTCGGACATCGAGATCGTCATGTAGTAGCCGGCCTCGCTCATCAACTCCCGCCCCAGGTGAACCCAGGGCTCGATGTACTCATAGCCCAATTCTGCCGCCTTCTCGACGCCCCACTCGAAGGGCTTGTCCGCATGCCGCACAAACTCCATGTTTACGCCAATCCCCACCTTACCCATCGCCGTACTCCTTCATAGTGAGTTGACAGTTTGCACTTCCCAGTTGACAGTGGCGGCCCTGCTTTGCCGACAACTGTGAACTGACAACTGAGAACCTTCATTGAAATATCGCCCGCAGGTTATCCATTGTCACGAAGAGCAACGACAGCAGTGCAATCACCCACATCGTGGGTCTGACCTCTCCGGCTTTGCCCGCCGCCAGCTTGATCAGCACGAAGGAGATGAAGCCGAAAGCCAGCCCCTCGCTGATGCTGTAGCTCAGCGCGGTCATCACCACGATGAGGAACGCCGGAAGAGCCTCCTCCATGTTCGCAAAGTCCACCCGCTTGATCTCTCTCATCATGAACAGACCGACCAGAATCAAGGCCGGCGCCGTCGCGTACTTGGGCACGATCTCCACCAGCGGCACAAACAGCACGGCCAGGAGGAAGCAGGCCCCGGTGACGAGAGACGTAAGCCCGGTGCGTCCGCCCTCCTCAATGCCGGAGGCCGACTCGATGTACGAGGCAATCGAGGACGTTCCCAGCCCGGCCCCCAACATACTGGCCGCCGCGTCGATCTGCAGGAGACGATCCAGGCCCTGGATCGTCCCCTTCTCGTCTACCATCTTCGCCTCATGGCAGCACGCCACGAGTGTCCCGATGCTGTCGAACATATCGATGAACATCAGAGCAAAAATATTGCCGAGCAGGCTCCACTGCAGAGCCCCCCGGATGTCAAGTTGGAGCGCCACGGGCCGTATGTCGAAATCCAACGATAGGAGACGGGCGGGCCACTCCACAAAACCGGCGCTCATCGCCAGCACGGTGGAAAACACCATGCCGATCAGCAATGCGCCTTTGACCTTCTTCATCGCCAGGAACACCATGAGCAGCAGACCGCCAAGACCGATGGCCACCGTCCCTGTCATGGGGCCCGCGCCGACCAGCGTCGCCTCGTTCTTCACAATCAGCTTGAGATCCTGCAGGCCGATGAAGGTGATGAACAGCCCGATCCCCACCGAGATGGCCGCTACCAAACTCACGGGGATGGCCTCCACGAGCCGCTTGCGCAGACCGAGCAGCGTCAACACCCAACACAGCAGGCCGGAGAGGAACACGACCCCCAGACCCACCTGCCAGGTGATCTTCCCGCCCAGCACGAGCGTGTAGGCCAGGAACGCGTTGAGTCCCATGCCCGGCGCCATCGCGATCGGCGCATTGCCCAACAGACCCGTGAGAATCGTCATCACACCGCTGACCAGGCAGGTGACAATGATGAGCGCCGGCCTATCCATGCCGGCGGCGCTCAGGATGGACGGGTTCACGAAGATGATATAGGACATCGTGAGGAAGGTGGTGATACCGGCCACCACCTCCGTTCTGACCGTCGTGTGGTGTTTCTCCAACCCGAAGCGCTCATTCCACATGGTCGCCCCTCGTCAACGCACGCGTCATCTCGGCCACCAGGCCGGCCGAGTTCTTGGCGGCCATCGTGTAGAACAACTGCTTGTCCATGATCGCGCTTTGATCCGCTTTGTCACTGATGCTCCGAATGATCAGGCACGCGATGTCCCGCTGGTAGCAGACCTGGGCCACAGCGGCCCCTTCCATCTCCACGGCGCACGCGCCGAGCTCCTTGGCCAACTCCGCGCTTTTTTCCTTTGACGCCACGAACACGTCGCCCGTGACGACCGTCCCGACGACAACCTTCGGGGGCCGCTCCCCCGTCCGCAACCCCACGGCGCCAAAAGCCATGTCCTGGGCAGCCTTCCGGGCGGCCGCCAGCAGCGCGGGGTCGGCCGGGAAGAAGACAGGATTGGGCGCGCCGGTCATCCGATTCTTGACGCCGCCGTACTCGATGCCCTGCGACCACAGGGTCCCCATATCGTGATAGGCCGTCTGCCTGGCAATCACGATATCGCCCGGCTCCAGGTTCGGATCGATCCCGCCGGCAATCCCGGTGAAGATGACGCGTGTGGGCCGGAAATGCTCGAGCAGCAGCGTCGTTGTCATGGCTGTATTGACCTTGCCCACCCCCGTCCACGCCAGGACAACCGGCTCGGCCCCTATTCGCCCCGAAATGAACTCAATGCCCTCGATCTGCCGCACCTGGACGTCGGTGAGCATGCCCTTGAGCAGCCCAACCTCCTGTTGGAACGCTCCCAGCACGGCCAAGAGCGGCGCGACCGGAGCCGGCTCGGAGGGAACTTCAGACGCAGCTTCCCCCGGCCGACACTCCGGGGCCGTGGTGCAGGAAGTCAACGAGAAGGCCGATAGGAGGCAGAACACCACGGCCAGGCAATGTCGTTTCATGACTTCTCCCACTCCCGGAGGTCCGGATCCGTTCCGGACGGTCCACGGGTTGCGGCTGTTTCCACGATCGTCAAACGGCGTCGTGCAATGCGAGCGAGAGGAGTCGAACCTCCACGTCCTTAACGGACACCAGGTCCTAAGCCTGGCGCGTCTGCCGATTCCGCCACGCTCGCAACGGGACCATTACGACCGGCGCCATTATCGCCTCTCGTGGACCTCGCATCAACCGAAAATCGTTCTATCGTGGACGGGAGGTGTACGACAAAACAGTGGCGGTACAGCCGGGTGGCACGGCCAAACTTGTTGGCAACGTCCCAAGTTCTTGAGATGGCAGGGACGCTGGTGGAACGTGGCGAGGCCATCTTGGCCTTGCTCTTTCGTGGCGAGGGCATCTTGCCCTTGTTTTCGGCCCTACGCAGTGCACTGGAACCCAACTCTGCGAGGCCGGGATGGCCTCGCGACGCAAGGGCGAGACGCCCTCGCCACGAAAACTCAAGGACGTGGGACGTTGCCAACTTGTTTGACCGTGTTCCATCGCGTACAGAGGACATGCTCAATTCCTGCCGTCGCAGGAATGACGTCATCCCCCGCGTAGGCGGGGGATTCGCTTGGGCGTGGCACCCATCGGCTAAATGGTTGGCTTGCCACGATCTTGTCGTACATCCGGGACGGGGCATGAACGGCGTATGGGGGGCGGGATGACTTCCGAGGTTGCGGATCTTCCGACGGTCCTTGGTTGGGAGGCGAACCCGCGGCGTGCCCTGCGGATCACTATTGCTGGACCGTCACCTCGACTTGTGGCTGTGCATCGCTCAAGCGAACGTCAGGGCGTTCCCGCTCTTGTTCCTCGCACCCGGCGACAACCAAACCGATGAGAATCAGCAGGCATCGGAGCAGTCGTTTCATACCCATCTCCCCCAGGAATGGTACCGTACCGTCCGCCGGACAGAATCAGCAGACAGGCAAGCATACGGCCTCTGGGCAGCAGTTTACCGGTATTTCCGTGCCGTCATTGATTGCCGAACTCTCGTCCCAGGATAAAGATGCCTCGCGCGGGACTGAATCAGGGGATTGCTCAATCGGCGGGTCGATTTCGCCAACCACGGAAAGCGGCGGAGGAGCAACGGAGCGCAACGACTGCGCAGAAGAAGAAAGAGGTCCAACAACTATCCGTCCAACAGCGGCTCGGAACTCTCTGCCTCCTTCGGCGGCTCGGTCGTCTCTTCTTTGGAGATCTTCTCGATACGTTTCTCGGCCTTTTGCAGGATGTCCCGGCAGTGCTTGATCAGGGCCATGCCCTTTTCGTACTGCTCCAGGCTGTCCTGCAAAGGGATCTCGCCCTGCTCGATCTTGTCCACAATTCCCTTGAGTTGGTTGATGGCCTGCTCGAAGGTCAGCTTGCTGATTTCGTCTTTCTGCTTTCGTTCCGTCATTGCTATTGCTCTCACGTAGGTAGTCGGCAGTCTGTAGTCGGTAGTCAGTTGTTGAACGCACAGGGTAGGGCTTACCTCGTCAAACCGGTTCTGCCGGCTACCGACTACTGGCTACCGACTACCCTCTTCGTTACTTGGCTTTCAATCCGATTGTCGTTCGCCAACTCGGTTGTCAAGAGATCGTCGAGTTGGACATCCTCGGCCGTCCGCACCACCCGGCCGGTCTGCTGACTGATCGTAATGCTGTAACCGCGATTGAGGACCGACTTGGGGTTCAAGGCGGCCAGGCGATTTTCCCGGGCCGTCATCTCCAGTTCCCGACGGTTCAGGGCCCTCGTTACGGCGGCCAAGCTCCGGCCTTTCAGCTCGTTCAGCTCAACCATCTTGCGGCCGAGCAACCGGTGCGGCTCGATCTTCGCCACCTGGTCCTGATAGTCCTGAATCCGCCGGCGGGTTTCGACAAGAATCGTGCGCATCGCATCGCCCAGGCTCCACGTCAGGTCGTCAAGGTACTGCTCGCGGTTGAGGACCGACAGCAAAGGATTGCGAAAGGCCGCACTGGCCAGCATTGTCTGAAGGTATTCGCAGCACAGACCATACTGGCTGCGAATACTGCCGGTCAGGCGTCTTTGATGGTGCGCCAGATCGCTCAGCACGTCCAGCATATCGGGCACCGCGACTACCCCCGCCTTGGTCGGCGTCGAGGCCCGGGCATCCGCCACCAGATCGGCCACGGTCGTATCCACCTCGTGCCCTACGGCGCTGATGATGGGAATGCGCGAATCATAGATCGCGCGGGCCAGAACCTCCTCATTGAAGGCCCACAGGTCCTCCAGCGACCCACCGCCGCGACCGACGATCAGCACGTCCAGCTTGAGTTTGTCGTTGCGCCGGTTGATATCGCGAAGAGCTGCCGCGATCTCCCCCGCCGCCCCCGGCCCTTGCACGGGAACGGGATACAGGCACAGCCGCGTGCAGGGCCAGCGGTTGTGGATGCTCACGGCAATATCATGAACCGCCGCCCCGGACTCACTGGTGAGAATCCCGATCCGCTCGGGGTACTTCGGCAGCGGCTTTTTGTGCGCCTGGGAGAACAGCCCCTCCGCCTCCAGCTTTCGCACCATCTGCTCGAAAGCTAACTGCAAAGCCCCCATGCCCGCCGGGATCATCTCGTCGACGATCAGCTTGTACCGGCCCTGCGGCACGTAAAGATCGATGGAGCCGGTTACCAAGACTGCCAGGCCGTTGGCGGGCTTGAACTTGATCTTGGTGAGCGTGCCCCGCCAGATCACGCAGGGCAGCACCGATTCCTCGTCCTTGAGACTGAAGTACCGGTGCCCGCTCTGGTGCTCCTTCCAGTCGGTGATCTCGCCCTTGATCGTCAGCCACGAGGGCAGATTCTCCTCCAGCACGTCCTTGACGAGTGCGTTGACCTGCGTGACCGTGTAGATTTTCGTTCGTGTCTGCGTCGGTACCTGCATGCGAGCCATCCAACGAGAACCTTGTTGCCTACGACAATTATAGGTCAAACCCCCGATCTTCACAACCGAACCGCCAGGGCTATACGAGCGGGACGTCAAGTTGGTGCTTGAAGCTTGCCAAGACTATCCTCCCGGGTTATTCTGAAATCGACCGAGAAGTCTTCTGGCCGGAGGTAGTATATGCGGATCAAGACACCCAGACTGGAGATGATCAGCTTCTTACTGGCTCTCGCACCGTGGGTGCTGGGCCTGCTACAGGTCTTGGGTGTTCCCGGTTTTGGCTGAGGCACCCCTGGCGGATTCCTTGTAGGAATCTCCCTCGTGTTCGTTCCCCCGCTGTCTGTTGCGATAGCTCTCGCTGCCCTGTTCCGGGACAGATCCAGAGTATGGGCAAGACCCGGTCTTGTGGTGAGTTTCGTCACGTTTGCCCTATGGCTGGTCTTCCTTGCCGCCCTTCAAGTCGAGCGCTATCAAAAGCAGGGTCGCTCTACGGTCGGGCCACGCGCACAAGCAAGACCGTGAATTCGCCCGTGACGGGAATGTGGATGACGCTGTCGCGGCGTGCGGTGGTCGCTACCGATTGGCCAAACGGGTCTTTGGGGTCGAGCAGCTCCAATGAATCGCCATCTTTCGCGAAACTGCCGGCCTCGACGCCAACCGTTTCGGCTCTGCCCCAATTGTAGACGACCAGATGGGCCCGGCTCGGGTCGTACTTGTTCGGGAGCAGGATGGCTTTCGTTTGCGCGGGACGGGGATCGTCCTTGCCGAGGATGAGGTTGTTCTCCTGGGTCGCATTGCGATAGCGGCTGATCTCCAGCCGGCCGTTGGCGATAACGTTGTCGCGGATGTCGCAATCCTCGTTATAGGGGGCGGTGTAGCCGATCCGCATATCAACGCCGTAGAGGAAGTTGCGGTGGACGCGGATACCGTGGCTGGGGCGACCGCCGCCGACTAAGAACGGGCCCTCGCCGTAACAGATGTTTTCCGTCGCCAGGTAATTGTTCACGTAGGCCCGCTCGGAGCCGTAGGCGTGCATCGTGTAGCTGCCGTTGTAGCGGCAGGTCATGATGCAATTGGAGATGGTCTTCACACCCTGGTCGTTCTGGGTGTAGATGCAGTGGCCGTGGCCGCGATCCACGCCAAGCCAGCCGTTGCCGTACATGATGCAGCCGTAGATCTCGGGATTGATCTCGCCGAGCCAGCAACTTATGGCCTGGTTGCAGTTATGGATGACAAGATTGATGTACTTGCAGTCCTTGCCGCCGTGCATGTGCAGGCCGCCGTTGGGACGCTTCAGGTCCACCGGACTCGATCCGGCACTGACGGGCTTTTCCGGCACCGGCTCCGAGACGAAAATCTCCAGGTTTCGAATCCAGACGTTCGCGGACGGGCTCTGCACCGCCAGACCGCCGTCGATACGCACCCTCCGGCCCGGAGCCGGGCGTACAACAATGGGCTTGTCCGCCGAGCCTGCCAGCCGGACGTCAAAAAGCTCATTGGGCCGCCGGCGATACGTGCCCGCCAGTAGATAGATCGTATCCGCCGGCCGAACCTCCTTACGACCATTGAGAGCTGAGGCAATGTCCCAGGGCGACTCCTTCGTCCCGGAATTCGCGCTCGCACCCTCCGGGGCGACATACCAATCGGCCTCCTGTGCCGCGAGGGACGAAAACAGTAGGAATGCCAAGAGAACAGGTTTGCACACGCTCATCGAAGTCACCTCCATAGACAATCCCAATAGCTGGTGGCATCGGCATCCCCCGCCTGCGCGGGGGCAGGCTCTGCCGATGATTCATGGGCTGGAAGCCCATGCCACTCAAACCCCTATGATGATCCCATTCGTGCAACAGTCCCAAACCTAAAATGGGCCGATGCCAAGATTTTTCTATTCCCGTCAGGACAAGGATTTACGGCGATTTTGGAGGGTGGCGCAATCCATTTTTTTCGTCAAATTCGTGCAACATCGCAGGTATTAGGGAGGGGCATACAAGGCAAAAGTAAAAAGGTAAAAGTGAAAAGGCAAAATCAGAGAGTCGGGAGCCGTCCTAAATCGCAAATTCCGGGTCCGGAAGGACCGAGTCGGAGGACGGAAGGGAGGAGTCTGATGTCTGGAACTAAGAGGTGGCGACGGCCCGGTGGTAGTTGTGCGAAACAAACCCAATTTCCGGCGGTGCCGGGTGAGTCGGGATCTGGGGGCGGAGACCGGTTTCTTCCCTCGTTGCTCGACTCTCGGGCCCCCGACCTTGCCCGGGCTCGCCGTACAAACAAAGCCAATTTCCCCGAACCTGCGGTCAGGACCGACGGTTCATTCTGCGAAACAAAGCCAATTTCCGCGGGAGCGGAATTGGAGCTAACCCATGTGCAGGAAAAGCGTTATGCCACATCTGCCGGTCTGGGCGGTTGGGCAAAACAAAGCCAATTTGTCCTCACGGGCAGGCAGGGTCGCCGTGGGGCTATTGTGCAAAACAAAGCCAATTGGCCGCCGCCAGGCCCGTCGAGAAAGCGGCGTTCCTGGAGAGCCGGGGCCGGGCATACGAACAAAGCCAATTTGGAGGTTGCGGCGGCGGGTGGCCGGAAGCCGGTCATGCAAAACAAACCCAATTGGCGGGGTCCACCAGCAGAGTGGGTGGGACAGGCCGTACAAACAAACCCAATTTCGCTCGCCGCCGGGAAGGCAGAAGAAGTCGGGCGGGAACGCCCAACCCCCGAGCGGGTCGAGGGCAGGCCCTACGAAGAGCCGCGCGCGGGTATCACCGCTGGTTTTCTCTTGCTGGCACTGCGCCCGAGAGTTACCATCGTTTTCGACTGCGGCTTGGCAACCGAATTCACGAGAAGATACCGCCGCGTCAGGCAAATTGCCATGTAGATAGGAGGACATATCATGTCGCGCGTCCAGCCCTCGATCCCATTCGCAGTTGTTGTCATGCTGATGAGCTTCGCCGCTACGGCCACCCTCGGCCAGCAGCCCAATTATGACGAGGCCAAGGTGGGCCAGTACACGCTGCCCAATCCGCTCGTCTGCGCCGATGGCGCGGCGGTCAAGGACGCCAAGACGTGGCGGGAGAAGCGCCGGCCGGAGATCCTCAGGCTCTTCGAGGAGCACGTCTACGGCAAGGCCCCGGGCAAACCGCAGTCGATGACCTTCATGACCACTTCCGTCAATAAGGACGCTCTCAACGGCCTCGCGACGCGTAAGGAAGTCACCGTCTACTTCACCGGCCGCCAGCAGGACCCGAACATGAGCATCCTGATCTACCTGCCGAACAAGGCGACCAAGCCCGTGCCGCTGTTCGTGGGACTGAACTTCGGCGGCAACCAGTCGATCCAGTCGGACCCCGGCATCACGATCTCGAAGAGCTGGATGCGGAACGCCAAGGAGACGGGCAACCGCGCGACCGAAAAATCCAGAGGCAGCGGCGCTAGTGCCTGGCCGGTCGAGCGGATTCTCGACCGGGGCTACGGCCTCGCGACAATCTACTACGGCGATATCGACCCCGACTTCGACGACGGCTTCCAGAACGGCGTTCATCCGCTGTTCTACAAAGAGGGACAGACGCAACCCGCCCCCAACGAATGGGGTTCCATCGGGGCCTGGGCCTGGGGCCTCAGCCGGGCACTGGACTACTTCCAGACGGATTCCGACATCGACTCGAAGAGAGTAGCGGTCATGGGCCATTCCCGGCTTGGCAAGACCGCCCTGTGGGCCGGCGCCACGGATGAGCGGTTCGCCCTCGTGATTTCCAACGACTCCGGCGAGGGCGGGGCTTCCCTGGCCCGGCGCAACTACGGCGAGACCGTGATGCGGATCAACAAGTCCTTCCCCCACTGGTTCTGCGACAACTTCAACAAGTACAACGACAGAGTGAGCGATTTGCCGGTCGATCAACATATGCTGATTGCCCTGATGGCCCCGCGGCCGGTCTACGTCGCCAGCGCCGAGCAGGACCAGTGGGCCGATCCGCGCGGCGAGTTCCTCTCGGCCAAGAACGCCGGGCCGGTCTACAAGCTGCTCGGCAAGGACCCGCTGCCGGTCGAGGACATGCCGGCGGTCAGCCAGCCCGCGACGGGCACCGTCGGCTACCACATCCGCCCCGGCGAGCACGCCGTCACCAACTACGACTGGGACCGCTACATGGACTTCGCGGACAAGCACTTCAAGAAGTGACGCGGTTTCGTTGGAGCCTCCAACAGCCGACCGTCGCGGGAGGGAGGACGAATGAGAGCAGGAGCATCTGGATTGCTCATTCTGGCGACAAGCTTGCTGAGCGTTGCGGGCTGTGACAACAGCCCACCCTCGGACGGCAACCACGTTTCCTCGGTGGCAGAGCCCTGCTCGCCACCTTCGCAACAACCACTGGTCTTCTACGACGAGAACGGCGATCCGTCCGAGAGTACACCCGCACTCACAGAGCGTGAGTTTGGGGAGATCACCGCCTGGGTAGCCACCCAGACTTCAGACCCGATTTGGCTGATCCGCGTTAAGCCTTCCTTCTCAAACGGGAAGGGGGAACGCGCTGGCGTAGACGTCTACCTCGTCCCGGATGAAACGACGCCGAGACTGCGGACAGGGCGTGCATACTCTGTTCCATTATTCGAGAGATGGATGGGCTCTGCTTCACCCTGGAAATACGTGCAGGTGGCGATAGGGGGCCAGGATTTCGATGAGCGACACATCAAGCCTTCGCTCATCGATATGCCCATCAGGTGGTCCGAGGTCGTCGCTTCTGAATCGAGGATGAGTTCTCTCGTCTCCAAAGAGGAGCTGATCCGCATCGTGGACTTCGTGCGCCAGCCGTCGAATTATCAAGACTCAATCGTACGGGCGACGCGAGCTGCAGGCCGCCCCGGCCCTCACGAGTTGCCAATCCTTGAGATACACAGGAAGGGCGAGAGAATCCGAGTCACGTCGGGCTTTCAACACAGTGGTTTGTGGGGACGCGGATGGATGATCGAGGTCGAATGCACATCAAGCGGATACGAGGTCAAATCATGTGGTATGTGGATGTCATGATCCAGAATGTCAAGCCCAGATCCCGCACGCGCGGTCTGCAGGGTGGGTCCTTGAACCACGCGTTTGACCGATCGAGGCAGATTCAACGCGTGGGTTGAGAAATCACTCCACACGCTCAATCTTCGAAAGGGTGGTTATGATGAACAGATCATCAAGTCGCAGGCTGTGGTTCTCTACCCTGCTGATCGTCTTCGGTCCTACGTTGGTTCAGGCGTCATCGGAGTCGGGGCAGATTGCGGCGAAGTACACGCCGCGCCTGGAGAAGATCCTCACGACCAACATCGTGCCGTTCTGGTATGACAAGGGCCTGGACCGCGTCAACGGCGGGTACACGATCAGCTTCGATATTCAGGGCAAGCTGCGCGAGCCGGTCACGAAGATGATCGTGACGCAGGCCCGGCAGGTGTGGCTGTTCTCCCGGCTGGCCCGCGCGGGGTATGAGCCCAAGAAGCACCTGGAGGCTGCCGAGCTTGGGTATCGGTTCCTGCGGGAGAAGATGTGGGACCCGACCTACGGCGGCTTCTACTGGGAGGTCGATGTCACCGGCAACCAGAAGCTCAAGCCCAACAAGCACCTCTATGGCCAGTCCTTCGGACTCTATGCGATCTCCGAGTACGCACTGGCCAGCGGCAAGCAGGATGTTCTGGATTTTGCCATCCAGTTTTTCAACCTGCTCGAAGAGAAGTCGCACGACAAGGTCCACGGCGGCTATCTCGAGTCCTTCAACCCGGACTGGACGCCGTCGCCCGCGGGTCAGAACTCGTACATGGGGGCGCCGGTGGAACTCAAGCTGATGAACACGCACCTGCATCTGCTGGAAGCGATGACGACCTTCTATCGGGCGAGCAACCTGCCCCTCGCACGAGAGCGGCTGCTGGAGCTCATCAACATCGAAACCAACACCGTCGTGCGAAAGAACCTTGGCGTCTGCACGGACAAGTACGACCCGAACTGGGCGGTCCAGCTTAACAGCGGCTTTGACCGCGTCTCCTATGGCCACGACATTGAGAACATCTGGCTGCTCATGGACGCCTGCGACGCCGCGGGTGTGTCGAACTGGCCGTTTATGGACCTGTACAAGACCCTTTTCGAATACTCGCTGAAGTACGGCTACGACGAGCGTGGCGGCGGCTTCTTCTACACCGGGCGGTTCAACATGGCAGCCGATGACCGCAGCAAGTCCTGGTGGGTCCAGGCCGAGGTGATCGTCAGCGCGCTGCACATGTACGAATACACCAAGGACCCCAAGTACCTGTCGGTCTTCGAGCGGACCTTCAACTTCATCGAGACCAAAATGGTCGATTGGGAGAACGGCGAGTGGTACGAGTTCATCTCGGTCCAGGGCCAGCCCCAAGGCAGCAAGGGCAGTGTCTGGAAGGCCGGCTACCACAACGGCCGCTCCATGATCGAGTGCCTGGAAATCCTCAAGCGATGGGCGAAGTAACGAATTCCCAGGGCGGAGTAGGTCGGCCCGAGTATTCTGATAACGTGAACCGGAGCCCAAATTCGAAGCACGAAATCCGAAATCCGAAACAAAATGAACTACCTCGCAGCAAGCTGCGAGGTA
>CAYHAJ010000126.1:0-6527 GCA_964354535.1 uncultured Pirellulales bacterium
CCGCCCCTACGAGAGGTCCGGGGCGACCTCGATTGGATCGTGATGAAGTCCCTGGAGAAGGACCGCGTCCGGCGGTATGAGACCGCCGGCGGCTTGGCTGAAGACGTGCGGCGGCATTTGGAGCATGAACCCATCCTCGCCCGCGGGCCCAGTACGACGTATCGCCTGGGAAAATTCCTCCGCCGGCACCGCTGGCAGACCATCGCCGCGCTGGCCACCGTCGTCATCGCTGGTGCGGCGGTGGTCCTGCTTTCCCTGTGGAATCGGGACCGGCTCCAACTGGTGGAGGCGGAAGGCTTCCGGGATCGAGGCATCCTCTCTCAGGCCCGCGAGCAGTACGCCAAAGCCGAACGCGAAGCCGCCCTGGAAACGCTCAAACCCGTCTTGGGCAGCAAGCACGTCGGACCCGAAGCGCAGCTTCTGCAGGCCGGCATCCTCGTCGACAACCGGCGTTCCAAAGAAGCCGTGACGATGCTGAATGGTCTACTCAATGACCGACCGGTGATTGCCGGAGCGGCCCATGCGCTTTTGGCCCGCATCCTCTGGGAGAGTGGATCCCCCAATGCCCAGAAGCTCGAAGAAATCGAGGCGCACCGCCGTCAGGCCGAGGCATTACTGCCGGAGACTGCCGAGTCGTACTTCCTGCGGGCCATGACCGCCCTGACGGTCAAAGAGCAGCTTGCCGCACTCGACAACGCTTTGACGCTCGATCCCAGTCACTACGAGGCCCGCCGATTGCGGGCCTACACGTACTATGCCTCCCGGAAGTACGACCGATTGCAGGATGATGCATTGGGGATGACCATCTTGAGACCGCGCGATCCGTTGGGGTACTCGCTGCGGGCGGTGGCCTGGCGGGAATCAGGTCGCTACAAGGATGCCCTTGCGGATTACGATAGCGCAATGGCTCTCACGCCCAAGGAAAGCCGGGAGTACCTTGATCTGTCCACCCAGCGATCCGATACCCTCCTGCGCATGGGCGATTATGAGCGTGTCGTTGCCGAGGCCCCGGTAGAGACGCACGATCTGACCAGTGTCGCGGGCATCTTGCCCGCGATTCGAGGGCGGGACGCCCTCGACACACAGAATCTTGCGTCTCTACAGCAGAAATACCACGCTTTCGCTGCCCTGACCGCCTTGGGCGATTATGACAAGGCGACGGCCTTGTTCCGGCAGATCATCAATCCTGGCTATGACGCGCGCCGCAAGTTCCAGGACTGGTGCATGAAATACGTCTTTGACACGCTGGAGGCTGGGCGGTCCTGGCATCCGGCGGACCGCGAGCCGGTGGGTCCGGCCTTCCTGCCCATGGTGGAGGCCGAGGAGACGTATCGCGGCCTTGCAGCCAAAGGCCGGCGGGTGACCACGGATGGGTTCAGTGCGGCGTGGTCCCCGGATGGGAAGAAGCTGGCGTTCAGCCTCGGAGTGCAGGGCCGAAGCGGGGTGGCGCTCTTCGATCCCGCGACCAAAGAGACGGACCTGCTGATCGTCCCCGGCAAAGACCCGAGATGGTCGCCCGATGGGAAGTACATCGCCTTCGTGCGGGATCGCCAGAACCTGCGGCTGGAGGAACTGGCCGCCGCCGAGGGCGAGAGCCGGCAGCCTCCGGTGGCGGGCGAAGAAGTCTGGGTCATGAACTCCGACGGCACAGAAGCCAGGCGTCTGGCCCAGGGCAGTTGGCCTTCGTGGGGGCGTGACTCGGACCAGCTCTACTACCTGTCGCGCGCGGACGGCACACTTAGTTTGGTCTCTCTGATGGCCCAGGGCTCCACGCCGAAACGGATCATGAAGTGCTCGAATGCGCTGCCCTCCGTTTCGCCAGACAGTCGGCACGTAGCGTACTTTGAGCAGGGATCACTCAAGATCAAGGACCTGGCTTCGCAAGCGCTGGTCGCCGAGTGTTCGGTATCTTCCCTTTCCTGGGGCGTAACCGCTTGGTCTCCCACGGGCAACGAAGTCCTCCTGGGGGGCGGCAACCCGGCGCGGCAGAAGACCGGGCTGTGGCTCTATGATCTAACCAGAAAGGAGTTTTCCAGAATCCTTGACGGCCAGATGACAGGGACCTGCTGGTCTCCTGTGGCAACGGATCTGGCTGTCTGTCTGGGCACGCCGTACTTGGAGATTTGGATGGCGCATCTGGACCCCAGACTGTCTACCATCGAGGCCCTTGGCCCCGGCCGCACGGTCCGGGAACACTACCGCCAAATCGCCGGCCTCTACACGCGGAGAATCCAAGCCGATCCTCTGGATGCAGACGCCTACCTCCGTCGTGCAGAGCAGTATCATTTTCTGCATCAAGAGCGGAAGATGCGTGCCGACATGAGGCAATACACCGCCGTTGTGACCCAAGGCAAGCCTCTGGATGTGCCTTCGGACACGCTTTGGGATGTCGAGCACGTCCTCGACGGTCCATTCGGCTATCAAGTCGTCTTCTCTGTTGGACAATGTGAAAGCGCGTTTCAAGTTCTATGTGTCGCCTTAGGGCAGAAGGGAAGGGGTAGTATGAAATCGTTTGAGGTTCCTTTGTTCGCAATGTCACTGGTCGGGCTTTGCCTTCTCTCCAGTATGGACACGCCGCCCGCGTACGCGGATTTCACCTTCGGCGAGCCGATGAGAGTCGGGTCGGGTCTCATTGCTGGTGACATGGTCAATTGTGTCTCTTATGATGGACTGGAAATGTACGTCACATCCATGCGCGCTGGCGGCCCGGGCGGCTATGACCTTTGGGTGCTCCGACGTGCCTCTGTAGACGAAGATTGGGGGCCATTGGAGAACCTTGGGCCGGCTGTCAACAGTCCGAGTATCGAATTGCTGGCTTCCATATCCCCTGACGGACGTACGCTCTACTTCAGTTCAGATCGCCCATACGGCGACGATACCAAGTACGACATTTATATGTCGACACGGCCAACGAAGGAAGATCCTTGGAGCCAGGCAGTGAAGATGGGCCCGGAGATAAATGGGCCCGGCGGCGTTACCCTTGGCGTGTGGATTTCGCCAGACAACCTGGAACTCTATCTCGATTCCTATCGGTCGGGTGGATACAGTGTTTACGACATCTGGGTGGCCAAACGTGCACGCGCGAACGATCCCTGGAGTGAGGCGGTGAATCTCGGCCCCGTTGTGAATACGAAGAACATCGAGACATTTTCCAGTCTTTCGCCAGATGGGTTGTTGTTGTTCCTCTCCCCACACTTCGGGACGACGGGGACGCGCGCTGGCAGCTATGGGCTCGCCGATCTGTGGATGGCCAAGCGAGCGAATCTCTGGGATCCTTGGCAAACGCCGGCCGATCTGGGGCCGGTGATCAATGGCCCTGCAAACGATTGCATGCCCCGCGTCTCACCGGATGGCCGTACTATGTACTTCGTGTCTCAACGCAGCGGCGGCTGGGAGGCCTGGCAGGCTCCCTTCATCCCAAACTGTGACTTCAACGGGGATGGTGGCGTGGATGAGAAAGATCTGATGGTAATGACGCAGCATTGGGGCCAAAACTATCCACGTTGTGACGTCGGCCCGTTTGTGTGGGGCGACGGCGTGGTTGATGCGCAAGACTGGGTGGCTCTCATGGGAACCCTTGGAGGATCAGTCTTCGTCCTAAGCCCTAAGCCGCATGCCGTGGAAGTCCCGCGCGACGTGATCCTGAGCTGGACAACGCTGAAGTTTGCCCAAACCCATGACGTGTACTTTGGAACGTCTTTCGAGGATGTCAGCAGCGCCGACCGAAGCAATCCTCGGGGCGTACTGGTCAGCAAAGGGCAAACCGCGACGACGTATGATCCGGAAGGTCTCCTTCCATTCGGTCGGACCTACTACTGGCGGATCGACGAAGTCGGTCCTGCTCCTGATTTCACCATCTACAAGGGCCCAGTCCTCGACTTCAGAACGGAAGCGTATGCATATCCGATCACGACCAAGATCATTGCCACGGCGTCCAGCGCACAAACTGGTTGGGGACCTGAAAAGACGATTGATGGTTCTGGGCTGGACAAGAACGACGGACACTCGACAGCCAACGTGGACATGTGGCTCAGCGCCGTCGGTGGTCCGACACCGCCGTGGATCCAATACGAGCTCGATCAGATTTACACGCTGTACGAGATGTGGGTGTGGAATCACAACCTTCTGACGGAGCCATTCCTCGGCTTCGGATTGAAGAACATCACAGTGCAATACTCTATTAATGGCACAGACTGGACAACGCTGGCCGACGTGGAATGTACCCGGGCGACGGGCAAAGATGGCTATCCCCACAACACAACTGTCAGCTTTGGTGGCAAACTGGCCAAGTACGTGAGACTGACCGTCAAGAGCAATTGGGGCGGAGCAATGGCGCCCTGCGGCTTGAGCGAGGTGCGATTCTACTACATTCCGGTTTACCCGAGCCGGCCGACCCCGACCTCCGGCCGAAGGAATGTTGGCGTAGATGTGATTCTGACCTGGCAACCAGGTCGCCAGGCTGCTTCCCACAGGGTATACTTCAGCACGGACCGGCAGGCCGTAGCTGACGCCAGCAGCCCAGCCAGAACCGTGAGTGAGACGACTTTTGACCCCGGCCCTCTGGACTTGGGTAGGACCTACTACTGGAGGATCGATGAGGTCAACGAGACCGCCTCGGTCGGTGTCCGCCAAGGCGAAGTCTGGAGCTTCTCCACCAGAGAGTATTCGGCCGTGGATGACTTTGAAGGCTATACGGACAAAGAAGGTAGCCGCATCTTCGATGCTTGGATTGATGGTTGGACAAACAGCAGCGGCTCCGTCGTCGGCTATGTCCAGCCCCCCTTTGCCGAGCGGACGGTGATCCACAGCGGGAAGCAATCGTTGCCTTTGGATTATAACAATGCCAACAGCCCCTTCTACAGCCAGGCCGAGCGGACCTTCTCGCCAGTCCAGAACTGGGTGGGCAACGGGGCCGACAACCTGACCTTGTGGTTCCGGGGCCGTCCGGAGGATTTCCTGCAACGTGCCGATGGCAGTGTTCAGATGAGCGGCGGCGGCGCAGACATCTGGGGTACGTCCGATCAGTTCCGCTTTGCCTACAAGCAGCTCAATGGGGACGGCTCCAATCCTGTTCGGCACGGGGTTTGCGTTGCGAATTGGGATGGTATCCGCAGGGAAAGATTTTTTAGAATTCCTCCATTTTCCACTTGCGCCAGGCAGTTTCCTTGCCTAAATTGCCTTTCATGCATCAGAAAAGGCATAAAATCCAAGAGCAAGAACTGCAGGGGTTGAAGTATTTCAGGGCCATCTCTGGCCTGCTGGAGAAACTCCACGAGGTGGGCTGCGCGCGGGATCGCGCCGGCAACCGCCTCCTGCACATGGATCAGTATGTCGCGTTGCTCCTGCTGTACATGTTCAATCCGATCTGCACGTCCTTGCGTTCGCTGCAACAGGCCAGCGAACTGCGGAAGGTGCAGAAGAAGCTGGGAGTTCCCCGCGCGTCCTTAGGCAGCCTGTCCGAGGCCGCCACGGTCTTCGACAGCCAGCAGCTGGTTCAGGTCATTGCCGAACTCGGCCAGCAACTGGAACCTGTCCGCGTCCCCGACAAGCTCCAGGACCTGCCGGGGATTCTCACGGCGGTGGATGGGACCCTCATCAAGGCCTTGCCCAAGATCGCGTGGGCTCTGTGGCTGGATGAGCAGCACCGGGCGGTCAAGAACCACGTCCATTTCGAGATTCTCAAGGGTATTCCCGTCGCGGCCACTCTCACCGACGGGAACGGCAATGAGAAAGACGTTCTGGCGGCCCATCTGCAAGCGGGACGGATTTACGTGATCGATCGCGGCTATGCCAAATATGAGTTGCTGCAGCAAATCCTCGATCATGGTAGTTCTTTCGTCAACCGCATCCGGGACAACTATGTCGGCGAGGTGATCGAGGAGCGGCCGATTTCGGCCGCGGGCCAAGCGGCCGGCATCGTGCGAGATCGCCTCGTGCGTTTGGGCAGCGACCCCCGCCGCCACGACCTGGCCGAACCGGTCCGCGTGATTGAGGTCCGCTGCACGCCCCATCCTAAGCGGGTCCATACCGGTCGCGGCGGCCCCGAACAGTCCGAGACCCTCGCGCTCGCGACGGACCTGGTGGACTTGGAGGCGGACGTCATCGCGTTGATCTTCCAGTACCGCTGGACCATTGAGATTTTCTTTCGTTTCTACAAACATATCCTGGGCTGCCGGCATCTGCTGAGCCACAACCGCAATGGGATCGAATTGCAGACCTACGCGGCGATCGTGGCCTGCATGCTGATTTCGCTCTGGACCGGCCGCAAGCCCACCCTACGAACGTTTGAAATGCTCTGCTGGTACTTCACGGGCATGGCCAGCGAGGAGGAGTTGTTAGCGCACCTGCACCGCCTGCAAAAAATCGGCTGATTGCCCCGAGGCTCTCTCCCGGTCGGGAGGGCGGCCGGCGTCTGCGCTGCGCGTCCCCAGCCCTGAATTCCGCTCCATCTTCCATTTCAGGATATGACAACACCACTGCATATCCCGAACATCTTACAGCAACTCTTGTGCCGAACAGGATTGGGA
>CAYHAJ010000127.1:0-17115 GCA_964354535.1 uncultured Pirellulales bacterium
CTGCCCGACGCCACTCCCCGATAAATGAACAAGGATAGGCGAATGATGAGAAACGCGACGAAACGAACAGACCGCCGGGACATCGCCGTGGACAAGGCGCTGGCGGATTTGATCCGAATATCGAATCTGGTGGGCAAGGACCCGACTCTCGTCCAAGGCGGCGGAGGCAACACCTCCGTCAAAACCGCCGACGGCAAGTACATGTATATCAAGGCCAGCGGCACCGCTCTCAAAGATATGAGCGAGGCCCAGGGCTGGCGGCGAATGCACCTCGATTCCGTTCTGGCCATTATTAAGGACCAGTCGATCACGAAGCTCCAAGCGCAAACCCGGGAAGTCGAAGTGGTCAACCGTTTGCTGCTGGCCTGTGACGACAATGTCACCAGCGGTGCGAGGCCCTCGGTGGAAGCCCATCTGCACGGCCTTCTCGACCAGTGCGTCATTCATCTGCACCCGAGCGTGGTCAGTGCTTTTCTGAATGCCAAGGAAGGAAGGGCGAGACTCGAAAAGCTTTTCCGGGACGAGAAGGCCCAGCCCCTGTGGGTCCCCTACGTCGATCCCGGTTTCACCCTGGCCCGGACGATCGCGAGGTTGGTGACCGGTTATCGCCGGCAATTCCAGCGGATGCCCCGGATTCTGTTCCTGGACAAGCACGGTCTTTTCGTGACCGCGCCCACCGCCGGCGCCGCGCTGCGGTTGGTCCGCCGGGTGATCGAACGCTGCGGCGAGAAGCTCCGTCCGCCGGCCGCCGCCAGGACCCGGCGGCCCGACGAGGCCCAGGTCCGCGCCGCCAAGCTCTGTGTGCGTAAAGCCTTCTTCGAGGCAACCGGGACGTACTCGCCGGTAACCTACACAGACGACCGGATTGTCGCCGGCTTCGAACGGTGCGAAGGCGCCAAGCGACTGCTGTCCTGCGGAGCCTTGACTCCCGATGAGCTCGTCTACTCCAACGGGCCGGCGCTGTGGGTGGACCGGTGCGACGCCGGAGCGATCGCCAAACGTCTGACGGCGCAGATCGACGCGGGCCGAAAGCCGGCCGTGGCGTTTCTCGTGCCGAACATCGGATTGTTCATCGCCGGCACGGACAAGGTCGCCCAGACGGTCCGGGACATCGTGGCCTATTCGCTCTTTATTCGGGCCAATGCGCAGCGACTGGGTGGCATTCGCACGCTGACGAAGGGCGAGCAGAAGTTCATCAATGAGTGGGAATCGGAAGCCTTTCGCATGAAGCTCGTCAGCGGCGAGGGCAAGGGTGAGTTGCACAATCGTATCGCCGTGGTGACCGGGGCGGGCAGCGGTTTAGGCCGAAGCATCGCCGTGGGCCTAGCGAAAGCCGGGGCGTTGGTGGCATTGACGGACATCGACGAGAAGGCCGCCCGGGAGACGGGGGACATGATCGCTCGGGCGAAGTCGAGGAGTCAAGCCAAGGTCATCCGGTGCGATGTCACGAGCGAAGATAGCGTGCGCGAGATGTTTGAGGAGTTGCTGGCGCACTGGGGCGGCCTGGACATCCTCGTCAATGCCGCCGGGATCGCGCCGCCGTATGCGCTGGTGGACATGCCCGCCGACAGGTGGCGGCTGGCGTTGGAAGTGAACCTGACGGGTTACTTCCTGATGGCCCGCGAGGCCGCCAGGATCATGATCGCGCAGGGTATGGGCGGCAGCATCATCAATCTCAGCTCCAAATCGGGCCTCGACGCGAGCAAGAACAACACCGCCTACAATGCCACCAAAGCCGGTGAGCTGCACATGGCTCGCGGCTGGGCCCTGGAGCTCGGCGAGCACAGCATTCGCGTCAACTGCATCGCACCGGGTAATGTCTTCGAAGGCTCCAAGATCTGGAACCCCGAGTACATCAAGGTCTGCGCGAAGAAGAACCGTATCAGGCCCGAAGAGGTCATCCCCTTCTACGTGAACAAAACCGCCCTGCGACGGGAGATCAAGGGACAGGATGTGGCCGACGCCGTGGTCTTCTTGTGCTCGGACAAGGCCCGTACGATCACGGGACAAACCCTGGTCGCCGACAGCGGCCAGGTCATGGTACGATAGCAGGCTACGATCAGTCGAGAAAGAGGGAACGGAACGCCGACGGCCTCCGTGTTCGGGGAGTTCGAGGACTTTCTCTACAACCCTGCCTCCTTTGTTGCCTTTGATGACACCGACAATACCGGCATCGTTGGGGTAGACGACTTTGAACCCGGTGCCAATCTGAGTTCACTTGTAGAGGTTCCGATGCGCCAGACCTCTCTATCACGTTGCTCTGATTTGGGGGGGGCTGGGCCTCATGTTCGGCAAATACGCCGGGGGTATTCTGCGAATTGACCGACATCCGTGATGATGCTCTCATTAGCTTCAAGCGTGTGTAAGGCCCAGACGGCGTTGCATCTTGCGAGAAGTCCTTGCAGGAGCGTCCACAGTTGGGACTGACTTATTTCAAGCTCAATGGGATCGCAGTCCTCGGGCCGGGCTAGATGATACAAGAATACGCGTACAAAGCGATGGCCGAACGGATCAACAGAGCGCTGGACCGACAGCGTGAGAATGCCAGAGACTGCTCAGGCATCCTACGCGGTGGCACAAAGGATACTGACAGTCTTCGTTGTACGTTTCTCGACCCGCAGGGGTGGTCAGATGTAGGCACTCTGATGTTTTGACGCAACTGCACGGGCAGAGCGACGGTCATCGGGCCTCTTCGTTGTTTGACCATGGAAGACCTATACAGCCGATCAGATGGGCAAGAGGGTCTGAAATCGCCAGAGGCAGTAGGCGGTTCCGTCGCGTACGTGCCGTTCTTTCTCCTTGCTTTTTCGAGTTGACTTTGTACAATGAGGTCGCATTCCCGGAAAGATTCTCCAATGGAGATGGTTGATATGTTGAATGATGCGCAGGTATGTGAAGGAGTAACGCGATGGCGAAGAAATCCTTACATAGCATCTGCCGGTGGACGTTCAACGCGGGCAAGGGTGGTTTTCTCGTCGGCGACATAGAACCGGAATCGGCGGGCGACAAACTCTGTTCGGCGGAGATGATTCAGTTCGTCCAGTGCAGTGAACCGGTCAGGCCTGATACTCTGACACTCGAGGTGGAACTACAGTACGATGCGCACGTCTGCAACGAGACTGTGCTACAAGTGCTCAGGACACAGGTGGAATTGGGGTGCCGCCTTGTTGCGCCGGAGGTCTCGCTGCCTACGCGTTGTTCTTGCCCCGAGCTCGCGGACCCAAAATCCCAAGACCGGCCAGAGTCATCTGTAGAAGCACACAGGAGAGTAAATCACCAACGTGTGGGATTTGTTGTGGGGGCGTTTTGCCTCCTGGTTCTGATTGCCACAATGTTCTTGCCTCGATTGCGATTTACCGGGATGCAATTCGCGCTAATGGCCATTGTTCTTATCTGCTTCCTCTCTGCTTGTATCCCCGGACAGGTCAGGAAGTTGGCGAAGGAGTTCCTCTGCGGTACCAAGGTTAAGAAGGGAGATATCGAGATACAACTAGGCAGTAACAATGCTACTCAGGGCGCTGGAGGAAATGGCGAATGAAGGACACTTCCCGGCGGGTTAGGTATTTACTCCCAGCCAATTCCGTCGTGCCGGTCCTGGCCATCTTCAAGGACAAATCCCTGCCCCGACTCGATGCGATTGCCCGGGGAAACCTGGTTGTAAGCCGGCTCCTGGAGTCCTGCGATGACGATTGCGTCGGCGGAGCGCGACCATCCGCGGAATCGTATCCGCACGCCCTGCTGAAATCCCACGTGATTCATCTGCACCGGCTGGTTGTCTCGGCGTACGTCAACGCCCGCCACGGTCAAGCCCGGATTGCCAGGCTCTTCGCCCAGGAGAAGCTCCCGCCCCTGTGGGTGCCCTATGCCGACCCGGGGTTCATGCTCGCCAGGAAGATTGCGGGACTGGTCGAGGACTATCAGCACAAGCACGGCCGCATACCACAGATCCTCTTTCTCGAAAAGCACGGCGTCTTCGTCACGGCCGACAGCACCAACGGGGCCCCCCGACTCGCTCACAAGGTCATCGAGCGGTGCGAGAGTAAGCTCCAGACCTTCCACGCACCATGTACGAAGCCGCCAGCGCATGAGGATATCGGCCCAGCGAAGCTGGCGATCCGCAAAGCCGTTCTCGATGTCACGGGCCAATACGTGCCCGTGAGCTACTTCCCTACGACCACGAATATCGCCGCCTTCATAGCCCACCGCGCCGGCAAGGCCCTGCTCGCTTTGACCGATATCGATGAGAAAGCCGCCCAGGAGACGGCGGACATCATCTCGCGCGCGAAGTCAAAGCAGCACGCCCGCATGATCCGGTGCGATGTCACGAGCGAAGACAGCGTGCGAGAGACGTTCGAGGAGTTGCTGGCACATTGGGGCGGCCTGGATATCCTCGTCAACGCCGCCGGGATCGCGCCGCCCTACGCGCTGGTGGACATGCCGGCCGACAAATGGCGCCTGGCCTTGGAAGTGAACCTGACCGGCTACTTCCTGGTGGCCCGCGAGGCCGCTCGCATCATGATCGCGCAGGGCATGGGCGGCAGCATCATCAATCTCAGCTCCAAATCGGGCCTCGACGCGAGCAAGAACAACACTGCCTACAACGCCACGAAGGCCGGCGAGTTGCACATGGCCCGCGGCTGGGCCCTGGAACTGGGCGAGCACGGGATTCGCGTCAACTGCATCGCGCCGGGCAATGTCTTCGAAGGGTCCAAGATCTGGAACCCCCAATACATCAAGGTCTGCGCGAAGAAGAACGGCATCAGACCCGAAGAGGTCATTCCGTTCTACGTGAACAAGACCGCCCTGCGCCGGGAGATCAAGGGACAGGATGTCGCGGACGCCGTGGTCTTTTTGTGCTCGGACAAGGCCCGCACGATCACGGGACAGACCCTGGTCGCCGACAGTGGACAAGTGATGGTCCGATAAATGTAACAGGCAATCTGTGATTTAGCAGGGTGGGCTTTCGATCCACGCGTTGGCCCACACGCCCCAAATGGCACTGTGACACCAGGCCGCTGGGGTAAAAGTCCGAAAATCGTCCGATTTCTCACGATTTATCGAAGATTTACGCTTGACACCCTGCCTGACCCTGGGTAGACTCCGACTCATCGCTCGCATGGTCCTTATGGATGGAGGAGACCACACCTCGTCGCAATTGTGGAATGGGTCGGGACCATGTGCTTATGGAGGAGCGCCTCTGATTGGAGGAAGGGGCATGGCGACGGATGGATGCATCTTGGGGGTAGTCAAGCCGCTGTTGGTATGTTTGCCGGCGTCCTGCCGAGTTGGGATGACCCGTAACAGTCAAGCTTCTCGCGGCTCGATGCTCGTGCCCCTTGCATTCCCCAGTGCGGACTGCGTCCGTAATCCGCGGTCAGGCCAGCCTCCCGTTCGGGACCTTCGGAAAGACCAACTTCCGCGAAAGACGGCGGATCAAGCTTCTCTCCTCTACTTATCTCTCACAAGGTGCTGCGCGGCCCACGCACTCCGTACCAGCGGGCCGCGCAGCACCACCACTGAACCGTTTTCCTTAGCCCCGCATCGTGGCGATCCAGGGGCGCGGGGCCCCAACCGCAATATCTCGCGGCTGGGATCCCACCAACCTCTGGATTGCCCTTTTTTCACTCGCGACGACTGAGCAGCAGTATCCAATCCAGCTTATCGGGTGCAACGAAACGGCCCTGCTCGTCGGGGTTTGCAGGCGACGATTCGGACGGCATCTCCGCACGGGGATTGACCCAGACACGGCGGAGAGGCTCATCAAGTGAGTTCGGCTTGATCTTGGCGCTGCCGCCCGCGGAGAAATAGAGAACCGCCAACTGACCACGGTCGGACCGCAATCCTACTGCTGGCGGCATCGCGTCTCTGCCGCCGGGTGCCGAATCGAAGCCGGCTTGCGCCTCGAAGAAGTCATTGTCCGGCTTGAGTTGCCACCAAGGCAATCGCTGGAAGAAATCCACCATGCGGCGGTAGCCTTCGAACATGACCATGGCGCTGTCGCCCCGGCCGGTGATCCAGCCGCCGTAACCGGGGACGTTGGCCCGCTCGCCTGTCGTCTGATAGCCGCCGGCCATCATCATTTGCCACGCCAGACGGCGTCGGGTGTCCGCCGTACGAGCAGGCCACTTGCGCCCCTCACCCCAGGGATAAGGGTAGTGATCCTCGTAGCCATACTCCTCGTTCACTTGTGGCATCGGCCGTCCCGTCTTCACTTGCTCCTGTCGATTCTTGAGCATGAAACCGTAACCGCCGTGCTCGTCCCAACTCTGGTACATCGCGAAGTCGGCCCAGGACGAGGTCCGGAAGGGAAACACGCCTTTGCCGTGCACGCTGGTCAGATGGTCGTACGGGTCGCAGTCTTTAATCAGTCGGCCCATCTGCTCAACCCAGGCCTCGTTGCGGAACAGGTGCCATTCGTTCGTCACGTCCCACATGACGTTGTCGAACGCGGCGAGCCGGGCTACCACGTAGCGGTAGTACCGTTGCTCATCCGGGCCGCCCATTCCCTCCTTGCCGAACGGGTCCACGCCTTTGTCCCGACCATCCAGGTGGAAGATGATCGAGACCTGGATACCGAGCCGGCGGGCATGTTCCAGCATGCGCTCACACTTGTGGAAGTATGCGACATTGAACCGTTTGACATCGTAGCCGGGGTCTTCGATGTTCTCCGGGCGAGCGACGGGCCAGGGCTCCAAGCGGAACTGGAACTGCTCGCTCGGCTTTACGTCCGGCTCCTTCCACCGCATCCCCTCGTGCGTCCGCCCGCTCAGGGCCACGCGAATGCGGTTCACTCCCAGCTTCGCCAACCGATCCAACGACTCGTAGATGATCGCGTCATCGCGCCAGCCGAGCAGCCAGTAGGTCGTGGTCGAGTTCCAGAAGAAATGCGCGCCGGTGCCCTCGTAGACAAAGTGGAACGGATGCTCTCTATCGACGCGCAACAATCCATCGCGATGGTTATCCGCGACAGTGAACTGACCTTTATGCGAGGTATCGTATTCGCCCTGCCGATAGGTCACGGCATAGTCATACACTCCGGCACTGGTCGGCATGAAGCGAATCCGAAAGAGGCTTCCGTCGGTGCTGTCGCAGAAGCCCTCCACGCGTACCGCTTCGCTCCCCTGCCGGCCAAACCGCCCCTCGACGGTCGCATCGGTGAAGGGATTCGCCGCATCCGGTCTATCGATCTGGATGGCGATCTCCACAAAGTCATACCGGCCGGGGCGATCCGCAGATTGGGTAAAGCGCACACCTGCCGGGACTGCGTGAAGCACGATGGGATCGGCGAACACCAAGAGCATCACGCTGGGCAAAGACAGCAGAGTCCTGTACACCGTTGCACCTCTCTCAATCACGTGTAGATGTCTGTAAAATGAGCACCCAATCGCTGTCACCGGCGCGGTTCTTGCCTGGCGACAGAAATTCGCGCCGGCCTTCATTGCCAAAAGGGGAACCCTCCACGGATTTCTGTCGGCCGGTTGTCGGGTCAAACCACGCCGCCGAGACCGATCCACGGAGGCGGCTCATATCCACAAGAATCGTCCCGCCGATCGGTAGATAGACAATGGCCAGCGAGCCATCGTCCGCGCGAGAGGCAACTACCCAGTCCGCCTGCTTCCATTGGCCATGGCCGCTGGTCACCAGCTTATGCTCTGTATCCGGGACCAGCCGCCACCAGGGTGGGGGTTCGAAGAGCTGCCGAATGAGCGGAGCCTGTTGACTCGATTTGACGTTCAGGACCTCACGCCAGTTCGGTTCGAAACGCCACAGACGTGTGCCCGCGCAGTAGCCGCAGGCGCCGGAGAGGATCGCCCACCACGCGTTGCGGCGGATGCGATACGGCGTCCAGAGGTCCCCCTTCTTGGCGTCGGGCAATAGCTCAATGGCATTCGGTTCGTTTTCATAGCCGGTCTCGCCGAGGATGACCGGACGCACGGGGTTCTTCCGCTGGTATTCCTTCGTGACCTGGAGATAAGAGGCCCCATAGGTGTAGGCCATATTCACGTCGAGCCACGGCTGGCTGTTGAAGAAGTCGGCACTGGAGAACTCGTGCTGCATATGCGCGGTATGCAGATGGTGCGGAGCCTCCCGGCGAATGGCGGTCGCCAACTCGTTGGCGCATTCGGCGAGCCTCTGATCGACGTTGCGGTCACCAACATGCATCCACATCATGTTCTGGAATCGCGCGTAGCGCCGACCCAGGAAATGGCCGTAAGTCCCGGCGCTCTCGGGCGTGACATGATGCATCCAGAGCCCCTTGCCATAGCCGTACCAGAGATCGGACATGATGACATAGAAGCCCCACTTGGTGACCTCGTCCATCACGGTATCCGCGTAGCGCCAGTATGCCTCCACCGGCTTGGTGATGTCCAGCTCCGGCCTGAATGCCACATTGCCATAGGCATCACGCGAGGGCAACCGACTGTCGTCCAGGATTTCCAGAAACAGCGTATTGAACCCCTTTGCCTTGCGGTCCTCCAGGACGAGCCGCACATCCTCCACCTTGAGCTTCTGAAGGAACCACGGCGTGTCGCCCAGCAGGAAGAACGGCTTGCCCGTGGCGTCCACCAGATACCGACGGTCTTCGCTGACCTTCAGTGGGAAGACGACATCGCCTTTCGCCTCCGAGGCAGTTGAGGCAGCGGACGCTGCGCGCAGGCTCTTGTCGCGCCACCACCACGCGAAGGCTACGGCACCAGCCGCATAGTGCGAGAGGAACTGACGGCGGGCCAGACTTGCGTGTGTGATGCGCCCTGGTCGATTCATTTCGATTCTCCTCACGAGATCCGAACTCAACGCCGATCGCTCTGCTTCTTCCACGCCCGGACGTATTCGATCTGGAACGTAGAGGGGAGGTCCTTGTCGTCCGGCATGCCAAACCAGTTCGGCATGGTTTCACTGTCGAAGATCAGAAAGAGCGCTTGGTGCCAATGGGTGTTGGGGACACGGCGGACGAGCACACCGTCCACGTAGAACTGGAGGAGCTGCTCGTCCCATTCCAAGCCGTAGATGTGGAAGTCATCCGCCAATCGCCACGGGGCGTCCCAGTCACGGCCGACAGACCAGTGCCGCTTTTCGGCCGGGGTACGGAAGACGTGCACATTCATGTGGTACTTGTTCTCGTGGCCGCGGGCCTTGCCGCCGATCTCGAAGACGTCGATCTCCGTCGCCCAGTTCGGCACAGCGTCCTGCTGGAACCAGAACGAGCTGGAGCCACCCGAGTTCATCGGCCGGGCCTTGACCTCGAAGTAGCCGTAACAGGTGCGGTCCTGACTGTGTACCGCCGCGGAGGTGTAATCGTGATAGCCCTGCTTGCGGAACTCCTCCGGGACCCGCTCCTTGCGCATCGTCAGCAGCAACTGGCCCTTCTCGACTGTGACGTTCTCAGCCTTGAAAAGGGCCGGTTGCCTCCCCCTCCACCAGTGCATATTGCGAATCCACTTGTCGGTGTCGAGCGAGCCGTTTTCGAATTCATCGCTCATGGGCTCGTATTTCACCCAGACCCCGGTCTCCGACTGGTGCGATAGCGGCAGTGAATCGGTGACTCGGTTGGGTGTCTCCCCCAGAGGTCCGACGCGGGTCCACTGGTCGGCAACACCCGGCGGCGGGAAGTTCTTGGAGACGTCGTCGAGGACGAGGACCCAGTCGAGCATCTCGCCTTGGTCCGGCGGCAGAAACTCCTGCTCACCCGTGTTGGCGAACTCCCCGATGACGGCGGCCTGCCCGTTGCGCGGATTGTACCACCAGGCTTTGACCTTCGGGCCTTTGATCGCGTCCATCCGGACCTTGAACGCCCTCCCTACCGGGGCGTAAACCATCGCATAAGAGCCGTGTGCGTCGCGGGTGCCCACGAAGCGATACCGCCCCGCCCCCGGCACACTGGTCGGCACGCGATCGGTGACAATAATCGAGTCGTCCGGCACGCGTGACAGGAAGGGACGCGATTCGATCAGTCGGCGGCCGTACTGCATCTGCCCCGCGCCGGGCTGGTCGATGGCCTCAAACCACGGCATGAGGGGATTATTGATGGGGTTGCGGCCCGGCTGCCACATCTGCCAGACGGAATGATGGCCGTAGGTGTGGCCGCAGGCGCCGCTGAACAGGTCCCAGTACAGCGGCCGGCGCACATCAGACGAGATCGAGTGGCCCAACTCCTTGGGCCGGAACGACACCGGGTGGTCTTCGTAGAGCGGTTCGCCGTCGAGCACCGGTTTTACCGGCGTGCGGTCATAGTCCACGCGCGTATTCTGGTAGCCTTCCGGGAATTTCGCGTTATGCCCGTTCTGACGCATGTTGAAGTCGAGCCAATTGTCCTCGTGGAAATCCTGGGCGGAGCCCCGACCGCCGCGCGGATGAAACGTCTGCAAGTGCATGCCACCGTCGCCTTTGCGCAACCCGCGGGCCATGGCGCGGATGACTTCCCTGTGCTGTTCGTTCTCGATGTTGCGGTCCCCGCCCAGAATCCAGATCAGATCCTTGTCCTTGTAGCGGCGGCCCAGCCACTCGCCGTACACCTCGGCATTCTCCGGCGTGAACAGCGGTTTGCCATCTTTGATCGGATCGTGCCAGTAGCGGCCCCAGGTCGGCAGGAAGCCGATGTACAGACCCAGAGAATTGGCCTTGTTCACGATATAGTCCACATGGTCCCAATAGTCGTTGTTGGGGCCCTCCTGCACCGCCGGCCGGGCAGGATCGAGCTCGACGAGCGGCAGGTGACCATAAGGATTCGGGTCCTTGTGCCCGTCCACCTCCGCAATGGCCACCGCCTGAATCACCGTGAAGCCCTTGGCCGCCCGGTTCGCAAGATACCTGTCGGCCTCTTCCCGGTTGAGCCGGTGGAACAACTCCCACGCCGTGTCGCCCAGATAGAAGAACGGTGTCCCCTCCTGATGGACAAGGAATCGCTTGTTTTCGGAAATCCGCAGCAAACCGTGCTTGGAGGTCTCCGCCGCGGTCGATTGCGCCGCCACGAACAGTAATGACGAGAGCACTATCAGAACGATCCTGACCGCGCGCGAGGTCATACGGCGTGTCCCCTGGCGTGTGGATTCTTGTAGCATGTGGCGTTCTCCTTTTTGCTTTGGTTGTCCAAGCACGCCGGGATGTTCTCCGTAGCCTCACCAGGGCTGCGCCGGCTCGTCTGATTCTACCGAGCGGCCCCCTCCCGGTCAAATTTCAGCGCCGCGGCGAGAAATTCCTGGCACCGGAACGGGCGTGCCTCAACAGTGGGGCTGGTTTTGAACGAGACGTGCGGTTATACTATGGGGTCGGTGACGGCAAAGGTGTGGTGGCTCTCGTCCAGAAATACGCATGGGTAGGGAATCGGTATGAAGGTCGCAAAATTCGGCGGTACGTCCCTGGCGGACGCCCAGCAGATTCAGAAGGTCGTTCGGATTGTCAAAGCGGACCCGACCCGGAAGATTGTCGTCGTCTCCGCCCCGGGGAAGCGTTTCTCCGGCGACATCAAGGTCACAGACCTGCTGATCGCGCTGGCCAAGGCCGTGCTCGCGGGAAGACCTTTCGACAGCGAGCTGGCCGCGGTGGTGGAACGGTACGCCGGGATCCAGCAGGAATTGAACCTGGACCGAGAGGTAGTCACGGAGATCGAGACAGACCTTCGCAATCGCATCCAGAACCGCGTCGAAAACGAGGCGCAATTCCTCGACGCGATCAAGGCGGCGGGCGAGGACAATTGTGCCAAGCTCGTGGCCCGCATCTTCACACAGCAGGGGCTGCCCGCGCGGTATGTGGATCCGCGTGAGGCCGGGATGCTGCTCAGTGAGGACTTCGGCAATGCTCAGGTGCTGCCCGAATCCTACACCCGTTTGGCCGCCCTCAAGAACGTGCCGGAGACGGTCGTTTTCCCCGGGTTCTTCGGATACACCCAGCGGGGTCAGGTCGTCACGTTCCCGCGGGGCGGCTCGGACATTACCGGCTCCATCCTCGCCGCCGCCGTGGGGGCGCACGTCTACGAGAATTTCACGGATGTGGACTCAGTGTACGCGGTCGATCCGCGCATCATCCCGGAGGCCCGGCCGATCCCTGTGCTGACCTACCGCGAGATGCGTGAGCTGGCCTATGCCGGATTCGGCGTCTTCCACGATGAAGCCATTGTGCCCGTGGTCCAGGCCAAGATCCCCATCTGCATCAAGAATACGAACCGGCCCGAGGCCCCCGGCACCCTGATCGCGCCTCAGCGCAAATACCGGCACGGGGAAGTCATCGGCATCGCCAGCGCCGGGGGATTCAGCACGATCTACCTGAGCAAATATATGATGAACCGGGAGGTCGGGTTTGGCCGCCGGCTGCTCCAGATCCTGGAGCAGGAACAGCTCTCGTTCGAACATGTCCCTTCGGGAATTGACAACATGTCGGTCATTCTCCGGCGTGCGACCCTGACGCGAAAGAAGGAGGAGCACGTCCTGAACCGCATCCGAGAGGAGCTGCGGCCGGACGACGTGACCATCGAGCATGACCTGGCGTTGATCATGGTGGTGGGAGAAGGCATGCGCTACGCAGTCGGCATGGCGGCCCAGGCTTGTGCCGCCCTGGCCAACAGCGGCGTGAACGTCGAGATGATCAATCAGGGCTCCTCCGAGATCAGTATCATGTTCGGGGTGAAGGAGATGGACCACAAGACCGCGGTGGGCGCTCTGGCGCGAGCCCTTCTGGCCCCGTGAGCGAGCTCGGTCGAAGGGACGAGACAGAAAAGCAGGCTGCTCACGTTCGAAGGCGATCCCAGCAGGCGGTTCCGTGGTTGGGTGGCACGGACCAATTCGCTTGTCCGTGGGTCTATCGAATGGTCTGGTCCGCCAGAAAGACACCAACAAACGAGTCTTTCGGCACCACCTGCGGCCCCTACTGGGAGAGGACAGGTTCTGAATCTTCTGATCTTGCCCACAGGCAGCAAGGCTACTCTCTAGGCCGCCCTTAGCGGAGCCAGATCGGCCCGCTTCAGAGTCGGCAAACCGAGGTCGCGAAGCACGCGGTTGAACACGGCAAGAGTGAGTTTCTCGGGTGCGAGAATTTCAATCCCGATAGGCGTGCCATCGCGCCGGAAGTCGATGATGAGGCCTGGTTCGATCCGCTTGGTGCGGTGGCTTCTGTCCTTTGGACGCCGTGGCAGAGAATAGTAGGCCGCCAAAGGCCGTCCATGTCGAAACGTAACTTCGAGATATGACTCATTCATCTGTGGGCACCTCATACGGATAAGCTGTGATTACGACCAGACGCTCGGCATCCGCGTCAGGCTCAACAACGACTTCCCACGTGCGCCCGCGAAACGCCGTAACGATGACCCATCGCCCTTCGATTATATCAGATCTATACCCCCTCGCGTGCTCAAGCATCGCCCGCAAATCCAATTCCGAGAAGCCGCGGTCCGCCATGCGCTTGAATAAGTGCAGGCTCAGTTCCAATTCCCAGTCCCACCACTCCGGCCACCGATGACCAATCATAGCATCGATCCTATTTCGTCCAGCCATTCAGGACAGCAGTACAACGGCCTTCTGCAAGACGTCGCGCACCGTTGCGACAGGCAGAGAACAGGCGAGTTCCGCTTCTCTGACGCGCCAGTCCAAGCTCTTCACCTGATCCGCAAGGATGGCCCCGCTCACCGCCAGTCCTTCGGGAAGGACGACCTCGAACGGATAGCCTTTGACCTGATTGGTAACCGGACACAAGAGAGCCAAGCCCACCTTGCCGTTATACGCCGCGGGCGACAGGACCACGGCCGGTCGGCGGCCCGCTTGCTCGTGTCCGGCCTGTGGATTCACGGTAATCCAGACCACATCGCCACGTTCGGGAACATACGCCGTGCGCCTCACCACACCTCTGCCCCCCTCGCTGGACCGGTATCCACTTCACCGTGCAGGTTCTTCTTGGTGACCTTCGCCAGAAGATCGTCGAGGCTCACCGTCGGCTGGGCCGAGGGAGTGATGATCAACTTACCCTCACACAGGCTTAGCTCAACAGGCGAATTGTCCTTCAATCCGACTTCCGCCGCCAGCGGCTTGGGAATCCGCAGCGCCAGGCTATTGCCCCATTTCTGTACTCGGCTGGTCATATCGTGGTCTCCTACTGTATCTACATAGAAGATACACCAGGGGCGATCCACTGTCAAAAGTCCTGGCGAATCCCCGACCCCGGACAGAGCAATCCCTACCCAACCCGGCCGTCGCGGTCGATGTCGATTCCGTGCAACTCCTCCAGTTTTTTGACCAGAGCCCGCAAGGTGTCCTGCGTTAATCGGAGCTGGTCTTCCAAGGCTTGCACCCGGTCCTCAACGGAATCGGACTTTCGCTTTTGACCATACATCAGGCCGGTTTGCACAACTTCCCAGAGAACGCCCATAGTCGTCTTCCAACCATGATCCACCCACCGATTACCTCTCCGCCGGCGCGCACCGGCGATCCATGGAGGGCCATTCTATGGGAGTAGACCGATTGGGGCAAGAACCCCTGCTGGAAAACGGGAATTGCGACCAGGTGCTTGTCGGGGCCAGGGGAATCTGCTATAGTAGCGGTCTTTTGATGCCCTCAGTCGGAGGCTGTTCGGTGGTGGCCGCCCGGTGTGGGGACAACCGTTCATTTGAGGAGTCGCTGCATGAGTTTCTCGGTCGAGGATACACGTAAGAAAGCCGCTCCCACGGTCAAGGAGCTGCTCCGGGCGGGGACTGTCACGCTGCCAAACGTAAAGGATTGGCTGCGAACGATTTACGAGATTCGATTCTTCGAAGAGAAGGTCTACGATCTGCTCGGCCAGAACATCATCAAGGGGGCCTCGCACCTGTACGCCGGACAAGAGGCGGTGGCCACGGGGGCCGTCGCGGCCATCGAGCGAGGCGACGTGATCGGCTCGACCCACCGGGGCCACGGCCATTGCGGGGCCATCGGCAATAAGTATTGCGACAGCGAGAAGGAGCGCCAGAATCACTGGAACGCCATGATGGCCGAGCTGATGGGCAAAGAGACCGGCTACTGCAAGGGTCGCGGCGGCTCGATGCATATCGCGGAGGTCGAGAAGCAGAATAACCTCGGCTCTACCGGCATCGTCGGCGGCAACCAGCCCCCGGCGGTCGGCGCGGCCCTGGCCGAGAAACTCAAGAAGAGCGGCAAAGTCGTCATCTCTTTCTTCGGCGACGGCTCGACCAACACCGGCACGTTCCACGAGTCCATGAACATGGCGGCGACGCTGAAAGTGCCGCTCGTGGCAGTCATCGAGAACAACCTGTACGGGATGAGCGTGCCGTTCTCCGGCAGTCCGGTCGAGGGAACCGGGTGCGCCAGCAGCGTCGAAGACATCGCCGTGCGCGCCGCCGCCTACAACGTGCCGGGGCTGATCGTGGACGGCATGGATGTGGTCGCGGTTTACCTGGCGGTCACGAAGGCGGTCGAGCGGGCGCGTCAAGAGAACCAGATGACCATGATCGAGTGCAAGACCTACCGCTGGTACGGCCACAGCCGCAACGACCCGCGCGAGTACCGGACCAAGGCCGAAGAGAAGGCTTGGCACGACCGCGACCCGATCACCGTCCTGCGGAACAAGCTCGTTTCGGAAAGACACTGCACCGAGCAGGAGTTGGACCAGATCAAAGACCAGGCCTTCGCGGCCATCGAGGCGGCCACGCAGTTCGCCATGAACAGTCCTCAGCCGAATCCGGCCGATGTCGACAAGGACGTGTATGTGCCGGAGAGCTATCCGGCCCAAGTGGTTGAGAAGGCCCAAAGCACCGCCCAGAAGGTCCGGGAGGCGACGGAGGCGTTCCAGAAGCTGGTGGCGTCCTCCACGGCCAAGACCAAGAAAGAGGCGGCCGATCAGGCCAAGGCCCAAATCAAGTCCCAGTTCGGCATGGACGTCCTGACCATCGCCCAGGCGGTTTCGTTCGCCCAGGCGGAAGAGATGAGACGCGATCCGCGCGTCTTCATCTTCGGCGAGGACGTCGGCCTCTACGGTGGCGCCTACGCGGCGACACGCGGGCTGCTGGCCGAGTTTGGCAAGGAGCGGATCATCGACACGGCGATTTCAGAGGCGGCCATCGCCGGCGCGGCCGTCGGCGCGGCCCTGCGCGGCATGCGGCCCGTCGCCGAGATCATGTACGTCGATTTTGTGACCATTGCGATGGACCAGCTCGTGCACGTCGGCGCCTACAATCGCTACATGTTCGGCGGCAAGGCGAAGGTCCCGATGGTCCTGCGCACGGAAGGTGGGGTGGGCCGGTGCATCGCCGCCCACCACTCGGAGTCACTCGAAGCCTGGCTGATGCACCCGCCGGGATTGTACGTCGTCATGCCCTCGACACCTTACGATGCCAAGGGCCTGCTCAAGGCGGCGATTCGCAGCGACAACCCGGTGGTCTTCATCGAGCACAAGGCAACCTACGGCCAGACCGGCCCGGTGCCGGCGGAAGACTACATCATTCCGCTCGGCGTCGCGGACATCAAGCGGCCCGGCAACGACGCGACCATCGTCAGCTACTGCCGGATGGTTATGCGGTCGCTCGACGCGGCCAAGATCCTCGCGGACGAGCACGGGATCGACGCTGAGGTAATTGACGTGCGGACGCTCAAGCCGCTGGACATCAAGACCATCGCCGAGTCCGTTCGCCGGACCGGCCGGCTGATTACGGTCAGCGAAGGCTTTTGCTGGTGCGGGGCGGGCCGGGAGATCGCCGGGCAAGTCATGGAGTACGATTTCGGCGATGGATCACGCGGCTTCGATTATCTCGACACGCGGCCGATCAATCTGGCCGCCCGGGACGTGCCGCCGCCGATGAGCGAACCGCTGGAGGAAGCCAGTATCCCCAGCGTGCCCGACATCGTGGCCGCCGTGAAACAAGCCGTGGGCCAGTGAGCCAGGAATTGGTGATCGATGATGTATGATTCATGATTGGCGATTCGATAAGTCATAAATTATAAATCATAATTCGAAAATCATAAATCCGAAGGGGATGGGGACGACATCGATGGCGAAAGAGATCAACCTGCCGAAGATGGGCCAGACGATGGAGGAAGGCACCGTCGTCAATTGCCTGGTGAAACCGGGCGATGAAGTTAAGAAAGGCGACGTGATCTTCGAGATCGAGACGGACAAGGCCACGCTGGAGATGGAGTCTCC
>CAYHAJ010000128.1:0-22546 GCA_964354535.1 uncultured Pirellulales bacterium
GACGGCAAGGTGGACATCGAGGATTTGAAGGTCTTCATGACCTACTTCGAGAAAGCCAACCCACCGGTGAAGCCGTAGCGACCAGCACACACTTGGCAGGCGGTCCAGGGCCGGTGGACAACGGAGTCACCGGCCCTTTCCGTTCATGGACGTTGGTACACGCGTGCCTGCGTCTGTACAAGGACCTCACCCGCTTGCAACCTCGTTCTGTTCGTGGCAGAATACCCCCATTCGGAGTCCAACAGGACGGGGAGTCGGCATGAGTGATGTCACACGCATCTTGAATGCCATTGAGAGTGGCCGCTAGAGCGACTGTCCACCTTCCGGCCTTCCCTCCTCTGCTTCGATTTCCTCCCATGACGGTGCGTGCCATAGGTAGAGTGGGCCTTCCCTGGCGCAGGCGGCCAGCCATTGGCCGTCCGGCGAGAAGGCCACAAGGAGGAACACAGAACCCGGCGCGGGAAACGTTAGGAGTTCCCGGGAAGTTGCCAAGTCCCAGAGCTTGACGGCCTCACGGCTGGCCCCGCCCCCGGTTGCCAACCTCCCCCCCTCCGGAGAGAATGTCACCGCACGCGCCCCATGCACGTGGCCTCTGAAGGTATTGATCAGTCGGAAGGAGGACGGTTCCCAAAGGGCGACAGTACCGTCTTCGGCGACACTGGCGGCCCGAAGGCCATCCGTAGTGAAGGCAATGTCAACCGCCGCATGGCGGTGCACTGTGGGCGGCGCGGGCAAGGGTTCTCCCGTCTCACCGTCCAGCCAGCGCACTACGCCTGTCTCCGTGCCCAGCACCAGAAGCCGGCCATCGGGTGAAACGGCCCGCCCTAAGCTGCCACTCGTCCGTGCGAGGGATTCCCCGCCCATGGCAAGGCGACGGACGGTCTGCCACGTGCGGGTATCCCGCCAGACTGCCTCCCCGTTCGTGTTGAGGGAGACCAGCCGACGACCATCCGCCTGGAAGCGGAGAAAGTACAAGTCATTGGCGTCATCCCACTTTTGTAGCAGGCGACGCTCGGGACAGGACCACACCCGAATCTCGGCCCTCTGGCCCTGCCGGCACCTGCTGACCAACAGTGTCCCGTCTGGTGAGTAGTGGACACCCGTGACGTCCTCGCCCAGCTCGGGAATTTCCTCGATCTCTTTCAACGTGGTCAGGTCGAGTAGCCGGACGGTTCGCGTGCTGCCCGCGGAGCTCCCCTGCGGTGCGGAGGGGTCGCCTGTGACATCTTCTCTCTGCTGGCGGGGCTCCTCGCCTTCTTCCCCGCCGGTCAAGTCTAGGGGCCGACTGGCCCGCTCGCGCGGCACGGCCAGGATCCGTCCGTTCGGGGCAAAGGCAGGCCGACCGGCTAGTGGGACGACGCAGGGCTGTCGCGCGCGCGGGTGCGGTTCGGTGCTCCAAAAGGCGACGACGCCGTCTTTGCAGGCGCTCGCCAGCTTGCTTCCATCCGGAGCCAGCGCTAGTCCCTGGAGGATGTCGTTGCTGCCCCGGAGAGTGGCCAGACATTGCCGTTCCTCCACATCCCAGATCCGGATGGTTTGGTCACCACTCGCCGAATACAGCCGCCGGCCGTTGGCCGAAAAGAGTAACTCATGAATAGAGGAGGTATGTCCCTTGAGTTCCCCCAGCAGGTGGCCCGAGGCGGCATCCCACAGACGGATCGGACCGCCGTTGTAGCCGCTGCCACAGGCGATGATCGACCCGTTAGGCGACCAAGCCACGGAGAAGGTAGCCTCCCCGTAGCCCTGCGGGATTTCAAGTTCCGTTCGTCCCGTGGCGCAATCAATCACCTGAAGGCGGTCATCGCTGCCCCCGATAACCAGAGCCTTGCCATCCGGCGAGAAATCCAGCGCACCTACATGCGCATCGCGGCCATCATTGAACAGCGGGCGGTGAATCCGGAGAACTGGCATCCGTCGATCAATGTCCCATACTGTGACTGCATTGGGGAAGCCCAAGCCAGCCAGCCATCTTCCATCGCGCGAGAACTTGAAGACGATAACACGACCATCCAGACTGAGCGAGCAGACGGGCTCCCAAGTGCCGGTCCGCACGAGTCGAATCTCGTTTTTGATGCCGGCCGCCAGCAGATCGCCGCGCGGCGAGAAGGCCACCAGGTGGCCTTCGTTGGGAAGCAATCTCTTGACTCGCGTGCGACTGGATACGTCCCAGATGTCCACGAATTCTTGAACGAGCCCGGCCACTGCCAGCAGCGTAGCGTCCGGGGAATATGCCAGCGACTGGGCCGAAGGCGGATAATGATGGAGCTCACCGAGGGAATCGCTACGGCACTCCTGCCACAGGTAACGCCATTCCCAGCCGCGCAGATCCGGCTCGCCGGGACCGGGCCGAAAGGCCTCCAAGAGCCGCCGGGCGCGGCCAAAGTCATCCCCTGCCAGCGCCTGCTGAGCCAGACTCATGTCGGCAGCATAGGCCTGCGCCTGGACCTGCCGACGGGCCTGTTGTTCGCGCACCAGCGACACGGCGGAGACGGTCACGCCGATCACGAGCGTGGCTGCTATCACGGTCATGCTCGCGAAGACCCCCTTGTTTCGGCGCACCAGCTTCCGGAACCGGTAGAGCGTGCTCGGCGGGCAGGCCAGGACGGGCTCGTTGTTCAGATGACGGTCGAGGTCCTGCGCCAAACCATCGGCCGTCTCGTAGCGACGTGTTCGGTCTTTCTCCAAGGCCTTCATCACGATCCAGTCCAAGTCGCCACGCACCGCCTTGCGTAATTGGGCCGCCGTAGTGTTGCGTTGCTTCGCGATATCCGCCGCTTTGTCGCCCAGTGTCGCCAGCCTCGTGGAGGGCTTGATGGGGTCCCGTTCGCAGATGATCCGCTGCATTTCGCTGTAACCCTTGCCGCGCAGTTCTGTGGGGTCAAACGGAGTACGGCCGGTCAACAGTTCATAGAGCAGCACACCGAGGGAATAGAGGTCCGTGCGGGTATCCACGTCCAAGCCAGCAAGCGCCGCCTGTTCCGGGCTCATGTATTCCGGAGTGCCGACCCACTCACCCTTCTCGGTGAGCAGAGTCCTCTCCGTCAGGCGTTGATGGAGAGCCTTGGCAATCCCGAAATCGATGATCTTGGGTACTGGTTTCTCCTCTCGCAGCGTCACGAGGACATTGGAGGGCTTTATGTCCCGATGAATGATGCCTTTCTGGTGCGCGTGCTGGATGGCCTGGCACAGCGGGAGGAACAGCCGCAGGCGTGCGCGCGTGTCCAGCAAGTGCTTGTCGCAGTACTTCGTGATCGGGACTCCCTCCACGTATTCCATCGCAAAGTACGGGCGGCCTGCTTCGGTAGTCCCGGCATCGAATACCTGGGCAATGTGCGGATGATGCAATAGAGCGAGGGCCTGGCGTTCCGCCTCAAAGCGGGCCACCACCTGTTGGGTGTCCATGCCTGGCTTGATAACCTTCAGGGCCACGCGGCGCTTCACGGGCTCTTCCTGTTCGGCGAGATAGACGATTCCCATCCCGCCTTCTCCGAGGACGGAGAGCAACTGATACCGACCGATCTGGCTGCCGGCACGTTCCACGAGATCACCGAGAGCTCTCCCGGAGGGAGCCTCTGTGCCGTCCTCGGCGGGCAGACCCAGCGACAAGAGACGGTCCACACCTTCGGGAGCCGCACCAAACAGTTGCCTGTCATCCATACCCGATCATTTCCCGGAGTTCGTCGTCCACTTCTGCTTCTGAGGTCACGGTACTACGCAGCCGTCGCCGCAGGGCCGCTTGAAACCGGGTCTTGACCGTGGCGATCATGTTCGAAGCCCGCGCCGCGCCGTCAATTCCATGGCGTGCACAGATCTCCGGGATCGACACGAATGGCTTCTCTTCCAGCAACGGTTGCACGACACGATCGTGAAAGGCCGCCCAATGCTTGTCCAATCCATCTTTGATGCAATCCGCCTCGACCTCCGCCAGCGTCTGCTCCAACAGCGTCGTCTTCCAGGCGTATATGAAACACTGTTCGGGCGTCAGGGTGGAGGTCGTCTGTGGCAGGGCCGGGGGGGCGGCGATATCGAACAGAACGAGCTTGCTCTCCGGGATTCGTTTCTTCGCCCCTTCCTTGCGTCTCTCGTCAATGAGATACTGATCCAGGGCATGGAGCACCAGCGACCTGAAGCGACCCTTAGATGGCACCGCCCGCTGCACTAAGTCTCGACAAAGTACCACCTCATGAAAGAAGCCCTGGGTTAGATCTTTGGCCTGCTCGTTGTCATAACCCTTGTGGCGCAGACAGCAGTAGACCGGCTTCCAATACCGTTCCAACAGCAGGCCGATCAGGGCACGGTCTTTGTCCGGCCGCTTTTGGATATCATCAATCAGAGACCAGTGCGTGGCGAGAAAGGTGTCGCATAGCCCGCCCATGTCTGTTGGCCCAGAATACCTCATAGGAACCTGCCTACCGCAATTGGGGTGATCATCTTCATGAGCCAGTGTAGCAAATCGCTGATTGCCGGTAAAGACGAAGGTAGCGAAGAGCTTACACCATCAGGCCGAACGTTTTTTGGACAAGATTTCCGCCATTCTCCGGACTAGTTGGTGAGGGGGTAGAAGCGGCACGTACCTGGGGGCGTCCCCTAGGGCCGCCGGTTGCTTGCCCCTGGAGTAGATGCAAGAAAGGAAGGCGTGAGATGAACATGGCGTTTCTCAGATCATGGATCGTCGTATCCCTGCTGCTGCTCGCCCTGGCGGTTCCCGGGAGGGCCGATTTCACCTTTGGCGAGGCGGTGAACCTGGGGCTGGAGGTCAACAGTTCGACATATGATGAAGTGCCAAGCATCTCGGCCGATGGTCTTACCCTCTATTTTAACTCCAGCCGGTCGGGTGGACATGGCAACTTCGACCTATGGATGACAACGCGGCCCACAAAGGATAGCCCTTGGGGACCACCAGAGAACCTAGGGCCGGCGATCAATAGTCCGGCTCGCGAACAGTCGCCGAAGATCTCAACCGACGGTCTTTCGCTGTACTTCAACTCCAATCGCTCCGGAAACTACACGACAGGTGCATGGGGGGACATATGGGTGACAAGGCGAATAACAGTCTCGGCGCCTTGGGGTACACCGGTCAATCTCGGGCCTGTCATCAACAGCCCAGCACATGTATTTGGACCCAGTATCTCCTCCGACGGTCTCTCGCTCTTCTTCGGTGCCGAGTTCACCGGGGGCTTAGGCAATGACGACATATGGATATCGACCCGGGCAACCCCGGAGAGCCCCTGGCAACAGCCGATGAACCTGGGGCCCATGGTCAACAGCTCCGCTCATGACGGCGGTCCCAGCATCTCCGCCGACGGCCTCGTGCTCTTCTTCAGCGGTTATGGCATGGCACCCCATCGCTCGGGCGGCTATGGCAACGCAGACATCTGGATGACGAGACGATCGTCTGTCTCCGATTCCTGGGGTGGGGCAGTAAACCTCGGGCCGACTATGAACACCTCGTCCTATGACTTCTTCCCATGTATCGCGGCCGATGGTTCGACTCTGTACTTCATGTCCGACCGTCCCGGCGGATACGGCAATTGGGATCTATGGCAGGCACCGCTCATCCCCATCGTGGACTTCAACAGCGACGGCCAGGTCGATACGGCAGATATGGCCCTGCTGGTGGCCAATTGGGGGAAGAGCCAGGCTCTCTGCGACATTGGCCCTCTCCCGTGGGGCGATGGGGTGGTGGACGAGCAAGACCTACGGATCCTCATGGAATCGTTGATGACGCCCCGCCCCGAGGCCTCAGATGTGCCCTGCAGTGTGGTCCTGAGCTGGATCTCGCCCTCGTTCGCCCAGAGTTGTGATGTCTACTTCGGGACTTCACACGAGGCGGTCAAGACGGCCAGTCGGACCAATCCTCAGGGCGTCTTGGCCAGCCAAGGGCAGACGGCAACGACCTACGATCCCCCAGGTCTGCTGGACTTCAGCAAGACCTACTATTGGCGGGTCGATTTCGTGATCTCCAGTCCTGCTCCCGCCATCTACCAAGGGCCGGTCTTGGAATTTACCACGGAAGCCTATGCCCGTCCTATCAAGAGCATCACTGCCACGGCTTCCAGCTTCCAGCGCAACATGGAGCCGGCAAAGACGGTCGATGGCTCCGGGCTCGATAAGAACGATGGGCACTCGACTACCAGTTCGGACATGTGGCTCAGTCAGGGCACACAGCCGAATTGGATTCAGTATGCGTTTGACCAGGTCCATACCCTGCACGAGCTATGGGTGTGGAACCAGAATCAAGCGGTGGAGCCTTTTATCGGCTTTGGGGCCAAGACGGTCAAGATCGAGTATTCCACCGACGGTACGACGTGGACGCCCTTGGCTAACGTGCCGGAATTTGCTCGGGCACCCGGCAAGTCCGACTATGTTCACAACACAACGGTCCCCTTCGGCGGCGTCTCGGCCAAATACGTCAAGCTGACCATCGAAAAGGGTTGGGGCGCCACACCCTCTGTCGGCCTGAGCGAGGTGCGGTTCTTCTACATCCCGGAGAGACCTGCAGCCAAGCCGTAGAGGCCCACGATACATGACCTGCGTGACGCAAAGAACGAGGGCTGGCGGCGCCGGATGCGGCCAGCCCTTGGCGTTTTCCTTCCTCGGGCCTCTACCCTCCACACGCCCCGGGCTGGACGGGTCCGGCAGTGAAGAATTTCTGCGATAGTTTAGATTTTTGCACAACATACGGGCATCGGGAAGCGTCGATAAGGATGGGACGAGGTTGCGGGGGCGAGAGATGGTCGTGATGGCTACGCCTCCGACCCGCGAACCTCTGGCCGCGACCCGGGTCGCTTTTGCGTCTTCTTGTGTTCATTGCGGCTCAAGAAAGGAATTGGTGGGGCAAGCCCCACCCTACATATTGTCCTTCTTGTCACAACAAACGAGATGTCAAACCTTCGCCATACAGAAAGAATGCCGAGTCCCTTGCAGGAGGTGATTCCTGCGAAACAAAGCCAATCTCGGAAGGAGTTTCAGGTGTCAAGCGTCAAGTGTCAAGTAAAGCGGACACGCAAGAGGTCGGGCGGGGATGCCCAGCCCATTCGCTGTCGCTCAGGGCGGGCTCTACGAAGATGCGCGCCAAACAAAGCCAATTTGCTCGGAGTGAACACACAGGATAGGTGCTTTGCGGAAAAGGAGTTATGGTAAATCGTACATGCAGCAGGCTTCGGCAAAACAAAGCCAATTCCAAAGAAGTTTGGAGTGTGAAGTGTGAAGTGAAAAACGAACCCAATCTCCCCGCCGGGACGTGGGCCGGGGGTCGAGGGACATGGGTACGATTATGCAAAACGAAGCCAATCTGGGGTGGTCGGGCCGGACCCCGGCGAGGGAAATGCGCGAAACAAACCCAATTGGCCGCCACCGTGCCGATCGGGAGATCGGCGTTCCCAGGGAGACAAAGCGTGCGAAACAAAGCCAATTCCTGGGAGGGGCCGAGACAGGAGGAAGAAATGGCATAGAAATCCCACTCGGGTTCTGGGGTTTTGGGGCTGTGGGCAAGACCCGGGTCTGCGCACTCCCATCCGGGATTGTCTCAGCCCCCGGAGGGCGGCTGGGCGTCGGGCGTCGCCGCAGCGGGTTGCCGAGCGACAGATACTCCGGCTTGGGCGGCGATATGGATCGCCATCTGGCCGATCAGGCCCACGCCCACGAGCCCGACGGCGAACCAGTAGGGAGCATACAGGCCCACGTGCTCGGCCAGATACCCCCCGGCAAACGAGCCGACCGTGAGGCCCACCGAGATCACAATCTCGTGGATGGCCATGCGGGCGGAGCGCCGGCGGCTCGCCGACGCGCCGTAGTACAGATGGGAGCAATAGGCAAAGCCGTAAGCCACCCCCAGGAGCACCGAGGAGGCAAAGAAGACGCTCAACCCCCTGCCGTAGACGGTCAGCAGCAGCGTCAACAGCAGCAGCGCCTGGCTCACCAGCAAGAGAGCGGGTTTGAAATGCCACAAGGCCCAACGGCCCGCCGCCACCAGCGCGGCGAAGTTGCACAAGGCATAGATCGTCAGGTACATGCCAAACTGGGATTCCGCGTACCCCAGGTCCCGGAAGACCAAGGCAAACTGCGAGCGAAGAATGGCATACGACGCGCACACGCTGAACAAGGCCACGCGGGACATCCAGCGGCAATCGGCGAGCAGACGCATGTCCAACGAGGCCGGGGGCACGTCGGACGAGGGCACTCGCCCCGCGCCCCCGACGCTTCCGGCCTCCCGGTCCGAGCCGTCCCGACCGAAGCTCAGGAGCACCCAGGACAGCAGCACGAAAACCACGGCCGCCAACAGCGGCAGCACGGCGTTGACTTCGAACAACCCACCGCCGATCAGCGGGCCGATGGTCGCGCCGCCCGACCACGCGCCGTTGTACCGCCCGAAGCGCCGATTCAAGCGCACCCCCTCGTAGTCGGCCGAGACCCAGCTCATGAGGAACGGCCAGTACAGGGCCATGGCGCCCCCCCCAACCCCCCCGGCGACGATCAGCGTCCAAATCCAGATCAAGCCACGGGCGTCGCGATGCGACTCTACCCACAGAACGCAGAAGCTCATGGCCGCGGTCGCCAGCAGAGCCACCGTCGCGGCCGACAGGGTCGTCCGCCGGACCCGCAGGTGGCCGAACCGCGAGCCGGTCACCAGCAGTGCGATCATATAGGCGAGGGTGTTGACGGCCGGGGCGTAGCCGACATGGCGTTCCACGCCTCCCATCCGGGTCAGGACAAAGGGCATGGCCGTCCAAGCCACGCTCAGGCTGACCGCCATCATGAATGCCGCCCCGTACAGCGGCCATGCTCTATTCGAAGAACTGGCGCGCAGTTCCTTGCTATCTTCAGGCATCCTGCTTGTGCTCCAAAGACATTGATTGTAGCGTCCGCGCCGCAGCGTGCCAGAGGTCCGTGTGAGTTTCGCGCAGGCATCATGGACGAAGTGGACTTCATGGACAAGGTGGACGCTGGGCCGGCCCCGTCTTTTCCATGGTGTCCACCCTGTCCACGGCGTCCACAAAGTCCATCACGGACTTGAGCTGCTGTCCGGCGGTTTCCTCTGCTGGTAGAGTTCGATCCGCCGGCTGATTTGTCCGACCAGGTTCTTGTCGCCTGTCGACTCGGCGATTCTGCGCGCTTCTTCCAGAGAGCTCAGAGCCTTGTCGATCTGGCCCGTTTCCGCATAACACATGGCGACACACACAAGCGATTCCGTGTTGCGCGGATCAAGCCGCAGGCTCTGTAGCAGATGGACTATGGCCTGGTCGTACTGCTTCAACCGCGCCAGGGTGATCGCCAGGTTGTAGCGGAGCGCGGTATTGCCGGGATCGAGTTCCACGGCTTTGGATAAGTGCGGCACCGCCTCCTTAAGTAACCCCTTCCGGCAGAGGGCCACCCCCAGGCGCCCTTGGGCCAGCAAATGGTCGGGCTTCACCTGCACGGTCCTGCGATAGTGTTCAATAGCTCCGTCGAGGTCCTTGCGCTCTTCCAGCACGTCGGCAAGATTATAATGGGCTTCGTGATCGTCCGGCTTCAGCTCCACGGCCCGTGCCCAGCACTTGAGGGCCTCCTGCTTGTCGCCCCGGCGGTACATGGCCACGCCGAGGTTGAAGTACGCTTCCGCGTTGTTCGGGGCCAGTTCCAGCGACTTCTGCAGATGACCCACGGCCTCGTTCAACCGGTTCTGGACGAGGAAAACGACCCCCAATTCCGCCTGGATGTCGCTGCCTTGGGGTTTGGCCTGGGCCGCCTCCGACAGGTACCGGATCGCCTCATCGTATTGCTTGCCGCCGAACAGGGCCAGTCCCAGGTAATGGAGCGCCTCGGCATTCTTGGGGTTCAGCTCCAGGGCCTTTCTGGCCTGACGCTGGGCGCCTTCGTAGTCATTCGACTTGAGGTACTCCCACGCGGCCCGGATGTGGGAAACATCATCGATGAACTGCTCGCGGATGTGCCGCAGGGCGTTAGGAGAAGCATTGACAAATTCCGGGATGTTGGCGGCACGGTCGGGAGTTGTCAGGCGATCCAGAACCACCGGCGGCGTACTCTCGCCCTGTTCATCGATATGAGTCAGGTACAACCGCGTGTAAGCGGAGTCAGGCTTACCCGAGAAGACCAGCCATTTGCCATTCGGAGAGAAGCTGTGCCAGGAGTTCATGCGCTTGGTGTTCGCACGGAGCCTGCGCGCTTCGCCTCCTTCGGCAGGGATGATGTACAATTCACTATCCGGCTGCAGAAGCATGTAGTTCTGCGCCTGGCAGAATACGATCCATTTACCGTCGGGCGAGTATTTGGGAAAGAAGTTACTTTTGCCGTTGAAGGAGGCTCCTGCGATCGGCTCAGCCTTGCCCCCCTGGCCGCCGTTGAAGGGAACCCGGTAGAGATTGAACTTGAACGGCTTTCCTTCCTCCAGGAACTCGCGGCAGTCGGCGGGGTTCAGGAGCACGGTGCGCGGGCCGCCGGCGCGTCGCAGCTTGTATGCCTCCGTGGCGGCAAAGACGAGGTACTTGCCATCCGGGCTCCAGGTCGGGTTGCTCTGGACCAGCTTGGGGTCATCGGCCCCCGGCAGCGACTGGAAGGTGCCGGTCTGCCGATCATAGAGGCACAAGATGCCCTTGACTGGGAAGAACAACTGCGAGAACTCCAGGCCGGGCTTGGGGACGAAGACCGATTCATCCTTGACGGTGCTCACGACGAAACGGCCGTCGGGGGAGACCTGCGAGAGCAGTCCGAAGGTCAACTCCCCATCGCTCCTGCGGTAATCGCTCCAGGTGATGATCGCGCTTCTGTCGAGGGTCATCTCCTCCTGAACCTTGGTGATCGCATAGGAGCCCTTGTCGTTGGCATAATCGATGTCCATCCCCAGAACGCCGGCGTTGGCGGAGAACGAGTGGCAGTTCCCGCATACCGGCAGCTTCTCCAGCACGATGGGCGGAGGCACTACGGACGAGACGGCCCCGAAACGCCAGCGAATGGTCGAGGGGTCCTTGACGGCCTCCACGAACGGCAGGTTCACTTCCCGATAGAACAGCGGTGCCCCCACCGGATCCGACGATGTCCTGATGGTGATGTGACCTGCCGAGAGGACTTGCGCGGGTCTTTTGTGATTGACGCCGATAATGGTGACGATCGCCGGCATCTCTCGAGATCCATTCTTGATGTTTTCCCAAACGGGCATCTCCGGTTGCCACTGGGGCTGCTGGACGAACTGATTGATACGTTCCCGGCCGCCTGAGAATTCGAGCGTGACGAGCCACAAGTCTGCGCGGGAATCCTCATCCTTCCAGCGGAAGTTGGGAGGGGGAAGCTCAAGCGGAAAGAGAGTCCCGTCCAACGGGTAATCAATCGCGACCCGACCGACCCGTGTGGCGTGAGCCAGCGCCTGCCGTACGTCCTCCGGATTGGTTTTCGCCCCGCGCGCCAACAGAATCATGAGACACGCGGCGCCCATCGCCACCGCGATACCGGCCCCCACCCAGAAAATTCGTACGGGTTTTCGCACAGCTTGTCGGCTCAAACGCAAGGGCACCAGGATCGACGGACCTCCCACGGCGCGATGCCGCAGCGACGGCCCATCTCCCTGAGATAGTACCACAATGCCAGGCAAAACAACAACGGGCACGCAGCTTATTTCGAGCGTCGTTGGCCCCGCGTGCAGTAGAGATTCGCACCGATGCCCGCCGGAATTGCGAATCCTTGACGGAACAAAGCGAGATCCGTAGAATGCCGGCGCAGAGCAAACGACACAACATGCAGGAGCACGGCATGCAGGCAAGATTGCGATTCCTGGGGGCCGCCCGTAACGTGACCGGTTCCCGACATCTGCTGGAGGTTGATGGGACCAGCATTCTGGTCGACTGTGGTCTGTATCAAGAGCGCCAATTTGCCTCCCGCAACTGGGACCCGTTTGATGTGCCGCCGGCAAGCATTCAGGCGGTGCTGCTGACCCACGCGCACCTGGACCACTGCGGCCTGTTGCCCAAGCTGGTTAAGGAGGGCTTCCGCGGGAAGATCTACTGCACGGCGGCCACTGCCGAGATCGCCCGCTTCATCCTGCTCGATGCCGCCAATATCCAGGAAGAAGATGCGGCCTACAAACGTAAGCGGCACAAGAAGGAGGGCCGCGTAGGTCCACATGGGGACCTGCCGCTGTACACGGTAGCCGATGCCGAGGCGTGCGGGCCTCTCTTTGCACCGGTCCCGTACGGACAGGAGTTCCCGATTGCCCCCGGCGTGCGGGCCACGTTCAGCAACGCCGGCCACGTTCTCGGCTCCTCCTTCATCAACGTGAGTGTGGCGCAGAACGGCGAGGTGCGGAACGTGCTCTTTTCGGGCGACGTCGGCCGTGTGCACCGACCCATCATCGAGGACCCCGACCCGGTGCGGGACGGCGATTATCTCCTCGTTGAATCCACCTACGGGGACCGCCTGCACGACCAGCGGACGGACATCCGCTCCGCCATCGCCGACGCCATCAATACGGCGAAGGCCGCCGGCGGCAATATTATCGTGCCGAGTTTCGCCCTGGAGCGCTCGCAGGAATTGCTCTATCACATCCACCAATTGATCCTCGACGGGACCATCCCGCACCTCTCGGTCTTTCTGGACAGCCCGATGGCCAGCGCGATCACAAAGGTGTTCCGACGTCATTCGGAGTTGTTCGATGCCGAGATGCGCCGGCTGCTCCAGATCAAGGAATCGCCCTTCCAGTTCCACGACCTGAAGTTCACCGAGACCACCAACGAATCGAAGGCGATCAACGCCCTCAAGGGAACGGTGATCGTCATCGCCGGCTCCGGCATGTGCACCGCGGGCCGTATCAAACACCACTTGGTCAACAACATCGCCCGGCCGGAGAGCACGATCATGTTCGTCGGCTATCAGGCGATCGGCACCCTCGGCCGACGCATCCTCGACGGCGACCCCGAGGTCCGCATCCTCGGGGCCAACTATCCGGTCAAAGCCCGCGTCGTCCAGATTCCGGGCTTCTCGGCCCACGCAGACCGGGACGAGTTGCTGCACTGGCTCAGTTCGCTCCCCAAGCCGCCGCGCAAGCTCTTCGTCATTCACGGCGAGGCCGAAAGCGCTCAGCGTTTCGGCCAATACGTCCGCGAGAAAATGGGCTGGGACGTCGTGGTGCCCGATTATCGCGAAGAAGCGATCCTGAATTGATTGATGATCTACGGTTTGCTATTTATGATTTCACGTCGGGTCACGTCGATTCGGACTCCTCCGTTCCTCGTTGCCCCATACCGGAAATCTCAAATCTCAGACAATCCATGATCGGGAGAAATAGGAGAGAAGACATGAGCGACCGGGAAAGCGATTCCATGCGTCGAGAGACCACCGTCACGCGAAGGGGGTTGTTGGGCGGTGTGGCGGCGGCCGCGGCCTTCAGCGTCGTGCCTCGTCACGTGCTGGGTAGGCAGGGCAAGACCGCACCCAGCGAGAAGGTCAACGTCGCGATCATCGGCACGGGCGGGCAGGGCATCGTCAATATGAAGCAGCTCTTCAATGAGCCGGATGTCCGCATCGCCGCTTTGTGCGATCTCAACGAAGAGAGTGACTACAGCGCGTTCTACTATGGCGGCACCGCCGGTCTGAAACCGGCGACCGAGCTCGTCCGCCAGAAGTATGGTCAGGCCTGCCCCACGTACCGCGACTACCACGAGATGCTGGATAAGGAAGATATCGATGCGGTGCTGCTGGCCACGCCCGACCACTCCCACGCGATGATCTCGCTGGCTGTCCTCGCCAAGCGCAAACACCTCTACTGCGAGAAGCCTCTGTGCCGCACGGTCTACGAAACCCGCGTCGTCACCGAGGCCGCCCGCAAGGCCGGTGTCGCCACGCAGCTCGGCAACTTCGGGCATTCCAGTGAGGACATCCGCCTGACCTGTGAATGGATCTGGGACGGCGCCATCGGCGACGTACGCGAGGTGCACTCGTGGACCAGCACAGGGGCCCGCCGCTGGACCAATCTCACCGAGTGTCCGAAAGAGACGCCGCCGATCCCGGCCGGCTTCGACTGGCCGCGTTGGCTGGAGCCGGTGCCGCCCCGCCCCTACCATCCCGACTATGCGCCGGTCCGCTGGCGTTCCTGGTGGCAGTTCGGCTCCGGCACCATCGGCGACTTCGCCTGCCATCACTTGGATCCTGCCTTCTGGGCCTTGAAGCTGGACCAGACCGAGCGCTTCCAGATCGAAGCGAGTTCCTACGGCACGACGGAAGAGGTGTGCCCTGCCGCCTCCCTGATCTACTTCGACTTCCCGGCCCGCGCGGGTATGGCCCCGGTGCGGATCACCTGGTACGAAGGCGGTTTGATGCCGCCGCGTCCGGCGGAGTTGGAGCAGGGCAGGACCATCGAAGACAACGGCATCCTCTTTGTCGGCACGAAGGGCTCGATCCTCGGCGAGGGCTGGGGGCGGTCGCCGCGAATCATCCCCGAGAACAAGATGCGCGCCTACAAACGCCCGGCCAAGACCCTGCCGCGCGTTGCGGGCCATCATCGCAACTGGCTCGACGCCTGCAAGGGCAAGGACCGTCCCAGCACACACTTCGACTACGCCGGCCCGCTGACGGAATTCGTCCTCATGGGCAACGTCGCCCTCCGCGCCGGCAAGAAGCTGGATTTCGACTGGAAGAACCTGAAGGTCACCAACGTGCCCGAAGCCAACCAGTTCCTCAAACCGAACTATCGCGAGGGACGGAACATCTGATCCGTAGTGACAACGGATGATGAATCGTTGATGATCGGCAGACGATGTCTCCGCACCCCAGGGTGCTGAAAGGACAGGAGGTGCCGTCCGGCACGCACGGACGGCGCAGAGGCATCAGGTGTCTCTTGTGATCCGTCATTGTCGGATGGGCCGTGAGTCCTGGCTCCATTGGCTGAACGGGTCGCGAGACGTGATGTCCACGCCCGTTGCGCCGGCATCCGCAAGCACTTGTGCCCGCAGGTGTTTGCCGCCGCCCAGGTTGGCATCGACGCGGAGATTGATCTTGCCCGCGCAGACACGATCAAGAGTGAATCGGCCCAGCGCATCGGTCTCGGCATTGAGTTTGACCGGCTGGCCTTCCCCCCAGCCATAGAGCATGGCACTGGCGACCGGATTGCCCCGCGTGTCCAGGACCCGGCCAGAGATGGAAAGATTCGCCGGGGGCAGCCTCAACGTTCCGACATTGAACGACAGACCATCCGCGGTTTTGACGGGAACCGCGGTCTCCTTGCTGCCATAGGCTTCGGCATAGGTGTGGAGGGTACAATGGCCGGTCGCCGGCACGCCCCGAATCTCGAAGCGCCCGTCGACGCCGGTGGCGGTGACCCCCTCCGACAAGGGCGTGTCACCCCAATTGGGCACGCGCAGCGTGACGTAGGCCCCCGCGCCGGCGAGGCCCCGGCCGTTGAGGTCCGTGAGCCGGCCGGCCAGCGCCGGGCAAGCCTGAAGCTTCACGTCGAGCGCGGTCGCCTCCCGGCCGATGGCCATCGTGGCCGCCAGATTGCGCGGCTCGTGCTGGGCCACCAGGAAGAACGTGAGAGCGTCGCGGAACTGAAACTGCCGATCCCAGGCAATTTCAAATCGGCCCTGGGCATCGGAAATGGCCTCCTGGCGCCCGGCGCCGACGATCCGCACCCGCACGCCGGCGGCCGGCAATCCCTCCGGATCTCGTACCACCCCGCGTACCGTGGGCATGAGAGTCACGATGGTCCGCCGGGTGTCGCCTTCCTCAATCGTGACGGCCCGGCGCTGCCGGTCGTACGTGTAGGTTTCGCACTGAACGCTCTGGATCTCGTAGCCGCCCGGCAGCAAACGGACGCGAGCCACGCCGTCGGCATCGGAGGTCGCGCTGAGGACATTGGAAATGCTGGCGAGATCCCGGATGCTCACGCGAGCCTGCGCCAGCGGTTTGTTGCTCCCGGCCTCCGTGATGACGATTTCCCAGAGCCCTCCGCCGCGGGCCACGATTTTGGGGTCGACGGTTTGCCCCGGCGCCAGTTGGAGAGAAATGGGCTCGGCGACCCACCGGGCCACCTGGTCCCGCGGTGTCACAAGCTGTAGCGTGTATTGGCCGGGCGGCACCCGGAAGGAGAACGATCCGTCCGCCTTGGCTACGGTTTCTCCCGCCGCGACCGGCGTATAAGAATAGAAGGCGTCCTCGGACGCCCCGCGGTACAGCCGAACCTGGGCGCCCGCGACGGCCGCCCCCGCGGCATCCACGACCGAGCCCTGGACAAGAGCCGGCGTGGACCACCGGGCCTGGGCCCACCCGTTTCCCGTCACCGCGAGCACCATGAAGATGGTTGCCCAACACGAAATCCGACCTCTGTCACCCCACCCCATAGAACTCCTCCCGTCGCCCCCCTGCCGTCAGGCAGACAACTCTTACCGGCCACTGCCTCAGACCACGACACCCGGGCGTCCGTGCCCCCCCATAGGGCCTGGCCCGAGGAACGGCGGAAACCCACTTGCCCGACCCTACCCTACAGTGCCATACCGATCCGGTGTTGTAACGCTCGTCCGAGAAAAATCCCGAACTCGCGTGGACCTTTCGTCCAATCATGCATACGGTGAGAATGAGGAATGGTGCGACCCGGCGGGACATAAAAGGTGTATGCCCAGCCACTTACCATGAATTTGGGCGTTGTCTCCGGTCGTCAGGCCGTTCTTAAGTCGGTGTGGTTAGGGTTCAGCCCTGATGACGATCGTGTGGCGGACGGGGACGAAGGCGGCGCGGATGGCGTCGGCCAGCGGGGTGCGAACCTTCTCGGTCAGGGCGGCGGTCATGTCCATGTCCGCCTTTCCTTCCGGACCGTGGAAAAGATCCTTGACCTGCCGGGTCTCGTAGGCCTGCTTCTTCGCCACCGCTTCGTCGACCCGCTTGAAAGCCTCGCGGAACGGATTGGTTTCGAAGTCCGCGGCCAGATTGATGCCTTTGGCCAACTCCTCGGACGTGTACATCTTGGAGGCCTCCCCCCAGGTGACGCGGCAGCGACCGGCCGGAGCGCTGCGGACGATCAGCAGGAAACGGTTCAACTCGCGATGGAACGGAACGAGGGTCATGCCCGAACGAATGCTGGAATCCTCGTCGGCAGGACCGGACGCACAGAATGGATAGCGGCTACTTTCAACCTCGACCCGCCCGGCCTCTGCCGCGAGGACGCGGTGACCTTCCGACGCGGTCGCCTTGCCCTCGGCCATATTCAACGTGATCGTGCCGATCTGGCCGTCGAGGCCCATCGCCTTGAGAAAGGCGTAGGCCATCACGAGGTGGCCCGCCCAACCAGGGTGGACCCCGTCCTTACCGGAGATCATGTAGTCCGCGCCGATGTTCCGCTGGGCCTCGAACCCGCCGATCAGCATCGGACAAAAGACATCCGCAAAGGCCGCCTGCTCCTCGACGGCAAGCCGGACCCCGATGTTGCGAAACTCCGCCAGGCTGTGGTTGAGGTCCTCGACCGTGCCCTTGGCCTGCTTGACCCAGGCGGGCATCTGGCCCACGGTGCCGGGCGAGCCCTGGATCACCCGCACACCGTGCTCCTTGAACCGGCGGATCATGGCCCGCGCGGTATCGCGATAAACGCGACCATATTCCTCTTGATACGGCTGATAGCCGTGGTCGTTCATCCCGTAGCAGGTCGTGGCGACCGTCGGCCCAAAGCGCAGCACATCGTTCTCCATGCGCGCCGCAAAGCCGGGCGCCCGCTCGCCGCTCCAGCCGAACTGGCGGACGGTGACCTGCAACTGCGGAACGCAGACCGTCAGATAGGTCTCCATAATGCGCGAGTACATCTTCTGCTCGGTGATCGAATCGCCGCAGATGGCGAGCCGGTCGCCCGGCTTGAGCAGCAAGGACTCCGTCGCCGGCGCCTTGAGCGGCTGGTAGGTCGCGAAATACGGATCGGAGGGCAGCGTCTCCCACTGCTGGGCCAGTAACGGCACCACGAGAGACACGACGAGGAGCAGAGTTGTCATGGGCTTTTTCATGGCCGTGACTATATTCCGCCGGCCCGAGTCTGACAAGTTCAAAACTGTCGCGTCTCTCCAGGACGATGGCTGCCGTGACGACACCCAATAACGGCCTTCTTGCTCCCGTTGTTTCCCCGAGTTCACCGTCCCGCTTGGAGTGCCGGGGCTGGCTATCTACCGAAAGACGCGGTATGGGCGATTGCTGTATCTCCTGTATCCTGCCCAACTTCCGAACGCGTCCCATAAGGAGTAAAGGTTTGGAAATGGCCCGGCCGATGAAGGATATGGGTATTTGGCTCTTTTCAGTGTTGGTACACAGGGAACTTGGGCAAGCAGGGTTATCCACCGGCAGGAAAAGAGGATGGGAAGTCCAAGGCGGGGTAGAGAAGGTTCTTCATGAGAAAGGAATCACAATGGAGAGACACAGGGGATTCGAAACCAGGCGACTCGTCATAGTCGTCCTCTTGTTCAGTGTGCTGGCCCTCCCGCTCTTCCTCCTGGCCGGTTGCGGCGAGCAACTGACGCGGATGGAAGAGAACCAGACCAAGCTGCAAGCAATGGTGGCCGCCAACGCCCGGGATCTGGCCACGATCTCCGCCCAGCTTCACACCGGCCAAGGCAAGATCAATGAGAGCCTTCAGACACTCGACGGGGGCACGCAGCAGGTGGCCGCCGGCGTCACGGCGGTCCGGAACGAGCAGCGCCAGTTCCAGGAGGCGGTCGCCGCCGGCCACGAGGGACTTGATAGAAGGATAACCCAGGTCCAGGAGAGCCAGGGCGTCCTGCAGGCCGGCGTGGCGCAGGTCTCCGAAGTAACGCAGCGCACGGCGGCGGATCTCACTTCGCTCGCCCGGGACCACGCCGCCCTCCAAGAGGCGGTGCAGGCCAACCAGCGGGAGCTCGCCGGCAGCCTCGGCGCCGTCGTCAACAACCAGCAGCGGATTCAGACCGGTCTCGGCGATCTGCGTCAGGCCAGCCAGGGACTGGCCGGCGATCTCGCTTCGCTCGCCACGAAGAACGACACGCTCTACGCGACCCTGCAGGATCACGGCAAACAACTGGCCGAGCGTCTCACGATCCTCACCTCCGGCCACGGACAGCTTTGTGCCGACATCACCAACGTCCACACGCTGCTGCAGACAATGGCTACCGATCTGACGACGGCCAACTCATCTCTGAAGGACCAACTCGGCCTCACGGACGAGAAGCTCACGGCGCAGATCACGCGACTATCGGCGAGCCAGCAGCAACTCCAGACCGGGCTTGACACGCTGGGTGGAAAAGCCGACCAAACCACGGCCGAGCTGGCCGATACGAAGTCCTCGCTGCAGGAAACGCTGCGGGTCAGCCGCGAAGTCCTGACGGGCCAGATGGCCGCCAGCCTGCAGAACCAGGAAGCGTTGCAGGGCGGTGTCCGGGACCTCAGCGACAAAACGGATAAGCTGACTACGAATATCAGCGAAGTAGCGGCGGAGCAGGCGGCGCTGCACCAGACGGTGCACACCAACCAAAACACGGTTGTCACAGCCATGGCGGGTCTGTCGGACCGGCAAGAGGCCCTCCGCGGCGGGATCGACAACTTGGACGCCAAGACCGAGCGCGTCGCCGGCAAGGTAGCCACGCTGGCCACCCAGCAACAATCCCTGTATGAAGCCGTCAAAGCCAACCAGGATGTCGTCACGGCCAAACTGGCGGACGTGTCCCAGAGCCAGACGACCCTGCAAAGCAGCATCAACGGGCTGGACGGCAAAGCCGAGGCCATCGTCTCCACACAGAACAACCTCCGGCTGACGCTCCAACACCAGAACGAGAGCGTCGGCGTGAGTGTGGCGGAGTTGGCCAATGACCAGCAGACCCTGCGAACCCAGATGGACACCCTGACCGCCACCGCAAGCCAGACAGCCCTCGACGTGCTGGCCCTCAATGATGGACAAGCGGCCCTGCAGCAGGCCGTGCGGGCCGCCGAGAACAACCTCGGTGAGAAGGCAAGCCGGACCAGCGCCGGTGTCAATGGCGTGGCGGAGCAACAGGCCGCCTTACAGCAGAGCCTCACGGCCGGCACTTCCGCACTGGCCGCTCGGGCGACGGAGCTGGGGCAAAACCAGCAGGCCCTCCAAAGCCGAATGGACAACCTCGACCAGGCCACACAGCGTGTCGCCTCGGATCTCGCCCGAGCGACCGCCGGACAGGAGTCACTCCACCAGGCGCTAAAGACTCATAGCGACAACGCCAACCAGCAAGCGACGGTCCTGGCCACTGGCCAGGAACAGATGAAGACGGATCTCGACACTCTGGCCGCCATGACCGGCCAGAGTTCGCTCGATATCCTTGCTGTAAAAGACAATCAGGCAGGACTGACCCAGACGGTGAAAGCCGCGGTGGCTGACGTCGGCACGCGCGCGGACAAGGTGGCGACGGGGCTGACCGCCGTGGCCACCGGCCAGAACTCGCTCAGCGAGACCCTGAATCGCCAAGGTCAAGCCGCCTCGACCCAGATGGCCAAGATCACCGACAGCCAGCAGCAGATGCAGAACGGCTTGGACACTCTGACCGGCACCACAAGCCAGACGGCATTGGACGTCATCGCCATGACCACACGACAGGATGCCCTCCAAGCGGCCCTGCAGAGCCACGACCAAGCATCCGGCACCGAGATGGCCAAGCTGGCGGAGAACCAACAGCAGATGCAAAGCGGCTTGGACGTCGTCACCGCGACCACGGGCCAGGCCTCTCTCGACGCCCTCGCCCTGGGCACGAGCCAGGACCGGCTGGGCCAGGCCGTCCAAACCAGCCGCCAGGAGATGACCGCCAGGCTGGCCACCCTGGCGCAGAGCCAGCAGGTCTGGTCCGACCGTCTCGACAACGCCCAGGCGAAGGTCGCGACGATTGCCGACAATATCGCGGCACTCGAACAGCAGATCGCCAAGCTCCAGACCGTGCTGCAGACGGGCCTTCAGGACACGACTGCCCTCCTCGGGACCACCGGCCAGCAGCGGGTGCAATTCGAGACCAAGGTCACCCAGGATGTGCAGGCCGTGATCGATTCGCTCGGCCAGCTTCGCCAGATGCAGACGTCGCTCCAGGAGCAGATCACCCAGGTGCAAAGGAGCACCCAGGGTCAAGCGGACAGCCTCCGGTCCGTGGTCGAACAGATGAAGGCAACACCCAACGCCACTGACCGCGCCCGGGAACAGACCCCGGCGGTGGAGGATCCAGTGGGGGTATCCGCCCCCACGCAGCCTCCCGCCGAAGTCAAAGTCAGCAGTGCGGCAGAGACCCCGGAGGTGTCGGAGACCAGAGAGTAGCTGCAAATCGAACGCCCCTCGGTCTGGATGAACAGCAGACCGAGGCACGTACGAGGGGGATGGCTGCCAGCCATCCCCTTTTCGTTTGCGCGGAGGCGGTTACAGCAAGGGGACTCCCGCCGCTCGGCACCGCTCGATGATTGACACCGGCCAGACACTGGCCTGCACCTCGCCGATATGCAGCTTGCGGAGGAAGAACATGCACAGCCGCGACTGCCCGATCCCCCCACCGACGCTGAGCGGCAATTCGCCCGCCAGCAGCCGTCTGTGCCACGGGAACTCGCGCCGCTGCGACAGGCCGCGAATCTCCAACTGTTGGGCCAGCGTATCCTTGCTGACGCGGATGCCCATCGAGCTGATCTCAAACGCCCGGCCCAACAGCGGATAGCGCAGAATGATGTCGCCGTTGAGGCCTTGACGGCCCTTGCCGGTGGGCGTGATCCAATCGTCGTAATCCGGAGCCCTGCCGTCATGAATGTTGCCGTCGGCCATTGGCCCGCCGATCCCGACCACGAAGACCGCCCCGTGCTCCGCGACGATCCGGTTCTCGCGCTCGCGCGGCCCAACGTCCGGCCACCGCTCCAGCAACTCCTCCGCATGCGCAAAGACGATCTCCTGCGGCAGCATCGGCACAATCTGCGGGTACTTCGCATGGACGGCCGTCTCCGTGTCCCGCAGCACGGCGTAGATCTTGCGAACGATCTCCTTGAGAAAATTGAGGTTCCGCTCCCGCTCGGTGATGACCCGCTCCCAGTCCCACTGGTCCACATAGACTGAGTGCAGATTGTCGAGACAATCCTCGTCGGGCCGGATCGCGTTCATATCGGTGTACAGCCCCTCGCCCGGCCCGAAGCCGTAGTCCGCCAGCACCATCCGCTTCCATTTCGCCAGCGAGAACAGACATTCCGCCTCCGCATAGCCGTCGTCCTTGATGCGAAACGCCGCCTTGGCCTCCACGCCATTGAGGTCGTCGTTGATGCCCGAGCCCTTCTTGAGAAACAGCGGCGCCGAAACCCGCTGCAAGTTCAGGGCGCCCGCCAAGTGCTCCTGGAAGTAGTCCTTGATGAACTTGATCGCGCGTTCGGTCTCGCGCAACGCCAAGGAGGGTCGATATCCTTCGGTCAAGATCAGATCCGGCATTGGAGCCCCCAAACCATTCCCACGTGATCGAGCCGGCACGGCGCACGGCGGCCCAAACCATACCCGAATCCCCCCTGACCGGTCAAAACAAAATGCCTCCGTCGGCTTGAACGACCCCCGAATTCGTGCAATAATGGACGGTGCCCGGCGACTACA
>CAYHAJ010000129.1:0-10999 GCA_964354535.1 uncultured Pirellulales bacterium
GCGTCGTTGACCCCCATCTACGGCGGCATCTCGTTCGACCGAGTCGACAAGGCGGGGCTCCAGTGGCCCTGCCCCGACCGGCAGCATCCCGGCACGAAGTACCTGCACACGGACCGTTTCACCAGAGGCAAAGGGAAATTCCACGCCGTCGAGTACAGGAGTCCGGCCGAGGTGCCCGGGAAGGACTTCCCCTTCGTGTTATCCACCGGCCGGCTGCTTTACCAGTTCCACACCGGCACGATGACGCGCAAATCCCGCGCGATCCATCAGGTCTCCCCCACCGGCTACGTGGAGGTTCACGCCGCCGACGCGGAGCGTCTCGGCATCGCCGACGGTCAGAGGGTGGAGGTGACCACCTGCCGGGGAAAAGTGACAACCTCCGCCAAGGTGACGAAGACGATTGCGAAAGGCTGGCTATTCATGCCGTTCCATTTTCAGGAGGGTCCGGCCAATGCGCTGACACACGATGCGTTGGACCCGGTCGCCAAGATTCCCGAGTACAAGGTGTGCGCGGCGCAGATCAGGGCGGTGTCATGACGAATCCGACCATCCCCTACCGGATTGCCGGCGCGATCTTGGCCGGCGGCCAGGCCCGTCGCCTGGGCGGCATCGCGAAAGGGATGCTTCCCGCCAACGGGCATCTTACGCTGATCGAGCGTCTGGTGGTCCACCTGATGCGCGCCGGCGTAGACGAGATCATCATCGCGGCGAACGATGAGCGTCCCTACACGCGCATCGGCTGTGCGGTTGTCCCGGATCAAAGGACCGACGCCGGTCCTCTGGCGGGCATCGAAGCCGCCCTGGGCTACTTCGCGGGTCGCTACGATGCCGTTCTGTGCCTGCCCTGCGATTTGCCCGCAGTGTCCTGGAAAGAGATGTCGGCGCTCATCGCCACTTTTGCCCGCACCGGCGGTCCTGTCGTGTTTGCCCAGACGGAAGGCTCCGCCAGGCACCCGTTGTGTGCGGTCGTCCACGTGGATTTGCTCGACGAAATCTGTGCCGCCCTCGACCAGGGGGAGTCCGCCGTCCATGATTTGTGGCTTCAGGTCGGAGGCACGGCGGTCCATTTTGACAACGCGAATGCTTTCGCCAATCTCAACAGTCCGGATGACGTAGAGGCATGGCTGGCAGGCAGGCCCAATGGCAGGCGTCGGTAAACCAACTTGTTTTGCAGCGCCCCGCGTCGCGGACTGCGTGGACATCTTCCGCATTCGGGATGCCGCGCACGCCGAGAAGGAGACCGACCGCGTCATCGTGGAAGAACCGCTGACGATCATGGTCGACCGGGTCGGCAGTTTCACCGTGATGTGTACGCCGTCCGACATCGAGGCGTTGGCCGTGGGATTCGTCTACTCCGAGGGAATGATCCACAGCGCGGAGGATGTCACGGCCATTTTCACGAAAGACCATCTGCCGAACGTCGTCGGGATCGAGATCCGCGAGCCGGCCCAGCTTGGCATTGCGAGGAATCTCGTCGTCGCCAGTTCCTGCGGCCTGTGCGGCGTCCGCAACATCCAGAAGATGCTATCCGCCATACCCGCCTGCCCGCACTCGCTGGAGGTGCCGGAACAACTGATTCTTGACGTCGCAGAGAAACTTCGGCCCCTGCAAACGACATTCGCGCTGACCGGCAGTTCCCATGCGGCGGCCTTGTTCGACCGTGACGGGACCATCGTCGCGTTCGCCGAGGACATTGGGCGACACAACGCGCTCGACAAAGTAATCGGCAAGTGCCTGCTGGCGAAACGCCTACCACACGGCTGCGGCGTCGCGCTGTCGGGTCGGGTCAGCCTGGAGATGATCACCAAAGCGGCTCGGGCGGGCCTTGAGCTGGTGGTCGCGGTCTCCGGCGTCTCGTCCTATGCGATCACCGCCGCGAAGCAATGGAATATCACTCTCTGCGGGTTCGTCCGCAACGGCAGAATCAACATCTACACCGATCCCACCAGGATTCGGCTCACCCATAACGGGAGGCATGCACATGCAGGGTAAAAGTCTGGCAAGAAGTCTGACGAACAGATCGGGTTTTGTGGTGGTGGCGGAGTTGGCGGCCGGCCCCGCGTTCAACTTTGCTCCGATCGAGAAGTTCCTCAAGGCCGCGAAGGACGCGGGGCCGGACAGTCTTCCCCGCAGCTTTGACTTCGTGGGGGTTACCGTGCCGCAGAGTCCGGGCGGAGTGGCCAACCTGGAGCCGGGCGACGTGCTCACCCGCGTCAAGTCTCCGGACCTGCTGGGGTCTCTCGACTTCATCCCGCACGTCACCTGCAAGGACCACAACAGCGATGGGATCACCAGCTCGCTCGTGACGTTCCGGGCCCGAGGCGTCGAGTCCGTTCTCTGTCTGACCGGCGATAAGCCCGTTCGGTCCCAGGGCGTCTTTGAGGTCGAGTCCATCGGCCTGCTGCAACTCATCCAGCGGATGAACGATGCCGCGTATCTGAAAGCGGGTCCGGGGCAGTGGGACAGCGTCACCCAGTTCTTTCCCCTCGCGGCCGTGTCGCCCTTCAAGTACGCCGAGGCCTCGCAGATGCAGCAGTACTACAAAATGGAGAAGAAGATCGCCGCCGGCGCCAGAGCCCTGATCACGCAGCTTGGCTACGACTGGCGGAAGTCCCTGGAGCTGATGCGTTACCTCCAGGAGAACCACATCACGATTCCCGTGCTGGGCAACGTCTATCTGCTCACCACGACGAACCCCGCCCCACGTCTCATGCACGACGGCAAGCTTCCCGGCTGCTTCGTCAGTGACGAGCTGCTCGCCACGCTGCAGCGCGAGAAGCTCGAAAACCACATCGAGCGCGCCGCCCAGCAGGTGGCCATGTACAAAGCCCTCGGAGCCGCGGGCGTCGATGTCGGCGGCCTGCCCGACTATGACACGTTCGTCAAGATCCTGCGCCAGGCGGAGCAGATCGGCGGCGATTGGGAGAAGTACAAGGGTAATCTCTGCTGGCCCGGAGCCGATCCTTTCTATCTCTACGACGAGGCCGGCCGGCGTACCACACTCGGCCAGCGTCGGAAGAAGAAGATCGCCCAGAGCGCCTTCAACCTGACGCACCGGCTGATCCTCGATCCCCAACACCGGGGCTTCAAGCTGGCACGCGGCTTCCTGCGCCGGGCCGGAGCCGGGAAGGGAACAGGCTTCGCGTACCGCTCGTTCGCCACGATGGAGAAAGCCATGAAGTTCGCCGCCTTCAACTGCCAGGACTGCGGCGACTGCTACTTGCCGGAGAACCTCGGCTGCTGCACGATGGGCGGCTGTGAAAAAGGCCTGAGCAACGCCCCCTGCGGCGATTCCACCGTGGATGGACGTTGCGGCAACAACTTCGATCGCATCTGCGTCGGCGAGCAAATCTACGACGCGGCTCTCGTGGAACGCGAAGGCGTGCCGCGTCTGAGAGAGACCATCAACAAGCCGCGGGATCCGGCTCTGCGGCATACCTCCTCCATCCTCAACTACCTGTTCTCCCGGGACCACACGAAGAAGAGCCCGCTGATCTCCATTGGGGACCAGATCAGCGCCGCCAATGCGAAGACGGGCAAAGTGATGAAAGAGATCCTCGACCTGGGTGAAGCAGCCTTCCACCAGCAGGTCGGTCCCGTCGGCTACCTCCGGGCCTTGATCCGGAGCCAGGCCGACGAGGGGGCGGACTATATCGCCGTCAATGTCGATGCCCTCAGCGATGAAGAGGGGCAGCTCGCCGTCAAGATGATGAAGCAGTATGTCCGGCTGGTCCGTCACTGGGGCCGGGGAGTGCCCGTGTGCGTGGACAGCCGTTTCGATGATGTCCTGAGCGTTGGTTTGAAGGAATGGTACGACACGAATCAACCGGTCCGGACACCTCTGTTGAGCTCGATTCGAGTCAAGACAGCCGACAGACTGCTGTCGCTCAAGAAAGAGCATGACTTCAACTTCGTAGCCGCACTGGGCGAACCGGCCACAGGCTGCCCCGGCGTGGACGAGGCCTGCAATATTGCCAACCAACTTCTCGACAAAGCAGTCAATCAACATGGCTTCAGCCCCGGGCAGATCTTCTTCGATGTCGGGGCCGTGCCGTTGGTTAAGGACGAGCCGACGCTCGCCGGCGGTCGCGGACGCACCTATAGTGCGTTCGAAGCAATCCGGAAACTCAGAACCAACACACACACACAACGGTCACATGGTCTGCTTCGGATTGATACGGCCGCCGGCGAGCTACCCGGCCGGGCCATCGGGGTCTGCCGGGCCTACGCGGCCAAGGCGATAGAGTATGGCTTGAACGCCGCTTTCGTCAACCCGGCCCTCCACTATGGCGACGATCCCGCCGATCCCAGCCTGTTGGAGTTCGTGACCGCCTTCGTCAGAATGGATGGCTCGCCGGAACAGACCCGCATCGCCAAAGAGCTGATGGCCAAATTCTGTGCGGAAACGCAGAAACCCCGCAAACCGGCCCCGGTTCCCGCCGTACTATCAAAATCTTAAGGAAATAGGCGGCTTGACCGGGCCCGCACGGACATGCAACATAGCAGCGTCAGGAACCGTAGGGGCGACGCATGCGTCGCCCCTATAAACAGACGAAACGAGCCGCGCAACCGAAAAACGGATTCAGGATGCGTCCCGATGTGTAATCGGATGCACACGAACGCGCAAGCATCCTCGCGCGGCTTCACCCTCGTGGAGTTGCTCGTGGTCCTCTCCATTATCGCCCTTCTCTGCGCGATGCTGATGCCGGCGCTGAGCCGCGCCAAGTCGGCCGCCCGACAGGCCGTCTGCCAGAGTAGGCTCCGCCAGTGGGGCCTGGCCTTCGCGGCGTATGCTTCGGAGAATTCGGGCTACTATCCTCACACCGATGGTCGTGACCGCAGCGGTGATGAAAAACCGTTCACCCGCGAGGAGCTTGCCGACTACTGGTTCGGCTGGGTCGATGTGGTCGCCCCTTTGATGGGCGAGAGACCGTGGCGCGACCATGACCGGGACGGATATCCCGGCATCAAGTCGGCGTTTCAATGCCCCTCCGCCAGGCTCGCTCCGGAGACACTGTATTCATATAAGCCGTTGCGGAACGGGTTCTTTTCGTATGCCATGAATTCCTGCCTGGAGCTGGATGCCAACTGCTGGCCCCCCTACGGGCAGCCGGGCGGCAACGACATGCCCAGCTTCCTGGATACGGCGCGGATCAAGACGCCCGAGCGCGTGATTCTGCTCTTCGATCAACTGCTCGATCCCCGCCAGGGATATGGTGGCAGCACGATGAATCGTTCGGCGGGTCGCAATTGCGGCAGCTACCCCAAGGCGTTCAGCGCCTGCCATGCCCGGTCGGCAGGGGCCCTCGGCGGGTTCATTCTCTATTGTGACTACCACGTGATCTGGAAACAAACGGTTTGGAAAGACCGGTGGCCGGTGACGCCGGAGTTCGAGGCGCCGCCCCGGGACGATCCGGACTGGTACCCTTATTGAATTGATGATTTATGATTGATGATTTACGATTTGCAGGAGGACCGGCGTGATAGCACAGGGTAGCAGAACGCATAGGATCATTGGAGCTTCGATCGTTTGCATTGGGTGCGTGCTCCCTGCTCTCGCGGCCCAGAGCGTTCTGCCCATCCGAGAGGTTCAGTACACCGAGTCCCCGGACGGCGCCAGTGCCTACAACGGTAAGGTGATCGATTGCACCGGCGGTGTCGTGGTTGCCAGGCAGGCCGGCGGCCGACCCCGGCTGTTCGTGCAGGACCCCAATGTCGCCGACGGCTGGGCCGCTATCCAGGTCAAGGGATGGACCAGCGACGCTTTTGCGAACGTGAACGTCGGGGATTGGGTCCAGTTCCAGCAGATCTTCGTCGAGGAGTTCCGGGGGACGACGCTGCTGCAATACTGGGAACAGAACCCGGATGGTTCCCGGCCGATCCTCAAGGTCGTGAGCCACGGCCACACTCTCCCCCGCCCCACCGTCCTGGACGTGAACCAGATCCAGGCGCCCGAGTACACGCTCGCACAAGATGCTTGGATCGTGGCGAATCACGGCGCCGAGCGGTTCGAGTCCATGCTCCTGCAAATTCGTGACGTGGTCGTGGTCAAGCAGGGGCTGGGCAAGGCTCAGGACAATTATGAGCTCCAGTCCTTCCGGGAGCCGAATAACGCCGGCGCTATCGGTTGGGCGAGCGACTACCTGAACGGGGACCGGAAGAAATCCGATCTGTACCTGCCCGCGATCCAGCCGGCACAGCGCTTCCGGGCGGTCACCGGCGTGCTCGAACAGTATACAAACCTGGGCGATGGCTTCGACTATTATCAGCTCTTGACGGTGAGCACAAGGAGCCTGGTGGAACTCTGCCCGGCCGATCTGAACCTGGACGGCAACGTCGATCTCCGGGATTGCAGCCTGTTCGTCGAGCAGTTGCTCCTGCCGGCCACGGCGCCCAAAAGTGAGGTCTACCGGGCGGCCGATCTGAATCAGGATGGCACGGTGAATGTGACCGATCTCGCGGCGTTCAACGCGGCGTGGCAGAAGGCTGATGTGAACAACGATGGAGTCGTGAATGAACACGATCTCGATTGACCTCACGGAATCGCCAACCACTGGCGAACCGATGCGGCGTGAAGGAGTACGAACATGAGGAGACCATACGTCCTGGGAGTGTTGTTCTTCGGCGGCATCTGGGGCATTTCCGAGGCAACGCTGGGCAATGCCTTGTATAGCGCCAATGTCCCTCATGCCTCGGTGCCACTTACCGCCCTTGGCTTTGTGATTCTGACCTTGGCCCGAGCGTGCTTTCCCCGCCCCGGCATGGCGACGCTCATCGCGTCGTTTGCCATGCTGTACAAGTTCCTCAACGCGCCGTTCTTCGCCTGCCATCTGCTCGGCATCGTCCTGATGGGCGTGTGTTACGACGTGTTCTTCCATGTCTTCAAGATCAGAACTGCTTGGTTGGCCGCCGGCTTGGCGACCTACGCCAACTACGCCGCCTTCGCGCTGATGATCACCTACGTCGCCCGCTACAACCACTGGGTCCAGGGAGGCTTCGGCAAGGTCTTGGAGCATATCGGTGTCGAGGGCAGCATGGCCGCGATCGCCTGTGCCATCCTCGTACCGTTGACTCTGCGGTACAGCGAAAAGTCCAAGGTCACCATCCCCACGCTATTCGCCTGGCGAGCGGCACTGGCTCCGGGAGCCGTCATGGTCCTCACCGCCGGACTGTGGGTGCTTGGTATCGTCACCTGTTATCTCAGCTATGCTCCACGTACCTGATAAAAAACTGGCGCCATTAGCACCCTCGTCGCTCATTTTGTGGGTGGGGCCGAAGCACTCCGGCAAGACCACCAGCGCTGCTCGTCTCATGCAGATGGCTCGTACGGATGGATTTGTAATAGCCGGATGCCTGGCGCCGTCCGTTTACGTGAATGATTTGCTCACGGGGTTCGATATTGTCAACCTCCGCAGCGGCGAACGGAAGGTCTTGGCACGGCGTGAGACCGGACCTGGCGCAGACCGCGAATTTCACTTCACCGTCGAGGGGCTGGCACTCGGCAATGACGCTTTCGGTCCAGTCGCGACGAAGGATGCGGACCTCATCATCGTGGACGAGTACGGGCCTTTGGAGTTGGCGTGCCAGGGTTGGCACGCCGCGGTCGATCGTCTGATGACCTTTACGGACGCCGTATTGTTGCTGGTCGTGCGCGAGGAACTGGCCGACGAGGTCCAGCAGCTTTATGGAGCTATTCCGACCAGGAGACTCGCCGCAACGCAGCCACAATCAATCGAGGAAGTTCTTACGGCCCTCCGGAACACTCGCCCGTGACCGGCGTACAAGAAATCACCGGAAGAATCGATGTATATGGTGAGGTTGGACCGATGGTACGATGTCCGGGTCAGGACCTGCGTTTCTGGAAACTGGGCGATATCTTCGACGTTCCCTGTCCGCACTGCGGCGCCGCGGTCGAGTTCTGGCGCGATGAGCCGAGCGTGAAATGCCCCCACTGCCGCCAAATGATCGTCAATCCCAAGCTGGATCTCGGCTGTGCCCAATGGTGCCAACATGCCGAGCAATGTCTCGGAGCGGTGATCGATCCCGAGAGTCTCCTGTGCAAGAAGCTCATCAAGGAAATGAAGAACGCTCTCGGCTCCGACGAGCGCAGGATCAACCACAGCCTCGCAGTCTTTCGAAACGCGCAGCAAATCCTCGCCGGCGAACCGGCGGATACCCGTGTGGTCAACGCCACGGCAATTTTGCATCCGCTCGTCACGCCGTGTCTTGCATCCGCCGAAGGCCCGGAACAGCACCAGGAGTTGTCCGCCGTGCGCGCGATCCTCACGAACTGCGGCGTGGACGCGGAGCAAGCTGAACAGATTTGCCAACTGGTTGCCAACCACGGCGCAAACCACGTCGAAGACAGTCTGGAATCGAGAGTCTTGTGGGATGCCGAGCAACTAGCGCGACTGGCCGACCCTTCCGCCGGCACTACCCCAGTCGAGGCCGGAGAGTCGATCTTGCCCAGCTTACGGACCGCAAAGGGCCGCGAGTTGGCACGGGTGCTCACCGGATCGACCCAGAAGCTCCCGGAACAAGCTGGAGGATCGTCCGCATCAGATCGGGGGTGATGCCCAGCCTGGTGGCCAGCCGTGCGGCATCCTCGTCGGTCACCTTCCGCCCGGAGACGATGTCGGCGCGGCGTCGCGCCTCTGCCGCGGAGGGCTTGGGATGCGAACCCTCCAGGTAGATCACAAGATCCGGCTGAATCTCCCGCAGAATGGAATTGCTCTCGATCACCAGCCAGCGGATGTCCGCATGGTCTTTCTGGATGGTGGAAAAGGGTGTGCCCACCTCGTAGAAATGATTGTCGATCCGCGCCTTGCGCGGGCCATGGCCGATCTTCACCACTTGAGCGCCGGGCAGCACACGTTGCAGACCCAGCGCCAGGGTAGTCTTGCCCACCCGGGACGAGGCTCCGGATATGACGATCACTTTCATCTCTCAGGCGACTACCGGAAGCATCCCAACTGGCACGCGCAGATTCGAATGTCGTTCTCGTCGCAGATTCTGCCAATATCGGCCAGCGCTACGTTGTGTTGCCGGTGCATCTCGAAGGCGCGAGCACACGAAATGGTTTTCCGCCCGTCCCGCTCGACGGCGGATTCGAGCACGAGCATTCGAATCGCGTTCTGGTCCATTTTCCGACCCCGGTTTCCTGTCGGTCTCCTGAGGGTGATGATTGTACTACCGACCCGAGCCCACGACAAGCCGCGTCGACCGGGGACACGAATCGACATTCGGATTCCGTCTTTCGCCCCCCGGTGGCTTATCAGCGTTCATCCGCGTTGATTTGCGGTTTCATTTCTTCGCGGCTTCCCACCACAGGCGCGGATAGTCCTTCCCTTCGAGAATCCACCAGAGGTCCGCCGTGCCGTTGGCCGTCTCGCCCACGAAGTCCCACCCGGCATCGAGGAACGTCTTGGCCGTCTGCATTTCGGCCGTCGTCTTGCCGGTGCCGGCGCTCCACGGCGTCGTGGCCTGCCCGGACGTTTGGATGTCCCAGAAACAGTGGGTCACGCTGCCTGCGACGTTGTTCCCCACCAGCCCGCCGACAGACACGTGTCCACCGGTGCCGCTGACCGTACCTGCGCTGTAGCACTGCTTCACGGTACCGCCGTTGGAGCCCGCCAGCCCGCCGACCCTCAGGTAGTTACCAGCGCCACTGACAATGCCGCTGCTGTAGCACTGGGCCATAGGACCAGAGTTGCCCCCCACCAGCCCACCGACACTCCCTTCCCATTGACCGGTGCCACTGACCATACCTGTGCTATAGCAGCGAGTCATAGTACCTCGGTTCCAGCCCGCCAGCCCGCCGGTCAGACTCGGGTAGTCGCCTGAACCAGCTATGTTGACATCGACCACACCCAGGTTTTTGACCTCCGCTCCCGAGTCCAATATGCCAAACAGGCCGACCCAGTCCTTGCCTCGGATCGTCAGACCCGAGATCGTATGGCTGTTGCCGTCAAAGACGCCACGATACGGATAGTACCAGCCTATCGGATAGAAGTTGAAGCCTGTCAAATCGAGATCCGCAACGAGTCTGAAATGGCACTTCATGAGTCTTGGATTGTAACCGATACTGTTCAGGTCCTGTGCCGTCGAGATTGTATAAGGGTCATTCGGTTCGCCCGTACCTCCGGAGAAGGTCGGCAGGCTTGGCCACGGCGATAGTTGCCACCACAAAACCGGATATCCGCCGCCCTCAGGCATGGCCCAGATATCGCTCGGCCCATCCTCTCCAGACACAAAGTCCCACCCCGCAAGTCTGAACGTGTCTGGGTTGTGCATCTGAGCCGTGGTCTTGCCTGTGCCCCCCGCGCTGGTCGGCTGCCCGGAAGTCTGGGTGTCCCAGAGACAATCGGTCGCGGGATTCGGGCCGCTGGTAACCTTGAACTCGTACAAAACAATCGGCCAGGAAGCACCTCCCGCCAGTCCCCCGACATACTTTCCAGTGCCCCTGACCACACCGGCACTGTAGCTGTGCACCACGCGGCCAAGGTTGTACCCCACGAGCCCGCCGATATAGCTCTGGCCAGCGACCACGCCGGTGCTATAGCAGTGAGTCATAGTACCAGAGTTGTACCCCGCCAGCCCACCGGCATAATCTCCACTTCCGCCAACTGCACTGGCGCTGTAGCACTGGGTCACACCACCGGCGTTGGATCCCACCAGCCCGCCGACACGGTATGTGCCCGTCACTACCCCCGTGCTGTAGGATCGGGTCACATTTCGCGCGTTATTCTGGCCCACCAGCCCGCCAATATCGCTACCCGAGCCGGTTATGTTGACATCCACTACCCCCAGGTTGTTGACCTCGCCCGCCAAGCGACCGAACAGGCCCACATAACCGCCACCCTCGATTGTCAGGTGCGAGATCGTGTGACCCTTGCCGTCAAAGAGTCCGGTGAATGCACTCCCCTGGAACCAAGAGTACTCGTCATTGGGGTCAGTATCCGGCGCGATAACGGCCTTGCCGAAGACCTTGCGGCCGGGG
>CAYHAJ010000130.1:0-48774 GCA_964354535.1 uncultured Pirellulales bacterium
AAGCCCGAAGTGTCAAATGTGACGTATGTCATTGCGAGCGCAGCGAAGCAATCTGCCACCCCGGGGATTGAGATTGCTTCGTCGCTGCGCTCCTCGCAACGACATGCTTCCAACGTCAAACTTGCCACTTCAAACTTGTAACGAAGTTCTGCGTTGCGCAACACAACAGTTAGCGTGCCGGAGGTTATCGGACGGCGCAAAAAAACGGCTGTCTTGCTTGACACTCGTTTGGAACGTCACGATAATAACCGGCTAAACTACAACCGTCATGAACTGTGAAGTTCGATTTTTGGAGCAAGAAGAGGTACAATGAGCGAGCCAAAGACACAACAGGGTGGTATCAATCGGCGGAGTTTCCTGCGGTCCACGGCGGCGGTCGGCGCGGGCCTGGCCTTTTCCTCGCGGATGTTCGCCGCGGCCAGCGGTGGGGGCAGCGACATCAATGTCGCCCTGCTCGGCGCGGGGGCCGAGGGACGCATCCTGATGGACGCCTGCCGCCAGATCCCGAACGTGAAGTTCAAGGCCGTCTGCGACATCTGGACGGCTTACAATCAGAAAGCGATGGTCAACCTTCTCGGCCGGTACGGGCACAAGTGCAACGCCTACGTCGATTACAAAGAGATGCTCGACAAGGAGAAGGGCAAGATCGACGCAGTGATCATCGCGACGCCGGACTTCTGGCATGCCGAGCATACCATCGCCTCCCTGGAGGCCGGCATGCATGTCTACTGCGAGAAGGAAATGTCCAACGATCTGGCCAAGGCCAGGCAGATGGTCGAGGCCCAGAAGAAGACGGGCAAGCTTCTCCAGATCGGCCACCAGCGCCGCAGCAACCCGCGGTACGTCCACTGCTATGAGAAGCTGCTGAAAGAGGCGAAGATCCTCGGCCGGATCACGACGATCAACGGGCAGTGGAACCGGGGAGCCCAGGAGCCCCTCGGCTGGCCGAAGAACGCGGTCATGGATGACGCGACCCTCAACAAGTATGGTTTCACCTCGATGGAGCAGTTCCGCAACTGGCGGTGGTATAAGAAGCTGGGCGGCGGTCCCATCGTGGATCTCGGCTCGCACCAGATCGATATCTACAGTTGGTTCCTCGGCACCACTCCGAAGGGCGTCATGGCCAGCGGCGGCACCGACTACTACGACAAGAAGACGCACGAATGGTACGACACGGTCATGTCCATCTTCGATTTCGAGACCAAAGAAGGCGTCGTTCGGGCGTTCTACCAGGTGCTGACGACCAACAGCAACCAGGGGTACTACGAGACCTTCATGGGCGACCAGGGCACGCTGGCGATCTCGGAATCGGCCGCACGCGGCTCGGTCTATCGTGAGCAGGGCGCCGGTGTCCCCGACTGGGACAAGTGGGTCAAGCTGGGCTTCATCAACGAGCCGAAGAAGGAAGAGCCGAAGCCCGCGACCACGGGAGTGGTTCTGGACGTTCGGGAAACGCTGGCCCCGCCGGCTTACGAGATCCCGGTCAAGATGGAAGGCATTCCGTACCATCGACCGCACCTCGAGAACTTCTTCAACGCCATGCAGGGCAAGGCGAAGCTCACCTGCCCGGGCGAGGTCGGTTACGAGACGGCGGTCATGGTGCTGAAGGTCAACGAGGCCGTCGAGGCGGCGCGCCGGCTGGAGATCAAGCCGGAAGAGTTCAAGGTCTAAGTACCCGGTTTCAGATCGTACGGGTATAGATTGCTTCGCTCCGCTCGCAATGACAGGCGGCGCTCGTGTATGCCATTGCGAGGAGCGGAGCGATGAAGCAATCTCCTACCCCGGGTGGCAGGACATGCGAAAGGCGGCGCTGGTGCGGGCCCCGAGCCGGGTTGATGTGCAGCGTGTCCAAGCGGCGCGGGCTTGGGCGAATTCAGTTGATATGCACTGGAAGGAAGTGAATACCTTGAGAAAGGCGCTCTTTGCCGGATTGTGTGTACCGTCCGTGCTGGCGTGGCTGGTTACGGCGAGCTTGGCGGTCGAACCTGCCTCGACTGTCGTAACGACCAGAGGGGACGGGACCCGCACGCCGGGGGTTCATCGGATTCCGCTCTACGCGGAGTCGATGGAGCCCGGCAAGCTGGGCGACAAGATCACTAAAGATGCGAGTCCCGCCATGCCGTTCTCCATGCGGGGCACGTGCTCCGAATGCCACATTTACAAGCACGACTACGACATCATCAAAAAAGGTTGGCATTTCAACGCAACCGACGCGAATGTTCCGGCGGGCCGGCCCGGGCAGCCGTGGATCTACGCGGATGTCACGACGGGCACCCAGATCCCGCTTTCCTATCGCGCCTGGCCCGGGACGTTCCGACCCGACCAGGTGGGTCTGACCCCGTTCCAGTTTACGCAGCGTTTCGGGCGGCAGATGCCGGGCGGCGGGGCGGGGGAGATCGACACGAAGAAGGATGACGAGATTCCCAGGCAGATGGTTTCCGGCAAGCTGGAGATTAACTGCCTGAGCTGCCACGACCGCGATGCCTACCATGACCAGGCGGAGTACACCGCCCAGGTCGCCAAGCAAAGCTTCCGGTGGGCGGCGACAGCCTCCGCGTCGTTTGCGACCGTAAGCGGCTCGGCCAAGGAGATGGACGACACCTTCGACTTCCTGATGCCGGACATGGTCATGGATGAGAAAAAGAAGCCCCTGATTCCGACCGTGACGTACCAATCCAGCGCGTTCGACGAGAAGAACCAGGTGCTTTTCAACGTCAGCGGCAAGATCCCGTCCTCCCGCTGCTACTTCTGCCACTCGGATATCAATGTGGATCGGTGTGGCAACGAGAAGTGGCAGGAGGATGAGGATGTGCACCTGACGGCCGGACTGACCTGCGTCGATTGCCACCGCGAAGGGCTGGAGCACAATACGATTCGCGGCTACGAAGGCGAAGCCAACGAGAACCCCATGGCGGCCAAGACGAGCTGCAAGGGCTGCCACCTCGGCGATGAGAGCGGCAATCGTCCGGAAGGCGGCCGGCTCGGGGCGCCGGTGCCCTTGCACAAAGGCATTCCCACGGTTCACTTCGAGAGACTGGCCTGTACGGCCTGCCATTCGGGCCCTTGGCCTGGCGATACGACCTTCCGCGTCAAGACTTCGCAGGCCCACGGTCTGGGAAGCCGCACGGTTAACAAGTCGCCCAGTGCATTGCCCCATGTTCTGTACCCGGTCTTTGCGAAGCAGACGCCGGTTGACAGCAATGCCGCCGCGCAGGGCCAGATCGGCCCGCACAAGATGATCTGGCCTGCTTATTGGGGCGCGATCAACGACAAGGGCGATGTCCGGCCGCTGGAATTGGCGTCGGTCACCAGCGTTGTCGGCCCGTTGTTGAAGGGTTTGACCTTCACCGCGGCGGGCGACTGGGCCGAGATCAAGGAAGCCCAGGTCATCGAGGTGCTCAAGGCCTTGGCCGGGTCGGTCAAGGAGGGCCAGCCCGTGTACGTCACCGGCGGCACGCTCTACCGGCTCAACGACGGCGGCACGCTCGCCATCGAGCAGGACCATCCGGCGGCGACGGCCTACACTTGGCCGATCGGTCACAACGTTCGCCCGGCCGCTCAATCGCTCGGCGTGGGCAAGTGTACGGTTTGCCATTCCACAGATTCCGCGTTCTTCTTTGGCAAGGTGGCGGTGGACTCGCCGATCAGAGACGTCAGCAACGTGACCAAAATACAGTACCAGTTCCAGCAGGTGCCGCACGGCCGGACGTGGGCGTTCGCCGCCTCATTCGTGTTCCGTCCGTGGTTCAAGGTCGTGGCCATTGGTTCGACGGCTCTGATCGGAATTGTCCTGCTGCTGTATGGGCTGCGGGCGCTGGGCGCGGTCGCCCGTGTGTTGGCGGAACAGGAAAAATAGACTGTCCTTGGGGAAGTGCTTAGGATGTTTCAAACGATCGCCGATATCGCTCTTGTGATGACGTTCGTGGGGGTCGCTGCCCACTGGGTCCTGGTCCCGACGGGGGGGCCTCGCAACGTGGTGCAGGGCGGCGTTCACGTGTTCAGTCTGCTGCTGATCGAGCAGCGGGCCAGTCTCTTGGGGGCTTTGAAGAAGCTGGCGTACCTCGTATCGCTGATTTGTTTTCTCGTGTTGGCAATCACGGGCTTTTGGCCCGTGCTGGTGCACGACGAGCATATCTCGGGCTACCTGATGATGATTCATGCCACGTTCGCGCCGGTCTTCGCCTTGTGCCTGGCGATTCTGGCGGTGACGTGGGCGGGCGAGAACCGCTTCACGGCCGAGGACTGCCCGTGGATGCAGCGCCTGTTGCGGCGCACGACGCGCTTGGCCGTCCCCGTCGAGGAGAGGTCCACGCCTTATGCCGTGCTGGGGTATAAGGCGACCTTCTGGCTGCTGATGTTCCTGGCGCTGCCGCTGGTTCTTTCGATCGTGGTCAGCATGTTCCACTTTCTGGGGACGAGTTGGCAGCATTTTGCGATGGCGGCGCACCGCTGGACCGCTCTGGTGTTTGCCATCGTGGCCATCGTCCACACGTATCTGGCGGTCCGCGTCCGCCTGACGTACCGGGCATAAGTAGAGTCCATTTTTCTGTTTCCTAACGAATCGCCGGGCTGTAAACTGTTAGGCTGGTAAGGCCCGGCGTCGGCTTATTGTGACGCAGTTACAGGTTCGGTAAACACCGGCACGGCGGCTATCAGGAGCCACGGGGAGAAAACGCGTGCACAAGAGCATCGCTCGAACGGGTGAGGGGGACCAATTCCGCGAGCGCACTTTCCCTGTCTCTGAGGCTGGCGGTACGCCGATCCCGTAGATCACCCGTTTCACACGTGCGTGGGCTGAAACCGAGTGGGAGCATTTTGATTAAGGAGAGCCGATCATGAGTAATGGAGCGTTACCCAGTTACCTCAGCATGGCCAAGCCGAATCCACCTCAGAACCGGGCACCGTGGTACAAGAACACGGCCCCCACCTATGCGGGGATCTTCCTGTGGTTCGTGTTCTGGAGCCAAGCCCCCACCGGGGGCGCACCGACCATAGCGGGCGGTGTGCTGTCGCAGGGCATTGGAGTCGCCCTTCTGGGGCTGGTCATCGCGGCGCTGCTATGCCACTTTCTCTTCTACCTTGTCCCAGGTCTGCTCGGTCTGAAAACGGGTCTGCCGCTATACATCGTCGGCACTTCGACGTATGGGGCGCAGGGCGGTTTTCTTATGCCGGGCTTCCTCATGGGCGTCCTGCAGTTTGGCTGGCTCGGTGTGAATGCGTATTTCGCCTCTCTGGCCTTGGCGCCGCTATTCGGTGGCAGCCCCGCCGCGCAACAAGTCCTGGCGGTTCTCTGGGCAGCGCTGGCGGCGTTCGTTGGGCTCAAGGGTATCCAATATGTGGCGAAGGTGGCTACCTTCCTGCCCTTGATACCTATAGCGATCCTTTTCATTCTGTTGGTCAAGACGCTCGGTGGCATCGGCAGTTTCGATCCTCAGAAGCTGGTCGTGGCGGCCGGCGGGCAAGGCAGCGGCCTTAGCTTCCTTGGCGTCATGGCGCTAAGCCTGTCATTTGTCATCGGGTTCTTCGCCACCGCGGGTGCCGCGGGTGTGGACTTTGGCACCAACAGCAGAAACGAAAAAGATGTCCAGATGGGCGGTCTCATCGGGATCGCTCTTGCCACGGTCGTCTCGGCCGGAGCCGCCATCCTGATTGCTGCCGGTGCTTTTGGGGCCACGGGCAAGTATGCCATGAACCCCGCGGATGCCGGCTTCATGGGGAGCATCATGGGATCGGAAGGGGCCGGCAAGACGATGGGCCTGCTGCTGGCCGTGGCGGCTTTTCCGCCCGCCTGCTTCTCCTCGTTCATTGCCGCCAACAGCTTCAAGACCACGTTGCCGACGGTGAATCCTTTCGTCTCCGTGGGTATCGGCACGGTGGTGAGCATCGTTCTGGCCGTGACCGGCTGGGCGGGCAAGGCGGGCGCCGTCTTCACCGTCATCGGTGCTTCGTTCGGACCGATCTGCGGCGCCATGATGGTGGATTATATCCTGTCCGGGCAGAAGTGGGCCGGTCCTCGCCGGGGCTGGAACCTGGCGGGTTGGGTTTCCTGGGCCGTCGGCTTTGTCGTGGGGATCGCGCCGCTCGTCGGGCTGGCCAATGTCCCCGCCGCACCTTTGATGGCCTTTATTGTCGGCGCGGTATTGTACTTCGTCTTGGCCAAGGCCGGGCTCCAGCCACCGGTTGTTGAGATGCCGGGTGCTGCGCGGAAACCGTAGGCCCGACGTGGTGCGCCGGGACCGGTTGGCCCGAGCGCTCATCGAACGGAGAAATGACAGGCAGGGACTCGGCACAGGTCGGGTTCCTGCTTCTTTTATGATCGGCGGAGGGCAGGAAAATGTGTAACAAATTGGCCCGCGGCGCAACTTGACAGGGGACGAAAAGGTCGATAGGATGCCTCCTTTCGTCCGATGTGAGACCAGGGTCTGTTTCGCTGGTCGAGACGGTCGAGGTAGAGTGAAGGATATCAGGTTTCATGAGAAGAGGTTAGAGAATGAACAAGAGACTGAATTCCATGGCACGAATAGTCCTTTTGTCGGCACTGGCTCTGGCGGTGTGTCTGGGCAGTTCCTGCGCCAAAAAGCAGCCGGAGGCCCCGAAAGCTCCGGGGACGGCGGCTGCCCCTGCGGCCCCCGCGAAGACGGAGGCCCCGAAACCCGCGGGGACGCCCGCAGCGCTGACAGAGCCGGCGAAAGAGGCTCCGAAGCCCGCAGCTCCGGCTCCGGCCCCGAAGCCGGCAGCAGCCCCCGCGCCGAGCGGCGCCAAGATGGTCCCGATCAAGATTGAGCTGCCCAAGCCGATGTTCGTCGGCACGCCGCAGGACATCAAGGTGGAGAACCTCGAAAAGCCGCTCGGCAAGCCACGTCCGGACTTCCTGGCCCCAGAGGGTACGGTCAACCTGGCGAAGGGCAAGGCCGTCAAATCCAGCGACGAAATGCCGATCATCGGTGAGATCAGCTATATCACCGATGGCGACAAAGAAGCGGCCGACGGCAGCTACGTCGAGCTGGGACCGCTCGTGCAGCACATCACCGTCGATCTCGGCAAGCCGGCGGAGCTGTATGCCATCGTGGTGTGGCACTATCACAAGCAGCCGCGTGTGTACACCGATGTCGTGGTGCAACTGTCCAACGACCCGGACTTCATCAAGGATGTCAAGACCGTCTACAACAACGACTTGGATAATTCCGCCGGGATGGGCGTCGGCACGGACAAGCACTACATCGAGACCTCCGAGGGCAGGCTGATCGATCTGATCTCGCAGGGCAGCCCCAAGGCTCGTTACGTCCGCTTTTACAGCAACGGCAATACGAGCAACGACTTGAACCACTACATCGAGGTTGAGGTTTACGGCAAGCCGCTGGAATGAGAGGTCTGGATTGGGTCTCCGGCAATCGGAGGCTCAAGTTATACTGGTTCTTCATCTTGGTCGTGGCGCTCGGAGCATTGGCCGTCCGAGCGCCACGGCTAAGCCTGCGGCCGATGCACACCGATGAGGCCGTTCACGCCGACAACTACCGCCGGCTCCTCGAACGCTCCTACGCCTACGACCCCGACGAGTACCACGGCCCCACCCTCAATTATTTCACACGGATCCCCGCCTGGCTGACGTCGGCCCGCTCCTACACGGATCTTACGGAAGTCACACTGCGCATCGTTCCGGTAGTATTCGGCACGGTTCTGGTCCTGTTGACTTTGCTCCTCGTCGATGGTCTCGGTCCGGCGGCGGTGTTGGCGGCGGTCTTCGCGGCCCTCTCGCCCGCGCTGGTTTTCTACAGCCGCTACTACATCCAGGAGATGCTGCTGGTCTGCTTTACATTCGGGGTTCTGGTCTGCGGCTATCGATACCTCCGCACGCGGGCACTGCCCTGGGCGGTGGGCGTGGGCATGTTTGCGGGCCTGATGCACGCGACCAAGGAGACCTGCATCATCGCGTTGGGCTCGATGGGACTCACTCTGGTGTTGATGGCCCTGGTACAACTCGGCCAAGGCCGGTCGCTGCGGCAAGTCACGGCCGGTGTCAAGCCGTTCCATCTCCTTCTCGGCCTCGTTGTCGCGATGGGAGTCTCGGCCCTGTTCTACTCGTATTTCTTCCGGTCTCCCCAAGGCGTACTGGATTCCTACCTGACGTACGCAAACTACCTCCGCCGGGGCGCCGGCACCAACACCGTCCACGTACACCCTTGGTACTACTACCTCCAGACAATCCTTTTCACGCGATACTTCCACGGTCCGATCTGGTCGGAAGGTGGGATCGTGCTGCTGGCCCTCGCAGGCATGGCGGCCGCGGTGAAGAGGGATCGTCTCGGCTCGATGGACGCCGGGCTCGTACGATTTCTCGCCTTGTACACACTGACGATGACTCTGGTCTATTCGGCGGTTCCCTACAAGACGCCCTGGTGCATGTTGAGTTTTTTGCACGGCCTGATTCTTTTGGCCGGTGTCGGGGCCATGATGCTTCTCGCTTGGGCGCGAAAGCCCGCGCCGCGCACCGCCGTCACCGCCATGTTGGTTGCCATCGCGGGGCACCTTGCCTTCCAGGCGTACCGGGCCAATTTTGTCTATTATGCGGACAGCCGCAATCCGTACGTGTATGCGCACCCCACAACCGAGGTCTTTGCGATCGTGCAGAGAGTGAAGGAGTATGCGGGCCTGCACGGTCTGGGACTACCCGGTGGGCCGCCGATCCAGGTTGCCGTCGACGGCAATGACTATTGGCCGCTGCCCTGGTACCTGCGGGCCTACCAGGTGGGGTGGCGCAGCGAGATCCCGGAGCGCGTCGCGCCCCTGATTCTCATTTCGGACAAGCTGGAGGCGGCTCTGACGCGCCGGATCTATGAGGACACGCCGCGGGAGGAGCAGCGGATGTACGTGTATCTATTCGATTCTCCGGGCTATCTGTGGTTTCGGCCCGGCGTGAAACTGCTCGGCTTCGTTCGCAAGCACTTCCGGGACGAGCTTGACAGCCGGCAGTCCGAACCGGCAGGATTGATGGAGGGCCAACGTGGACAACAAAGTCCAACCGGTGGAGACCCAGCTCGTGGCCAGTGACTTGGCCAGCGTGCCCAACACACATCGCTTCGCGCATCAGGCGATGGCGACCACGTTCGAGGCCATCATCCAGTACGAGGACCGGTCGTACGCCCAGCAGGCGGCCCGGGCGGCGTTTGAGGAGGTGGATCGTCTCGAAGGGTGCCTGAGCCGCTTTCTCGAAACCAGCGACGTCACGCGCATCAACCACCTGCCCGCTATGCAGCCGGTGCAACTCAGTCTGGATACGTTCGAGTGTCTGAAGCTCAGCGCCGAGCTCAGCGCCGAGACCGGGGGAGCCTTCGATGTGACCGTTGGTTTTCTCGTGGATTACTGGGTGGACAAAGAAAAGAAGATGCCGCGCACGCCGTCCGCGGAAGAGCTGCAATTCGCCCGCGCGCATACCGGCATGGACCTGATTCTGTTCCACGAACCAACTCTCGCGGTGGCCCTGACGGCCAGTCCCGTCCGGGTCGATCTGGGCGGCGTGGGCAAAGGCTACGCCGTGGACCGGATGGCCGAATTGCTGCGCGAGTGGAGCATCGACCGGGCGCTGATCCACGGCGGATTCAGCTCCGTCCTGGCCCTCGACGCGCCGCAGGATATGGCGGGTTGGCCCGTGACGTTAAGTCACCCGAAGGACCGGCGCCATACGCTCGCCCGCCTCCTGTTGCAGGGCGCCTCGGTGAGCGGCTCCGGCGTGGAAAAGGGCCGGCATATCATCGACCCGCGAACGGGTGAACCAGCCGAGGCCAAGCTCGCCACATGGTCGATCGCACCCGATGCCGCCCGCGCCGATGCTCTCTCGACGGCCTTCATGGTGATGACTCCGGAGGAAGTGAAAGACTATTGTGCGGAGCACCCGAAAGTCCGGGCCCTGCTGATCGTGCCGGGTCCGGAAGCAGGATCGGCCGAACGGATCATGCCCATAGGGGCGTGGAAGCCGGGGGAGCTCCTCCCGTAGTCTGTTCAGCCTTGTTTCTGTGGGTCTGGCGCAGTGTCGCTGCTGCGGGCCATGGCCCGTCGCAGGGCGAGCAACTCGGACAGCACAGGCCAAGGCGTGCGGGCGACGGACAGGCGGGTGTCCCGGTCGCAGGCCCACTGTACGGGGAACTCGTTGATGCGGTAGCCCTTCCGAACCGCCCGCAGGATGATTTCGATATCGAACATGAAGCCGTCGGTGACGCACTGGCCGTAGAGATCCCGGGCCACGTCGCCCTTGTAGATCTTGAAGCCGCACTGCGTATCCGTGAGGTGGCGCGGGACGCCGAGGATCGTCCGGACCGTCCATTTGAAGGTGCACGAGATGAGCCGGCGGTGCCAGATCTGGTTCCGGAGAATGGTGCTCTGGATATGCCGGCGGGAGCCGTGGGCGATGTCACAGGCCCCGCTCCGGAGCAGGTCCAGCCCGACGCGGGCGTTGTCATAGGGGATGCACAGGCCGCAATCGGTAAACATCGTGTATTGGCCGGTCGTTTGCGCCATCCCGAGGCGTACGCCATAGCCTTTGCCCCGGTGCGGTTCGTAGCGGATGACCCGGCGCTCGACGCCGTCCGGGACCGGCGCGCTCTGTGCGGCCTGCGCCGTATGGTCCCGGCTGCCGTCATCCACGACGAGAACCTCGCCGGCCAAGTGGTGGTCCTTGAGGAACTGGGCCGCCGCCACTACGTCGCGGGCGATCTTATGGCCTTCCTCAAAGGCCGGTATCACTATCGAGAAATCCATGCGGTCTTCCAAAGAGCCAAAAGAACCGGTGTGCACGGCCCAGAGTTCCCCAATGCCACCAGTCGCGTTTGGGGGGCCCACACCCGGCCGGCGCCATTATACGGCCTTTTGCGCCCAGAGCAACGGCGGAATGAGAAGGGCCGCCCGGCAAAGCAAACGACCGCGTCGCCGGAGCGACGCGGTCGGGGAAGAACTCGCGTGGAAGGAAGGCGGCGGCTCAGCCGATCTCTTCGTCGATCCAGCCGAGCAGCTCCCGCACCTCGTCGATCGTGATATCGCCCATGTGGGCGATCCGGAAGGTCTTGTCCTTGAGCTGGCCGTAGCCGGCGCTGAAGATCGTGTTGTGCTTCTTCTTGACGGCGGAAATCACGTCGGCCACGTTGATGTTGCGGGTGTTCTTGATGGTCGTCAGGGTGTTCGAAGCGTAGCGCTCCTCGCAGAACAGGGCGAAGTTCCGCTGCTTGGCCCAGCCGCGGACCAGATTACCCATTTCCTTGTGCCGGGCCCAGACGTTCTCGATGCCTTCGTTGACGAATTTCTGGCACTGGTAGTGCAGCCCCATGATGTGGGGGATGCTCGGCGTCACAAGCGTTTGGCTCTTCTCGGCGGCCTTGGCCCATTCGAGGAAGTTGAAGTAGTAGCCCTTGGCGGGGACGCTCTTAGCCTTTTCGACCGCGCGCTTGCTGACGGCGGCGACCGTAAATCCCGGGGGCAGACCGAACGCCTTCTGCACGGAGGCGAACGCGACATCCCAGCCCAGCTCATCGAAGTGAATCGGCTGGCCAATCATGCCGCTGACGGCATCCACGAACACCAGTACGTTCGGATACTTGGCCTTCATCATCTTGGCGATGTCGTAGATTGGGTTCATCAAGCCGGTGCTGGTCTCGTTGTAGATCAGCGTGACGGCCGCGTATTTGCCGCCGGCGAGCTTGGCGTCGATCAGCTCGGGTGTCGTGGCCTGGCCCCATTCGACCTTGAGCACGTCGACATGGCGGCCGCAATCCTTCACGACGTCGGCCCACTTGTCGCTGAACGCGCCGCAGCAGGTCGCCAGGACCGTCTCGTCCGGCGCGACGCAATTGCGAATGGAGGCCTCCCACAGCCCCGAGCCGCTGGAGGTGGAGAGAAAGATGTACTGGTTCGTGAACAGGAGCTTCTTGAGCATGTCCACGACCTCGCCATGGAGTACGGCGTATTCCTTATCGCGATGCCCCAGCGTCGGACGGGCCAACTGCTGCAGCACGTCCGGCTTGACCTGGATCGGTCCGGGGATGAACAATTTCGGCGGGTTCTTCCAATCTGCCATGGGGGTCTCCACACACAACGGTTAGAGTTTCTGAATCGTCAAGCCTGTATACATTTTTGGGTAAAAATAGGTCGATTTATGCGGCATCCGCTCGCCGGCTTCCGTGACGGCGGCCAGTTGTGACATCCGGACCGGGTACGTGAAGAAGGCGATCTGCTTGCGGCCGGCGTCGACGCGCTCGATCATCTCGTCCATGGCGTTGGGCACGTCCTTGATGTACTCGACGTACTCCGCAGTGCCCATCTTCTCCTCATCGAGCCCCAGCAGCCCCTCCAGGACCAGTTTCTGGAGCACCGCCAGGTCGAGCGTCCGCCAAGCGTCGCTCTTGTCGGGCGCCGCGGCCGCCATGAGAGACGGGTTCTTCAGAACGGCCACGTAGAAAGAACGATCGCCGATATAGATGCCCAGCGCCGCCTCGTCCTGCTCGTGCCGGGTGCGCATCTCCGTCAACATGCGCTGCCGGACTTGTTCCTGAGTGCCTGGGGCGAACTGGAACTGCACCAGCCGAAAGCTGCTCTCCAAATGTGCGATGAACTCCCGGGGTTGGAAGCCGACGATCCCGCCGATAAGCCGGTGGGTGGCCAGAACCACGAGGCCTTTCTGCCGGGTGTTCGTGAAGGCGATCATCTGGTACTTGGCTTTGGGATTACCGCTTTCACGCATGTATTTGAGGCCGGTGGTATAACGGTGGTGCCCATCGGCGATGATGCAACTCTTCTCTCGCATCATCGTCTCGACCGCTTGGAGGTCGTCCTCGGCGGTGATCGCAAAGAGCCGGTGCCGCACGCCCTGATCATCCACAAAATCAATGAGCGGCTCCCGCGTTGCGGCCCTGGCGATGATCTGATCCGCGATGCCCTGGGGGTCTTCGTACAGCATGAACACCAAGCCGAAGCGGGCCGCGGTGGCCCGTTCGAGATTCAGCCGGTCGAGCATGGGCTTTTCGAACACCTGCTCGTGCGGCCGAACGACTTTGCCGAAGTCTTCCAGCTTGCCCAGCGCGATGAAGCTCAGCCGCTGAAAGGATGTGCCGTTGACCTCAAAATCCTGGACGTACCCGTAGATGGTGGCCTGGTCGTCCTTCTTCAGGGCCCCCTCGGTGATCCACGTCTGCAGGTACTCGGCCGCCCGGGTGTATTGGTTGTTCCGCTCATCGTCGGCCGCCGTGACTTGGCCTTTCGTGATGTGCACGATGTTGTACCGGCTCTTGCGGCAGAGTGCGTCCCGCTCCGTGTCGTTGATGACGTCATAGGGCGGCGCAATACACCGGCCCACGTCGCCGACGACGCTTCCGTTGAACCGGAACGCTCTGAAAGGCTTCACTTCCATGATCCTGGTCTTCGCAGTTCTGTTGCTTTGTGCACCCACAATGCTCCACACCCACGGAAGCGGGGATCATACCGATGGCAGGGGGCATTGTCAACAACGAATGCCTTCTACGACGCGCCGCGCGAAGTCGTCTGACGTGGCAGGGGGGCGTTGTCAAACGCCGCTTGGCGACGGCTCATTCCCAGTGCACAGAACCATTGCAGGAACTGGCGGCTTCCGCCGCAGATCCGCTCTCGGATATCGCCTCTGCCCGGTCCGTTATAGTGCGCGGAGTGCAACTATCTTCCCTACTAACGAGGGCTGTTGTTGTTCCGATTGGAGCAAATCGCCACGAAATCGTGACGCAATGGACATTGGCTTCGTTCTGCTGGGCCTGTCTTGTGCTCCAGGATTATCGCACGGCTTCCGCCGCAGGGCCCTATGCTTGGTGGTTCGCGCGTGATGCTTGTTTCCACGCCAGATACTCGTTCATGGCGGCGGCGGCGATGCGGCCTTGGCCCATGGCCAAAATCACTGTGGCGGCGCCGAGGACGATGTCGCCGCCGGCATAGACGCCCTCCAGGGACGTGCGGCAATTCTCATCGACGACGATATTGCCCCACTTGTTGAACTCCAGGCCGGGAGTGGTCTGCCGGATCAGGGGGTTGGCGAGATTCCCGATGGCGATGATGACTGTATCGACCTCGATCTGGAACTCCGAGCCCGGGATGGCCACCGGTCTTCTGCGGCCGGACGCGTCCGGCTCGCCCAATTCGTAGCGCAGACATTCGATACCGACCACAGTGCCGTTGGCGTCGCCGAGGATGCGCTTCGGGTTTTGGAGCAGGTGAAACTCGATGCCTTCTTGCTTGGCGTGGTGGACTTCTTCGACTCGTGCGGGCATTTCCTTCTCTGTCCGCCGGTAGATGAGATAGACCTTTTCGGCCCCGAGACGTACGGCGGTCCGCGCGGAGTCCATGGCGACGTTGCCGCCGCCCACGACGGCGACCCGCTTCGACCGCGCGATGGGCGTGTCCGCGCCTGAGCCGAACTGATAGGCTTTCATCAGGTTGGCCCGGGTCAGGTACTCGTTGGCGCTGTAGACGCCCACGAGCGACTCGCCCTCGATGTTCATGAAACTGGGCAGGCCTGCCCCGACGCCGATGTAGACCGCGTCAAAGCCGTCCTCCTTCATCAGTTGCTCGATGGTTCGGGTCCGGCCCACAATGAAATTGGTAATGATTCTGACGCCCATCTTTCGAAGCGTCTCGATCTCCTGCCGGACGATGGCCTTGGGCAGCCGGAACTCGGGAATTCCGTAAACCATGACGCCGCCGGGCTTGTGAAAGGCCTCGAACACCGTCACGTCATGCCCGGCCCGGCGGGTATCGGCAGCGGCCACGATGCCGCCTGGGCCTGAGCCGATGATGGCGACCTTCATGCCGGTCGGCGCGGCCACCGATGGGATTGCGGATTCGTCGCGAGCGTTCTCGGGCGACCCGCCCCAATCGGCGACGAAGCGCTCCAGCCGGCCGATGGAGACGGCTTTCGAGACGTCCTTGAGGCTCAGGCCGACCGTGCACTTCTCCTGGCACTGGACCTCCTGCGGGCAGACCCGGCCGCACACCGCCGGCAGCAGGGAGTTTTCTTTGATGATCTCCAGGGCCTTACGGTAGTCACCCTCCGCAAGGGCGCCGACGAAATCCCGAATGCGGATACGGACGGGGCAGCCTGCCACGCACGGGGCGTTGCGACACTGAAGGCAACGCAGCGCCTCAGTCCGGGCCTGCTCCTCAGTATAGCCCAGCGCGACCTCGTTCACATTGCGGCGTCGCGCATTCGCGTCCTGCTCGGGTATCTCCTGCGGCGGGATCGCCAAGCGATCCTTGGTCTTGAGACCGCCGGAATTCTTCTTCGCCAGCAGGTCCTGCAGCAGTTCTTTCTTCTTCTCAGTGGTCACGGTTACTCCAAGGAAGGCCAGAAGGCAGAAGGTAGGAACGTCAGGAGGTCCGAACCTCGTACCTTCTCACGTTCTCACCTTCTTCTCACTCAAGGCCTATTCTACAGCGATGCTGTCTATAGTCTTCGTGGGCCTCGCGCTCCTGGGCGCGATAGGCGTTCAGTCGCTTGATCATCAGATCGAAGTTCACCTTGTGGCCGTCGAACTCGGGGCCGTCCACGCACACGAACTTGGGCGTGCCGTCCACCTCGACCCGGCAGCCGCCGCACATGCCCGTGCCGTCCACCATGATCGTGTTCAAAGAGACCTGGGTCGGTACGTGGAACGGCCGCGTGGTCTCGCAGCAGAACTTCATCATCGGGGTCGGGCCGATGATGAAAGCGTGATCCGGCTTGGGGTCACGCTGGCATACCTCCTTGAGCGGCTCCGTCACCAGCGCTTTGCGCCGGTAGGAACCATCGTCCGTGCAAACGATCAACTCGTCGCTAACCTCGGCGAAGCGCTCTTCGAGGATCAGCCGGCTTTTGTCTCTGGCCCCGAGAATGCTGATGACCCGATTGCCCGCCTGTTGCAGAGCGGTTGCGATGGGCAGAAGTGGGGCGTTGCCGATGCCACCCCCGACGCAGACAACCGTGCCGAACCGCTCGATATGAGTGGGCGTGCCGAGCGGGCCCGCGATGTTCGCGATCGCGCCACCCTCTTTCAGGTCGGCCAGCAGGGCGGTGGTCTTGCCCACGCGCTGCCAGATCAACTCGATGGTGCCGGCGCCGGGATCAGCGCCCGCGATGGTCAAGGGGATGCGTTCGGCACAGTCGTTATCCAAGCAGAGAATAATGAATTGGCCGGGCCGGCGGGCCTTCGCAATCAGGGGCGCCTCGACCCGGGCCCAGAAAACCTCTTCTCCGATTTGTCTTTTGCTTAGGATCTTGTGGGACATGGGACTTCAGAGCAACTTCTGAATGGCCTCGCTGATATCCTTCTTGCCGGTCAGGCCGACCCATTTCTTCTGTACTTGGCCGGCCTTGAACAGAATCATCGTCGGAATCGCACTGATGCCGAACTCGACCGCAGTATCCCGCGCCTGGTCGGTGTTGAGCTTGCAGACTTTGGCCTTGCCCGCGAATTCTTCCGCGATTTGCTCGATGATCGGCGTCAACATCCGGCATGGCCCGCACCACGGCGCCCAGAAGTCCACCAGGACCGGCTCTGGCAAGCTGTGGATCGTCTCGTCGAAACTGGCGTCCGACAGTTCGATCACATTCCCCGCCATGACTGTTCCTTTCTATTGATTATCGATGATTGACTATTGATGACTGAAGTCGGAGCATTCTCGTGCCCTCCCCAACGATCAATCATCAATTATCCTTCCTCAAGGGGCTCGTCCAATGCTAAATCATCGTCGGCCGTCGAGGCATCCAACGGTGTTTCCTGGCGTTCATCTTCCTCCCGCCTTCGCGCCGGCGCGCCGGGCTGGGCCGGTATCTCAACGATGGGAATCGGAGGCTCCTGGGAGGCCGCCTGGGCCGGTTCTGCGGCGCCGTTTGCCGCTTCGCCAACGGCCATGATCGCCCGCTGGACGGCCTGTTCGGCGGGCTCCTCGGTCAACGCCCGCATGTAGATTTGGGAGGAGTTCTCGGCCTGTTCGGCCCAGATGAGCCTGTCGCGGATCAATTCCAGCATCGCCAGGAAAAGCCCCACCATCACCAGCCGGTTCGGCTTGGCGTCGAAGATTCGCTCGAAGGTCAGCGGACCCTCGGTTTGCAGACGGTGGAGCACCTCAATCTGATATAAGTCAATGGGGGTATCGTCGCGGATGTGGCCGGTGTAGGCCTGCGTGCCGATGGCCTTGCAGACGGAGTCGAAGGCTTCCAGCAGGTCCCAGATGCTGACCCGATCCATGTCCACTTCGGGCTCGGCCTCCGGGACCAGGTGGCTGACGAGGTTCGTGGGCCGGCCGAAGCGTTCCTGCTGCCGCTCGGCGGCCGCGTCGAGCAGATTGGCCGCATCTTTGTACTTCTTGTACTCCAGAAGCTGGCGGATCAGCTCCGCCCGCGGATCGCCCGATTCCTCCTGGCCCACCTGTTCCGGCTCGGCCTTGGGCAGCAGCATGGCGGACTTGATCTCCATCAGCGTCGCCGCCATGACCAGAAAATCTCCCGCCAAGTCGATGTCAAGCTGCTTGAGCATCTCGAGATAGTGCAGATACTGGTCGGTGATCTTGGCCAGGGGGATGTCGTAGATGTCCACCTCTTCCTTGCGGACGAGATACAGCAGCAGATCGAGCGGACCGGCGAAGATATCGAGATTGACGCGATAATCGGCCAAGAGCTACTCCTGCTCCTCGTCCGGCGGCTCTTCCGGCTCCGGCTCGTCTTCGAGGTCTTCCTCCGGCTCAAACTTCGCGTCTTCTTCGCGCTCCTGCTTCTGCCGTTCGTGGGCCTCCAGGATCTGCCGAGCCTCCTCGGCCTGGCTTTCCGGCGTCTGCAATTCAATATCGTCAATGAGGGGCGTGCCCCAGAGTATCCCGGTATGCTGGCCCGTGACGAACGCCTGGATTCCCACATCTTCCAGCAACTGCTTGGCCAGATCCGCGTCGATACTGTTATCGAAGTGTGCTACGGAAACGAGCTTCTCTTTCATCTTCGCGCTCCCAAACCCACTGCCGTCCGGGCCGCCAGGAGGATCGGCGCGGCGACTGCTCGGGCCCGTTCGGCGCCCTTTTTGAGCATCGTGTCCACGACGGCAGGATTGTTTTCCAGCTCGGCTCGCTTCTGCCGGTAGGGTCCGAAATACTCGATGATCAACTCTGCCAGCCGTCTCTTGGCCTCGCCATAGCCCATGCCGCCGGCGCGATATCGCTGGTCCCACTGGGCCAATTCCTCGGGCGAGGCGAACAGCTTGAGCAGGGCGAAGACGTTGCACTTGTCCGGGTCCTTGGGCGCCTCCACCGGCGTGGAATCGGTCACGATCTTCATGACTTTGCTCTTGACGCTCTTTTCCGGCTCGAAGATCTCGATTGTATTGTTGTAGCTTTTGCTCATTTTGCGGCCGTCGATCCCCGGCACTACGGCCACGGAGTCGATAATATGATCCGCCGGAATCTTGAAGACCTCGCCATAGGTACTGTTGAACCGCATGGCGATGTCGCGCGTCACTTCGATGTGCTGCTTCTGATCCGCGCCCACGGGAACCAGGTCCGAGTGGAAAATCAGGATATCGGCCGCCTGCAGGACCGGGTAGGCGAACAAGCCGTGATTGGGGCTCAAACCCTGGGCGATCTTATCTTTGTAGCTGACACACTTTTGCAGCAGGCTCATCGGCGTGATGCACGACAGCAGCCACGTCAGCTCGGTCACTTCCGGCATATCCGACTGCCGCCAGAACACGGTCTTTTCGGTGTCCAGCCCCAAAGCCATGTAGTCCATCGCCACCCCCAGGGTGTACTCGGCCACCATCTGGGGCGAGGGGTTGCTGGTCAGGGCGTGGTAGTCCGCAATGAAGTAGAAACACTCATGCTCCGCCTGCATTCGCAGGTGCTGGCGCATGGCGCCGAAGTAGTTGCCGATATGAAGCCGGCCTGACGGCTGAATACCCGACAGAACTCTCAAGGCAGCCTCCAAACGTAAAGCCAGAACCCAAAACAGATTGCGCAAAATCAACCGCGCGAGGATAGCGAGGATAGGCATGAATGTCAAGGTTTTTGGCGGTCCGGCCCGAGCCGAGGTGCGATCAGACTTCACGGGGGCGGATGGCAGCCTCAAGGTCGGTAGGCCTTGGGGCTGGCGGGCGTTGCTCCTGGCGCGCTTCTCCCTCCCCCGGAATTACCAGAGGTTAGAGTGAATACACGGGCATGCAGACCTCGCGGTCGGCTTTGCGTCGGCCCCGGATGCTCTCTTCAATGGTCTTGAGCACGTTGGCTGCATAATAGTGCGTGCCGCACTCCCGACACACACCTGCGGGCACATTTTCAATCAGCACATGGCCGCGTTTAACCCTACGGTGGAGAGTCACCCGTCTTTCCACGATGGGTCCTCCACAACACTCACACGTCTCGTCATCCCAAAAACCCATTCTTGTTTCCACTCCTACATCAGAGGTTTGTCTTCATAAACGGTTATCACTCGCACTTTGCCGGACATCGTAATGCGGCAGACGATCCCAATGGGTCGCCTGTCCAAAGCTGGACCTACCATCTCGTATTTCTGTTCCCGCCTCCAACGTTTTCGGATTCTCCCGCTCAGAATAGCATGTTCGACATCGTAAATGTCGAAACCATCCTCACCCGCCTCAATATAGGCATGTTCGGTGAGATAATACAAACCATTACGAACGAGTGCCTGAATTTGTTTGGCCGTGCTCAAAGACGATCACCTGGAAAAGGCCGACACACAACGAGAGACCTCACGCATCCGACCAGACCGAGCAGCGCCTATTATACAGGGTGCATACGCCGGATCAAAGGGTGCCGCGCATTTCGTTCGTGCGGTTTCTTCTCGACGCGGCGGCCCGGGATGTGCCGCACCAGGGCCGCCAAGGGGCGGAGCCACCCGCGCAACGCGATCATTCTCCCTTGTCACGCCCCGCGTCAACCCCACCTCTGAATTTCATAGGATATCCCCAGAATTCCCCTCCAGGGCGGTGCCGCTGCCGTCCACCACGCTGATGTGCCCCGGATCGGGGTCCGGGGTGACAAGGTCACCGGAGGCATCGTAGTTGAACGCAGTATTCGTCGCCGGATAGCTCATACTGGCCGGGCAGTCAACGTGCGTCAACTGGTAGGTGGCGTCGTCAGCCGTTGATGGCGTCGAACATGGTGACGATGTTCTCGGGGGGGACGTTGGCAAGGACGTTGTGGACCTGTTGGAAGACGAAACCGCCGTCGGGCCGCCAGATCTCGACCTGCCTTTTGACGTGTTCGGCCACTTGCTTGGGGGTGGCATTGGCCAGAACGTCCCGCGTATCGCAGCCGCCACCCCAGAAGGTGATGTCTTTGCCGAACTCGGCTTTGAGCTCGGCGGCATCCATCCCCCGGCAACTGATCTGGACGGGGTTGATGGCGTCCATGCCGGCTTCGATCAGGTGCGGCAGAAGCTCCCGAACGCCGCCGCAGCAGTGGAGCATGACCTTGACGTTGGCCAGCCTCTTGGCGCGGTTCCACAGCAACTGGTGGCGGGGCTTGAAGAACTCGCAATACATCCGCGGTGAGATCATCGGGCCGGTCTGCATGCCCAGGTCATCGCCGAACAGGATGATATCGATCGACTGTCCGACCGCGCCGAGGAAGCGGTCCAGGTTCTCCAAGTGGATCTCCATGAGCTCGTCGAGGAACGTATGGGCCTTTTTCGGCTCGCCGGCCAGCATCATCATAAACAAGTCGTTGCGGTGGCAGAACTGGCCGATCTCGAAGAGGTTGCCCCCGAACAGACCGATAATGGCCTTTTCGGTGCTATTGCGGAGCTGTCGAGCACCCGCGCGGAGGGTCTCCTGATCGACCGGGCCCGGCGGGCTGGCGATGGAGGTCCACATCGTCTGGTTGAGTGCTTCCCGAACGGTCTTGGGGCCGTCCGGCTCTGCCAGGGGAAAATAGGTTTGCTCGAAGTACAGGGCCCCCTCCGGCATTTGCGCGAGGATTTTGCCGTTGGCGGATCGGATCACCCACCGCTGCGGCTCGCGCTCGATGCGCGTCCAGGCGGGCACGAGGCAAGGGGTGCCGTCCGGCAGCGTCCAGTCCGTCCAGTCGCTCGGACGGAGGGCAAAACCGCGCCCCATCTCGATCGTGTCCACGCCGAAGCGGTCGAGCACATCCTGGCCAACGATAGCCAACTGCTGGACGACATCATAGACGTAGATGGGGGCCGGCGGCAGGCCCAGAAGCCGCCGCAGCTTCGGATACGCCAGGGCGGCGATGCCGGAGGAGCGGTGCCCGGAAAAATCAATGGGGACGCGCGCGGACGCGCGATGATTCAGCGCTGCGATGACACGCTCTCGTGACGTCATGATCCAATCCCGACAGGGCGTACTTCCGACCCATTCAAAAGCCCAATCACCAGTCGCCGTCCGCGTGGCCCCCTGATTCGGGCATCAGGAGGCTACAGGAGGAAGAGCGAGCCCTGAGGAGACCCGAAATCCTCCTCCGGAGTCCGGGAACCCCCCTTGACCCGACGAGCGAGCCTTTCCCTGACCCTATACGATCCAAGCGGCACGGCGCTGGGAAAGGGGGCCTCGTTCCTACGTTCGGCCCAGGGACTTCATGTACTTTTTGGATTTCTTCAATCCCATTCTTGACGCCTTCTTCTTGACCGCTTCGGTCGGCCGGCCGAGTTGGGCGGCGACCTCCGCCGTCGGTCGATCGGGAAACAGCTTCTTGAGCTGCTTCACATCGTCGCGTGTCCACGATCCCTTGGTGTCCCTTCTGGCCATCTCGTGACTCCTTTCAATTAGCTATCATTATGGACGGAGATTAGCCTTGTGGAATTGTAGTCCTTGGGGTCCGGGCGGGCAAGTACTTTTTGCCCTATTTGAGCGTAGGAAAGAACCTGAGATGTGAGGGACAGATGTCCCGATCCTGGGCGCCTCGGAATTGCCTCGTCGCCTGTTGCAGAATGGGGGGCGGGCGGCTATCCTGGCCCATCGATCGCAGTCTGACGATTTCCGGGGATGGCGTCGGTGGGCCGTGCGGTCTCGTCCGTGCCACCCGGGGCTGGAAAGGGGATCTATGGCGCTGGAGAACATGAGGACCATGCTGTTGCTGGCGGCCGCGGGCCGGTACGCCGTCGGCGCGTTCAATATCCTGGATTACAACTCTGCCAGAGCCGTCGTGCAGGCGGCGGAGGAACTGAACGCTCCCGTCATCATTCAAACGTCGGCGAAAACGGTCATCTTTTGGGGCTGCCGGACCTTGAGGGACTGGATCGCCGAGTTGGCCGGCCGCGCGAAGGTGCCGGTCGCGCTGCACCTGGACCATTGCAAGGATCTGAATCTCATCCGGGACTGTCTGGAGGCCGGCTGGACCTCCGTCATGATCGACGCCTCGGCCAAGCCGTTCGAGGAGAACCTGGCCCTGAGCCGGCAGGTGGTCGCGATGGCCCGGCCGAAGGATGTCACCGTGGAAGCCGAACTGGGCGCCATTGTCGGCGTCGAGGACGAGATCCACGTTAAGGAGCAGGATTCGCACTTGGCGGATCCCGCCCAGGCGGTGGAATTCTGCGCCCAAGTCAAGCCCGACTGCTTCGCGCCGGCCATCGGCACCGCCCACGGTATCTATAAAGGGGAGCCCAAGATCGCCTACGACATCCTGGAGAAGGTCGCCCGGAGCACCGGGGTGCCGATTGCCCTGCATGGCGGGACGGGCCTGTCCGACGAGGTCTTCCGCCGCTGCATCGCCCTCGGCTGCGCCAAGGTCAATATCTCCACCCAGATCAAATACGCGTTCATCGACGGCTTCATCGGCTATCACAACGCGCACCACACTCAGTATGACCCCCTGAAAGTGATCCAGGCCCAATTCGAGGAGATGAGAAAGGGTATTGCCGGTAACATCAAGCTGTTCGGCGGGGCGGGAAGAGCGTAGGGATCTACGATTTATGAATTGGCTTCGCCCATTCGTACATCGAAAGGAACACATGGCGGGTAGATTGAAAGCGTTGGTTTTTGACTGCGACGGGGTGTTGGCGGAGACGGAACGGGATGGACACCGGGTTGCATTCAATAAGACGTTTGCGGCGAAGGGGTATGGCTTCGAGTGGGATGCGGCCCGGTACAAGGAGCTTCTGAAAATTGGCGGGGGCAAGGAGCGGATGAAGCACTTCTTCGACTGCACCTCATGGCCTGCGGGCACGAGCGATAAGGACGCCCTGATCAAGGAGCTTCACCAACTCAAGACGAATTACTACACGCAGATCATTGAGTCAGGGGAATTGCCGCTACGGCCGGGCGTCGCCCGGGTGGTAGACGAGGCCGTCGCGGCGGGTGTCAAGCTTGCCGTCTGCTCGACCTCCAACGAGAAGGCGGTCCATACCGTTGTGGAAAGACTGCTCGGACTCGCACGGAAAGCGAAATTCGACGTCATTCTGGCCGGCGACGTCGTGTCGAAGAAAAAGCCCGATCCCGAGATCTACACGCTCGTGCTCCAGCGGCTGGGGCTCAAACCGACGGAGTGTGTGGTGGTCGAGGACAACCGCAATGGTCTGCTCGCCGCCAAAGGGGCGGGGATGTACTGTCTCGTGACCACCAATAGCTACACCGAGGACGAGGACTTCCGGGAGGCCGATCTGGTGGTCTCCGAGTTGGGCGATCCGCCGAGTGTCCAAGTGGACTTGCCGATGATTCGGAGCCTCATCCCCTGAGCAGGAAGGAGTGCCTGCGCCCCACGGCCGGGCTACCGCATGGGGAATCTGGTGCAGAGCTCTTGGATTTGTCTTTTTGCCTCGCTCTGCAGAGTCGGGTCGAGGCGGTATTGTCTGTCGCCCTGGACCTCGACGCGGGTCAGGATGTTGTCGACCAACTGCGCGATCGTGGGCATTTCCTGGTGGCCCATGCCGTTCTTCGTGATGATGGGGGTCCCCAGTCTCATGCCGCTGGTGATGCGGGCGTTCTGGCTGTCGTACGGGAGCCGGTTCATGTTGATGATGATGCCGCAATCTTCCAGGCAGTGCTGGGCGATGAAGCCGGTCAGGCGTGCTTTGCCCGAATTCGCCTCGTTTCGCTGGCAATTCGCCAGATTGACCAGGAACATGTGATTGTCGGTGCCGCCGGTCAGGACGTCGTAGCCCAGGTGCAGAAACTCCTCGGCCAGCGTCTTGGAGTTCTCCACGATCCCGGACTGCCTGCTGCGGTACTCGGCCGAGAGCATCTCTTTGAAGAAGACCGCCTTGGCGGCGATGTTGTTCAGGCAAGGCGTGCCCTGGAAGCCGGGGAAAGTGTTCTTTTCGATTCGCTCCCAGAGGGGCATCGTGCGACCGATTGCGGATTTCGGATTTCGGATTTCGGATTGAGAAGACTCTGTGTTCCCAATCCGCAATCCGCAATCCGCAATCCGAAAGGGCGTATCAAAATCGCGGCCCATGAGGATCAGACCGCCCCGAGGACCGCCGGGCTTGTACGTGCTGGTGGTGGTAAAATGGGCGTGATCCACCGGTGAGGGATGCGCTCCGGCGGCGACCAAGCCGGAGATGTGGGAGATATCCGCCATGAGGTAGGCGCCGACCTCGTCGGCGATGGCCCGGAACCGGGTGAAGTCGATGGTTCGCGAGTAAGCGCTGGCCCCGCAGATCAGCAGTTTGGGGCGGAAGCGCAGGGCCTGCTCCCGGATGGTCTCGTAATCGAGCAAGAAGGTGTCCGGCCGGACACGGTAGTGCTCGACCTCGAAGAACTTGCCCGCGAACGACAGGGGGGCCCCGTGCGAGACGTGCCCGCCCTGGTCCATCGCCTGGCTGAGGATGCGATCTCCTTTGTCGAGGAGCGCGGTGATCACGATCTGGTTGGCGCCGGTGCCGGAGTGGGGCTGAACGTTGGCGTACTTGGCTTGGAAGACTTCCTTGGCCCGGCTGATCGCCAGAGCCTCCAAACAGTCCACGACCTCGCAGCCGCCGTGGAAGCGGGCGCCTACGAAGCCTTCCGTGGTCTTGTTCTGGACGACGGACCCCAGGGCGGCCAGAACGGCGCGCGAGCACTGGTTCTCCGCCGCGATGAGCTGGAGCGTGTTCTGCTGGCGGTCGTACTCCTGCGTGAGGAGTCGATGAACTTCCTCATCAGCGGCCTCCAGGATGCCCGCCAGATCTCGATGGTACTGCTCGCAGTCTAGCGCCTTGGGCCTCGCAGATTCGATGACGGCGTGCACGGGCTTATTCGTGCGATCCGGAGACGAGGCCGGGCTCTGCATCCTGGCGGACTTCTTCGTTGACATGCGCGGACTTTCAAATCCAGGGTCCAGTTGTCGCACACCAAACGTATGATCGTGCGTATGATCGGCAGTTGCTTCGGATTAGCTGAAGAAACTGCGGACAATGTCGTTGAAAGTCACATACACCAGCAGCAGTAACACCATGGCCCAGCCGGCGTACGCCAGAATGCCCTGGGTGCGCTCGCTCAAGGCCGAGCCTTTGATCTTCTCGATCACCATCAGCACAATCAATCCCCCATCGAAAGGCGGGATGGGCAGGAAGTTGATGACCGCGATGGTTGCGCTGATCAGGCCGAGGAAGTAGACATAGTTCACCAGGGGCTGCCGGGCCACGATCTGATAGCTGACCGTGATGATGCCGACCGGCCCCATGAGATTCTTCGGGCTGATCATCCGCCCGAACAGACGCGCCAGGGTGACGTAAGTCTGCGCGATGAACGTACAAGTCCGGCGATAGCCCATGCCGATCGCATGGACCGGGTTTTTCGCCTGATAGAGCCGGTCCATAGGCTTGAAGGGCACCGGCTCCGCCAGGATCGATTCGACGTTCGGGGCTTTGCCGGTCAGGGCTGCAGGCAAGGTTACGCCTCCCTCGGCCTGCTCCTCCAGCCGGTATTGCAGGGTGACGGGCTGTCCTTGCCAGCGTCGCACTTCCGCGATGACGTCGTAGAAACTGGACACGGGCTTCTGGTTGACGCTGACGATCCTTGCGCCGCGCGGGAGGTCCACAGTGCCGGAGCCGTTCTCGGCGGGCATGGTCTTGGCGACCACGGCGTGTCGGGCGTCGAGCGAAGGCACAAAGCCGATGACCACGCGGCCCGTTCCCACTTCCCGTCGTGGCTGGACGTTCAGCGTCATCGTTCGCCCCGTGCCGTTGGCATCCGTTCGCAATACCTTGACCGATAAAGACTTACCCTCGTACTCCGCGGTGATGTCCCGCAACTCTTTGTACGTCGGGGCCTGGGTCTGGGCAGCGGCGAGGATAATATCGCCGGGCTGCAAGTGCTCGGTATCCTCCACTTGTCCGCCGGCTTTCGTGGCCGAGTCGCGGTCGTTGTCGACGTCCAGAACGCGGATGCGCGGAACCATGGAGTAGACATGGCTCAAATCCGCTTCCGACAGTACATCGCCATTGCTGGACACGGCCCAATCCAGGGGTAACTCCGTGCGAATGGTCTCGTCTCCCCGGCCTTTTTCGGACCGCTCGGCGGTGATCCCAATCGTTGGTGCGAGCGTGTTCCTGACGATGTCGGCCAGATCCCAATACTGGTCTACCTTCCGGCCGTTGACCGCCACGATGCGGTCCCCCGGCAGCAATCCCGTCCGTTCTCGCAGGACGTTGGGCTCGGCAATCGAGGCGATCCTCAAGCTCATGGGCTGGGTGATGCCGAAGTCCCGAAACTGGCTTCCCGGCACGCTCTCGGCCACCAGCTTCGTTTGTTCGAGAGAGCCATCCGCATGGCGAACGGTGACCGGAACCGGCTCATTGGCGCTCGACAGTGCGGCGGCGATCAGGATATTGCTGAAGTCCAGGTCCTTGGTCTTGCCGTCGATGGCGACAACCTCATCGCCCGGCTGGATGCCCGCCTTGGCCGCTGGAGAGTTCGGGACCACGCCCCCGACCACAGCGGGCGGCAGATTGATCCCCACCAGGAACACGATCATGAAGATGATCGCCGCACTGATGACGTTGAAGGTCACTCCTGCCGCGATGACCGCCGCGCGAATGCCCATCGGTTTGTTCGCGAAAGACCGGGGATCGGCCACCTGTTTCACCGGGCCGGTATCCTCCTGGCCCAGCAGCTTCACATAGCCGCCGAAGGGAAAAACTCCAATGCGGTATTCCGTTTCCTCGGGGGGCTCCTCCAGGGCGGCCTCTTGGCTTTCGCGCGAGGAGAAACTCGGCAGAAACCGGAACTTGAACCCTTCCTTGGTCCTGCGGATCCCCACGAGCGTCGGGGGCATGAAAATGGAGAAGGCCTCGACCTTGATTCCCCCCAGCTTCGCCACGATAAAATGGCCGAACTCGTGGACGAGGACCACCGAGCCGAAACCGAGCAGGACGATCACGACATTGCTGACCACCCCGACGTAGCGCAGGATCAGAAAGACCGCCGCCGCCGCAATGGCCAGCCAGAATACCCCACCCAGCGTTCTCGTCCGTGCTCTTGCCATCTCTGTCATCCAAACACTCCAGGAATTGATGATTTAATACTTATGATTTCTTACGACGTCGCGTGCGTTTCGCCTGCTGCACGCTCGAAGCCCAAATCATAAATCATAAATGATAAATAATAAACTCCATTCGTGGCGGTTCATCTCACCGACTCACGAATAGCTTGTCCTCGACTTCCTTTCTGGCCCAGGCGTCCGCCTCGAGCAGTTCCTCCAGGCCGGTGATGGGTCGGACGTCATGGCGGTTCAGGCAATGCTCCACCAATTCCATGATCTGCACGAACCGAATCCTGCCGGCCAGGAACTCCGCCACGGCCGCTTCGTTGGCCGCATTGAAGACCGCCGCCGCCGTGCCGCCGGCGCGGGCGACCTCATAGGCCAGCCGCAGGGCTCGAAACGTCTGGGGGTCCGGCTTTTCGAAGTGCAGACCGCCGGTCTCCTCCAGCCGCAGCCGCTTGGATACGCCGGCAACTCGCCGCGGGTACGTCAAGGCATACTGGATCGGCAGACACATGTCCGGCTCGCCCAGTTGGGCGATGACCGAGCCATCCATGAACTCCACCAGCGAATGAACGATCGACTCTGGATGGATCAGCACTTCGATTCTCTCGACCGGCACGTCAAACAGCCAGCGGGCCTCGATCACCTCCAGGGCCTTGTTCATCATGGTGGCCGAGTCGATCGTGATCTTCGGTCCCATATTCCACGTGGGATGAGTCAACGCCTGCTCCAAGGTGGCTTCTGCCAAGTCTTTCCTCGATGCTCCACGGAAAGGTCCCCCCGAGCCCGTCAGCAGGATGCGCTGGACCTCGGCGCCCCGGCCGGACTGCAGGGCTTGGAAAACCGCCGAATGCTCGCTGTCCACCGGGAGCAGGGTGCTGCCATGATCCCGGGCGGCTCGGGTCAGCAACTCGCCCGCGATCACGAGAGGCTCCTTGTTGGCCACGGCCAGGCGTTTGCCCGTTCGGGCCGCCGCCATGGCGGAGGGTAAGCCCGCGGCTCCCACGACGGCGGTCAGGACCGTATCGACCCCCTCGCCCTGCACCAGCTCGGTCAGGCTGTCCGGGCCGGACAGGATCTTGACCTCACCATTCATCAGCGTCCGAAACTGGGCCGCCGCAGTCCCGTGGGTGACGGCCACCAACCGCGGCTTGTAGCGTCGGGCCTGCTGAGCGAGGAGTTCCACGTTGCGGTGCGCACTGAGCCCGACCACCTGGTATTCGGGTCCGAGCGCCTCGATCACTCGCAGAGCGTTGCGCCCAATCGAGCCAGTGGATCCTAAAATGACAATACCTTGTGGCATACGCAAAGTCTGACGCGGTGGGCTGGGTCTCCAACGCCGTTCCTTGCGTTCCAGGACCCCAGAGGCCCACCCTTCATCGTTCGTACTCATGGGGGATCGGTGGGCACAGCCCGCCCTGTACGCTTATCCCGGATGACCGACGACCGTACGATAGTATTATGACGAGGACCGGCAGACTGTCAAGCTGAAAGAGAAGCAGGGTTCTCGGACGTTGACCATCCTGCACGCCGTTGCCTAGGCCAAGGGCTCCGGTGGACACCCGGGAGCGCACCGAGATCGTCCTGCTTGATGGGAGAGCAAGGAAGCTCCGCGCCGCAGAGGTGCCGCCCGAGGGCGCCAGGCCCCTCTCCTGTTCTCCCGTGGTCGTCCCAGGAACGCCTCGGACTCCCTGCGGTGGCGGCGCGATTATTACGGGACACATCCCGCACCGCTGGTGCGAACGGCCCATACGCGGGACGAGGGCCCGGGGTGGCGGCGGGAGAGCTCTGGCCCGGATCTGCGGCAGGATGGTTGAGGCATGGGTCCCTTTCCGTGGCCAAGGCGCCGGGTGGCCCCTTGCAGGCGTTTGTCGCTCCACTTAGGCCTGTAATCGGACGATAGGAATGTCACAATCACGGCCCGACGGGAGACCGGCGGACCGCGGAAAAGAGTTCCCTATGCGAGGTTTCACTCGCGCGGTCTCCCCGGTCGGGGGCCAGCAGCGCGGGGTGCGTCTGCGAATCGTCCGTCGTGGTGCCTGGCGTACTGCGCCCGGAAGATCACGCGGGAACACGAGGTGATTTGGAGATGGAGGTTCTCGTGAATACCACGAGCATTGTGTTCTCACAGATCGTGTTGCTGCTGGCCGTGTCGGACTTGGCGAGCGCGGCCGTATCGGCTTCGCAGGAAACCGGGGCACCGGCGTGCACCGATCCCAATACGTTCCCGGCCGACGAAAACTATCTCGATATGTCCATCGAGGAATTGATGGATGTCAGCCTCGATACGGTCCAGGGCGCGTCCAAATACACGCAGAAGCTCAAAGACGCGCCCGCTTCCGTCACGATCCTCACGGCGGAGGAGATCCGCAAGTATGGCTACCGCACCCTGGCGGAGATCCTGCAAAGCGTCCCCGGTTTCTACCTCAACTACGATCGCAACTACCACTACCTCGGGGTGCGAGGGTTTCGCCGGCCTGGGGATTACGATACACGTATCCTCCTGCTGCTGGACGGCCACAGAGTCAATGAGAATATCGGTGACGAGCCTTCGTTCGGAACCCCGTTTCCCGTCGATGTGGATCTGATCGAACGAGTGGAGATCATCCGGGGGCCGGGCTCTGCACTCTATGGCAGCAACGCATTGCTGGCCGTCATCAATGTCATAACCAAGCAGGGCCGGAGCATTGATGGGGTCGAGCTTTCGGGACAAGCCGCCAGTTTCGACACGTACCAAGGGCGGATCACGTATGGCAAGCTTCTGGGCAAGGACTTCGAGCTGCTGCTCTCGGGAACCGCCTACGACAGCCAGGGCCAATCGCTGTCCTTCCGAGAGTTCGATACACCCCAGACGAACTACGGAGTCGTCGACAACGACGACGAACGATTCCATGACGTCGTTGCCCGTGCGTCGTGGGGTGATTTCGGCCTGCTCTTGGTGCACAATGGCCGGGAAAAAGGCATTCCCACCGCGCCGTGGGGCACCCGATTCGGGGACCAGCGAACCCGAACTTGGGATGAGACGACCCTGGTTGGCCTCACCTACAGCCGGGAACTATCGGAAGAATGGACCGTCAAAAGCCGCCTTGCCTATGGTCAGTACGATTATCACGGATGGTGGCCGTATGACAATGCCGAGGGCGGTGAAGATCCTGACACGATTGTCAGCCAAGACAGTTGGAAGGGCCGCTGGCTGGAGGGAGAGTTCCAGGTGGTTGGTCGGCCGACTCTCCAGCATACGCTGACGGCCGGTATCGAGTCCCGCTACAACATGCGGCAGGATCAGCGGTTCTGGGACGAGGCGGTCTACCTGGATGACTCCAGGACCAGCAACAATTGGGGCATCTACGCCCAGGATGAGTTCCGACCGGTGAAGAATCTGGCGTTTGTCGGCGGCGTGCGCCACGATGAATACAGCTCCTCCGGCGGCAGCACGAATCCGCGCTTGGCCGCGATCTACGACGTCTTCACAGAAACCACTCTCAAGCTCATCTACGGCACGGCGTTCCGCGCGCCGAATGCCTATGAGATGTACTACCAGGACGGGGGCCTGACCCAAAAGGCGAGCCCCGACCTCGAGCCCGAGACCATCACGACATACGAGGCTGTCGTCGAGCAGCAGTTCGGTCCGGCGCTTCGCGGAACGGCCAGCGGGTTCTATTACGCGATGGAAGACCTCATTGACCAGTACGTCGATCCGGCCGACGGTCTCATCGTCTTCCGGAATCTCGGCAAGGTCGATGCAAGAGGCATCGAGCTGGCCTTGAACGGCCGATGGGAGGGCGGATGGCGGTCCCGGGTCAGCTACACGTACGTCGACGCCGAGGACACGGCAACCGGCCAAACCCTGGTCGATTCACCCAAGCATCTGGCCAAGTTCAATTTGATCGCGCCGGTCGTGCCCGAGAGGCTTTTCGCCGGTCTGGAGGTTCTCTACGATAGCAAGGCCCAGACGCTCAGCGGCGACCACGCGGACGACTTTGTCCTGACGAATCTGACGTTGACCTATGTGGGCTGTTCCAAGCACCTGGAGATCTTCGCCAGTGTGTATAACCTCTTCGACGCGCGCTACGCCTACCCCGGCTTCGGGGAGCACGTGCAGGACACGATCGAGCAGGATGGACGAACGTTCCGAGTGGGACTGACGTTGCGGTTTTAGGGGAGCAGGAGCGTAAGGATCTGCCAGACACAGGAATCATGAGAACTCGCACGTACATCCTGTTGGCGACCTTTCTGGCGTTGAATCCGGCGCTCGTCTATGGACGAGCCGCTGAGGAATCCGCCTCCCCGCGTGAGTACAAGGTCAAGGCCGCCTTCGTGTACAACTTCCTCAAGTTCATTGCCGGCGGACGGTTTGGGTTTGCGGACGACCAGCCCAAAACAGTAACGGATCCCAACAAGGTGATCCTGGTAGGCATTATGGGCGAGCCCCCTTCACGAGAGGGCTTTGCCGAATTGCGGGGCAAGCCGGTAAAAGACAAGCGGGTCGACATCCGTTTCTTCAAGGGCCTGGAGGAATTCAAGGACGCCGAGCAGAAGACCCTGAAACAGCACCCACAGATGGACCAAATCCGCAAGTGCCACGTTCTGTTCCTCTGCCCGTCGGAGAAACCGTTCTGGTCGAGGATCCTGCCGCCCCTGCAGAAGGAGGGAATTCTGCTGGTGGGCGACTCCCCCGGTTTCCTGGAGGCGGGCGGAACCATCAACCTGGTGATCGAGGATAAGAAGGTGCGGTTCGAGATCAATCTGGCCGCCACTAGGCGGGCGAACCTGCAAGTCCGGTCCAGCCTCCTGCGGCTGGCGATCCGAACCATCGAACATGATTCCCTGGAACGACCGAATGAACCGGAGAAGTAGAGCGGACCTGAGAACTTGCCGATCCCGGCGGCGCACCCCGTTGTTCTTGCGCAACTTGTCGCTCAAGCACAGGCTGATCGCCATTATCATGCTCACCTGCGTGGCTTCGCTGGTGCTCGTGGGGGTGGTCTTCATCGCCTGGGAATGGACGGACCTGCGCCGCACGATGGTCCACGATCTGGCCTCGCATGCCGAAGTCCTCGCCGACAACTGTAAAGCCGCCATTACGTTTCGGGATCCGGCGGATGCGGGCGCCTGTTTGCGGACCGTCGGCGCCGTCCCGTCCATCACGGCGGCTTGCGTATACACCCGGGAGGGGGAGCTGTTCGCGAAGTACGTGCGCCAAGGAACAACCCCGGTCCTGCCACCGCCGCAGGCCTTGCGCAGCAGCCATCGGTTCGCTCGGGGGGTCCTGATACTCACCCGGCCCGTTCTGCTCGACGGGGAACCGATCGGCACCGTCTGCCTGCGCGGCGATCTCGGCCTCCTGTATCAAAGACTCCAGCGCAGCATCATCGTGATCGTCGGGATCGTCTTCCTCTCGTCGCTGGCGGCGTATCTGATCTCGTCCCGACTCCAGCGGATTATCTCCAGGCCGATCCTCCGTTTGGCCGACGTGGCGCGCCTGGTCTCCGAGAAAAAGGAGTACACCGTCCGGGCCGACTCGGCGGGCCACGATGAAGTCGGGCTGCTGATTCAGGCGTTCAATGAAATGCTCGGACAGATCCAGCAGCGGGATACGGCGCTGGTCGAGGCCAACGAGCAGTTGGATGCCCGGGTCCAGGAGCGGACCACCGCGTTGACGACCGCCAACGAGCGCCTGACCCGGGAGATCACGGCGCGCCGGCAGACCGACCAGGCGTTGGCGGCGGCCAACGAGCAATTGGCGGAGACGGTGCAGAATCTGCGCCGTTCGAACAAAGAGCTCCAAGACTTCGCCTACGTGACGGCCCACGATCTCAAGGCGCCGCTGCGCGGCATTGGGACCCTGGCGGACTGGATCGCGTCGGATTACGCCGACAAGTTCGACGAGCAGGGCCGGCAGCAATTGCGTCTGCTCAAGGGCCGGGTCACGCGGCTGACGGAGCTGATCAATGGGATTTTGCACTATTCCGAGATCGGCCGAGTGGCCCATCGCCCGGAACTGGTGGACCTGGGCGAACTGGTCCGCGATACGATTTCGCTGTTGGACCCGCCGGCCCGGATTCAGGTGGTGGTCCCGGAGGGCTTGCCCTCCTCCGTGGTCTGTGAGAAGGTCCGGCTGGGACAGATCTTCCACAATCTGATCGACAATGCGATCAAATTCATGGACAAGCCGCAGGGGCACGTCGAAATCCGTTGCCGGGACCAGGGCCATGCCTGGGAATTCGCCGTGTCCGATAATGGTCCCGGAATTGAAGAAAAGTACTTCGAAAAGATCTTTCAAATGTTCCAGACGCTCGCCCCGCGCGATCAGCGCGAAAGTACGGGCATCGGCCTGCCGATAGTGAAGAAGATTGTGGAGCTTTACGGCGGCAGCGTCTGGGTCGAATCACAACCGGGCCACGGCAGCACCTTCTTCTTTACATTTCCCAAGAAGACACGAACGGAGGTGCCGGCGGCCGCGCCGTCTCACGCCGCGAATCCGGTCTGTCTGCTGGAGGTTCCCTAGCCACGACTGCGCGGCGGCCGGGATGCGCGTTTCAGAAAGGTTGATGCATGATGAACGACGAAGCCACAGCCACTACGCTCCTTAAGAGCGAGCGTCGATTACGGGTGTTGTTTCTTCTCATGGCTCTGTTCTGGACCCTCCTGATCGGGGTCTTTGCCTGGTGGAGCTACCGGCAGTCCTACGCCGCGACGTTGGCCATTGCCAGTGGCTGGGCACGCTACAGTTACACGAAAGACGTCGTCTTCCGCCAGTGGGCGGCCCTGCACGGCGGCGTGTATGTCCCGGTTACCCCGGAGACGCCTCCCAATCCGTATCTGGAGCACCTGCCGGAAAGGGATGTCGTGACGCCTTCGGGGAAGAAGCTGACCTTGATGAATCCCGCCTACATCACGCGCCAAGTCCACGAACTGGGGCAAAAACGGGACGGTCTCCAAGGCCATATTACCAGTTTGCGGCCGATCCGGTCTCAAAACGCCCCCGACGAGTGGGAGAAGAAGGCCTTGCTGGCCTTCGAACGGGGCGAGAACGAGGTATTGTCACTCGACCCGATCGGCAACGAAACCCATTTGCGCCTGATGCGTCCCTTGACGATCGAGGTCGCCTGTCTGAAGTGCCATGCCCAGCAGGGCTACCAGGTGGGGGACATCCGAGGCGGAATCAGCAGTTCGGTGCCTTGGGGCCCTTTGCAGGAACGGCTGCAGGCCCAGCTTCGGGGATCGGTTCTGGGAAGTGGAGGAATCTGGAGTCTCGGTGCCCTGGGACTGTGCCTCGTCTGGTGGCGCCTGCGACGTGATTTATCCCACCGTATGCGTGTCGGGAAGCAACAGGCCGAACTGGATGAGCAACTGAAGATCATCAATCAGGAACTCCAGGACTTCGCGTACGTCGTTTCGCACGATCTGAAGGCTCCCCTCCGCGCCATTCGGAACCTCGCAGATTGGCTCTGTGCCGATTACCAGGACCGGTTGGATGAGCCGGGAAGAGAAAGCCTCCGGTTGCTCAGCAGCCGGGTGGACCGCATGCGGAACCTGATCGACGGGGTCCTCCAATACTCCCGTGTCGGCCGGACCGAGCAACGTGTCATGCCGGTCCATCTCGCGCGGCTTGTGCCGGAGATCATCGACAACCTCGCTGCCCCGGAGCACGTCTCGATCCGGATCGAGAGCGCTCTGCCCACCATCGAGGCCGACGCCACACGGATCACGCAGGTCTTCCAGAACCTCCTGAGCAACGCCATCAAGTACCTGGACAAGCCGCAGGGGGACATCGTCATTGGCTGCGTGGAACAGGACGGCTTCTGGAAGTTCAGTGTGCGCGACAACGGTCCCGGTATCGAACCGAAGGACTTCGAGCGCATCTTCAAGCTCTTCCAGACGTTGGGACGTCGCGAGGACCGTGAGAGCACCGGCGTCGGTCTGACGATCACCAAGAAGATCGTCGAGATGTACGGCGGCAAGATCTGGGTCGAGTCCGAGGTCGGCCGGGGAAGCACGTTCCTCTTCACCTTCCCCAAATCGCGCGCGAACGTGGCTGCTGAGACGCTGCAAACCTGTGCCGTCGGGTAAGCACGGTTGCGACTTTCGTTGGTAGTGTGCTCGTAAGAGCATATCACGTCGTGCAACGATCGTATTAGGGCATAGGGATGCAGGATCTGCCTGCTTGCCTCCTGCCTTTCGCTCGATTACACTGTCTCACCGGGAAAACAAACAGTAAGGGTGGTCGCCTGGTGAATCTGGGTGAGGTATACGAGTCCCAGGAGGAGAAGGAATATGACCGACCGACGGATCGACCCCGCCAAGCTGCGTGTCGCCCTCCAAGGGTTGAGCGATAAACAGGTGCGGCACATCTTCGAAGAGATGATCGACGCGCTGCCTCAAGCGAAGCTCATCAAGCTCCTCAAACCTTTTGTGAACCCGAGCCAACTACGCCCGGACGGCACCGCCAAAGGCCGCTTGTTGACAGACGTGAAGGTTTTCGAGAAAGCCAGTCGGGCCGGCGAGTACTACGAGGGTTTCCAAGTGAATTCCAAGAACTACATGGAGACCTCCGGGGGGACTCGCGCTTGGATTGGCGAATGCAGACGGCTCCTCGACCGGTGCACGGCGGCAGTCGGTAAGATCGACCCTGCCGAGGTCTGCCGAGCCTTCGAGATCATCTTCGCTCTGCTGGATCGTATTGACGAGGGCGAGGACGACATCGTCTTCTTTGCCGATGAAGGCGGCTCGTGGCAGGTCGGCGTGAACTGGGAGAAGGTCCTGCCGGCCTGGTTCACCTGCCTTTCGGTTACCACCGCGCCGGAGGACTACGCACGCCGGGTCGTGGAAATGATCGAAGAGCACGGGAGCTACCGCCGGGACAAGTACTTGGCACAGGCACGCAAGGTCGCAACTCCGGCACAACGTCAGGCACTTCGAGGTGTATCGTGAGCGAGTACCAGTACTACGAATTCCAAGCCATCGACCGGCCGCTGACCGACAAGCAAATGGCGGACCTCCGCTCGTACTCGACCCGGGCCACCATCACGCGGACGAGCTTCGTCAACGACTACTCCTGGGGCAGCTTCAAGGGTGACTCGGACGCGTGGATGGAGAAGTACTTCGATGCGTTTCTCTATCTGGCCAACTGGGGCACCCATATCCTGAAGCTGCGGTTGCCCTCACGCTTGCTCGACCCCCGGACCGCCCAACAATACTGCGTGGGCGACAGTGCCTCTGCCTGGGGGAGCCGTGGCAATGTCATCCTCTCGTTCACCTCCGAGAGTGAGGAGGGCGAAGGCTGGATCGAAGGCGAAGACCGGCTTTCGTCGCTGATTCCTCTACGCGCGGAGCTGGCGCGAGGAGATCTGCGCGGGCTGTACCTGGGCTGGCTGTTGTGCGTGCAGAGCGACGAGCTTGATGACGAAGACTTGGAGCCGCCGGTACCGCCCGGGCTTGGTAAGCTCAACGCTTCGCTGCGGGACTTTGCCGAGTTCCTGCGCCTTGACGAAGACTTGCTCCACGCGGCTGCCGGGACCAGTACCACGCTGGCGGAGACCTCGTTGTCGCGTGACGAAGTCCGTACCTGGGTGGCCGGGTTTTCCGCCGAAGAAAAGGATGGCCTTCTGACTCAATTGATCGTGGATGAAGATCTGACACTCGCCACGGAGTTGCTGCACCGATTTCTAAAGCATCATACGGACACTGGCTCCGGTCGGGAGACGCCCGGGGCGCGCCGCACCGTGGGCGAATTACGGCAGGCCGCCGAAGCTCGTGCCGAGAAGCGTCGGCAAGCCGAGGCCAAGCGGCAGGCCGAGCAAGCCGAACGCCGGAAACGCGAGGCGGCCATCGCCCGGGCGAAGCACCTCGATGAGATCGCGGGTCGCGAGCCGAAGCTCTGGGCTCAAATCGACAATCTGATTGCGACCAAGCAGCCGAAGCGATATGACGAAGCCGTGGGCCTGCTGATTGACCTGCGGGACCTCGCCCAGCGCGAGGGACATGACTGCGAATTCCGCAAGAAGCTGGAGACGCTCTATCTGGACCACGCCCGCAAACCGAGCTTTCTCGACCGCCTCCGCAAGGCAGGACTGGGATGATCATCTTGTCCGCGCGAGGGGCATTTCCATGTGTCGGGTGGCAGCCTCAACGCCGAAGGCGTTGGGGATGGTTGGGCCACAGGTTCAGCCGACTCTCCCAAGCTTGAACCGCGGCGTGGCATGCCTTATCATGTCTCACCTGGTGAACCACCCAAACATGATGAAAGGAACACTCGGACGATGGGTAATACACGAATCTGGTTGATGTGGCTATCGCTTGCCTTCCTGTCGGCCCGGTGTTTGGCGGCCGACTTCTTCCCGACCGAGGTCCGGCGGCAGGCGTTCCTGGGGGCGTTGGAAAAGCAAGACCAGAACTACGATGCCGGCGCGCAGATGCTTCGGACGCCCTATTCGTCGCCCGGCTACCACACGACTCTCAAAGACGGCTTCGTCCACGGCACCCGCAACTCGCTGGACTACGCCGTGGCGTTGCTCGATTCGGGCGACGCCGAGCGGCTCCAGCGCGCCGAGCAGGTTCTGAGCCGGGTGATTGCCCTGCAGGACCAGGACCCGAACAGCCGGACCTACGGGATCTGGTCGTGGTTCCTGGAGGAGCCGCTCGATAAGATGTCCCCGCCGGACTGGAACTGGGCCGACTTCTGCGGCACGCAACTCCTCCAGGTCGCCATCGATCATACGGACCGCCTGTCTGAGGACTTGCGGTCGAAGGTCAAAGACTCGATCCTGCACGCCGCGCGCTCCATCGTCCGGCGCAACGTCGGCCCGAGCTACACCAACATTGCGCTGATGGGCACCTATGTCACGCTCGTTGCAGGCGAACGCTTCAGCGTGTTCGACTTGGCCGATTACGGCCGCCGGCGGCTCCGCCGCTTCTACGACTACACGCGCGAGAAAGGCTCGCTCACGGAGTACAACAGCCCGACGTACACGATGGTGGCCATCGAGGAAATCTCCCGCATGATACAACATGTCCGCGACTCGGAGTCGCAGCGGCTGCTCAAGGAGCTCAATACCCGGGCTTGGCGTCACGTTGCCCGCCGTTTCCACCCGGCGACAAGACAGTGGGCCGGCCCGCACAGCCGCTGCTACTCGACCCTCCTGCGCCCGGGCACGCTGGCCGCTTTCCAGCAGGCCAGCGGCGGCAAGCTCCAATTCCTGTCGGAAGCCGAGGCCTGGGAAAGCCTCGACGCTCATCGGCTTAAGCTGGACTGCCCGCCCGAGCTCTTCCACTACTTCACGGCCCTGGCGGTGCCGCGCACGGAGACCGAAACCTTCGACATAACTCTGGCGACCGAGCATGATGTCATCGGCACGACCTACCTGCACCCGGACTTCACGCTGGCGAGCGTCAATATCGGCGATCTCTGGAACCAGCGTCGCCCGTTGCTCGCCTACTGGATCACGCCCAGCGGGCCGGCCGCCCTGCGCTTGCGCTTCCTGCACGACGACTACGACTACTCGAGTGCCAGTCTCTTCGCGGTCCAGGACCGGACGGAGATTCTGGGTGCCGTCCTCTTCACGACGGATCGGGGCGACACCCACATCTCCCTCGACAAGATCCAGAATGCGACGATCCCCGCGCGGGACCTTCGCCTGCGTCTGCAATTCGAGGGTGCCGTCTCCGATTTGATGCTCCCCGAAAGACTACGGCTCAACGAGCCCATCCGTTTGGTTTGCGGCTCGATCCAGAGCACCTACTGCCTTCACGGCATCGAATTCACCGGCCTGCGTCCCACCCTCGAGACCGGTCGGGACACCGGCCAAGCTTGGATCGATCTCGTCCTCTACCGGGGCCCGGCCCGTTCCTTCGATTTTAGCAGAATCGCTGAGGCCGCCTTGGTCTTCAGCCTGTCGCTGGGCCCGGCCACGGGTTCCTTGCCCCCCGCGGCCCCCTCCGCCTACATGAGCATCGCCACCGACCTGACCACCACCGGCATCCCGTCGCCCCGTCAATCCTGGTCCCTGCAGCGAACGAACAATCCCACCCTGTCCCTCACGATTCCGGTAAAGCCCTTATCGACGAAGCAACAGAAAGCTGCGGTCACGGGCAAGTGCGGGGACGCGAATCCCTGGAAGTCGGCCTACTGAGCTGCCGACCGTGGGCCGGCTCGGTCGTTCAGGCCATCAATAGGATCGATTACTCACGAGGCTGGTCCAGTGCGGTTGCTCTGCCGTCCCTGAGGCAGTACCGGCGATCCTGCTGTGCCTGACCGACGCTCGTCGTATAGATAATGATTGATCGTTTCGACGATCCGACGTGGCGACTGCTCGCCGTCCATGCGCCCCTTTAGCTCATTGACCATGCCGTCGAGAAGCCTGTTCCCCTTGTCCACGTCCACGGCGGCAACGCACCCCTGCGCCAGGGCCAGGCAAGTATTCAGAACACCTCCGTCCTCGGGACCACGCTGCTGGTCAACCTGGCCGCGTTTCTCCCTTCGATTCGCGGCGTCCAGCGTTGTACCCGAAGGGCATGACGCACGTTCCTCGACACACCCGGCGGCCAGCAAGACAAAGGAGAGCAGGGGACCGAATCCTCCCCACAGAAGGACCATTCGCATGTTGCACACGGTCACAGTCTCCGTTGGATTCTCCCCCCCTGGGTTTCTTGTGGGCGCACCCCTCTACGTCAACGAGAACCCCTTGGCTCCCTGGACGGTGGTAGTAGGCCACTGTCGTCGCCAGAAGTTTCGGGGAAAAAGTCTTGTGTTCGTTTGGCCGATAGGTATACTTGTAGGGGCTATGGGTAATCCGTGCACAATTCGTTCCCTCCTCCTTGGCCTCCCGGGCCTGAGCACCCTGCTGCTGCGCCGCTAAGGCGCAGAACAGAAGATCATCCACAACTCGTTTTCCTTCCCATACTTACGTAAGACCATAGCGTTTTGGCCACAGTTGGGGCATAATACGCGAAAAGCAAAAAGGAAAAAGGCAAAAGGTAAAAAGGGGCTGGTGCCCACACGCAACTGAGGAGTCCGTCTTTCCTCACTTTTTCCTTTTGACTTTCTACCTTTTACTTCTTTGGAGTGCTCACAATGTCCGGAGAAAAGGTCGTCATTTTCGACACCACGTTACGCGATGGCGAGCAGTCGCCCGGGGCGGCGATGTCGATCCCGCAGAAGCTTGAGATCGCCCGGCAACTCGCGGTCCTCGGCGTCGATATCATTGAAGCAGGATTTCCCGTGTCCTCGCCTGCCCAGTTCGAGGCTACGAAGCTCGTGGCCGAGCAGGTGAAGGGGCCGGTCATTGCAGGTCTGGCCCGCGCCAACGCCGGCGACATCGAAGCGGCGGGCAAAGCCATCGCCCCGGCCAAGAAGAGACGTATTCACACGTTCATCGCGACCTCGCCGATTCACATGAAGCACAAGCTCAAGAAAGAGCCGGCGGAGGTCGTAAAGATGGCGGTTGAGGCGGTCAAGTTCGCCCGGACTTTCACGGACGACGTCGAGTTCTCGCCGGAGGACGCTTGTCGCAGTGAGATTCCGTTTTTGATCGAGGTCCTGGCGGCGGTGATCGAGGCTGGTGCGACCACGCTGAATATTCCCGATACCGTCGGGTACGTGCTGCCGTATGAGTATGGCCAACTCATCGCCAAGCTCAAGAGCGATGTTCCCGGCATCGGCAAGTGCATCATCAGCACGCATTGTCACAACGACCTCGGGATGGCGGTCGCCAACTCGCTGGCGGGTGTCCGCAACGGCGCCCGGCAGGTGGAATGTACGATCAACGGCCTCGGCGAGCGGGCGGGCAACGCCGCTCTCGAAGAGGTCGTGATGGCCATTCGCACACGGGCCGACTTTTTCACCCAAGCGGCCAAAACCGGCTTGCAGACGAATATCAACACGAAGGAGATCGTAAAGACGAGCCAGCTCGTCTCGCAGCTCACCGGTTTTGTGATCCAGCCGAACAAGGCGATTGTCGGCGCCAACGCCTTCGCGCACGAGTCGGGCGTGCACGTCGACGGGATGCTGAAAAACCGCAGCACGTACGAGATCATGACGCCGGAGACCATCGGCCTGGTTGGCTCACGGATGGTGCTCGGCCGCCACACCGGCCGCCACGGCTTCGCCGAACGCTGCAAGCAGCTTGGCTACAAGCTCAACAAGGACGAGGTCGAGCAGGCGTACCAGCGCTTTTTGGAGATTGCCGACAAGAAGAAGGAAGTCTTCGACGCCGATGTCGCGGCGATTGTCAACGACGAGATTCGCGTCGTCGAGCAGGTGTACGTTCTGGAATACCTGCACGTCTCCTCCGGCACCGGCACGCTGCCGACGGCCAGCGTGCGGATGCGGTGCAAGGACGAGAAGAAGCTGGCGGCGGCGTTCGGCGATGGGCCGGTCGATGCCGCCTACGAGGCGATCCGCCAGGCGATCGGTCTGACGCCGGAGCTGGAGAACTACTCCATTCGGGCCGTCACGAGCGGCAAAGAGGCGCTCGGCGAGGCGACCGTGCGAATCCGCGACAACGGCCGGACCTTCATCGGCCGGGGTGTCTCGACGGACATCATCGAGGCCAGCGCCAAGGCCTACGTGGACGCGATCAACCGTATGGTTGCGGCCCAGAGCGGCTCGGTGGAGCTGAAGGTAGAACTATAATCTAATCGGCAGGGCCGTGGAAGAGATTTGAAATCTCAAATCTGAGATACAGATGACGAGGTGATACGCGATGGGAATGACAATAACGGAGAAGATTCTGGCCCGGGCGGCGGGAGTGGACCGCGTGGTTCCGGGACAATTGGTCGACGCGAACATTGACGTCGTGATGTGTCACGATGTGACGACGCCGCCGGCGATTTCGATGCTGGTGGAGAAGGGCATCGACCGCGTGTTCGATCCGGACAAGATCGTGGTCACGCCGGACCATTTTCAGCCGGCCAAGGACGTTCAGAGCGCCGAACTGCACAAGCGGCTCGATGAATGGGCCAAGCGGCACAACATCAAGCATTACTACAAGCTGGGCCGGGCGGGGGTCTGCCATGCGCTGTTGCCCGAGCAGGGGCATATTCGGCCGGGTGAGGTCATCGTGGGCGGTGACTCGCACACCTGCACCTACGGCGCGTTCGCGGCCTTCAGCACCGGGATCGGTTCGACCGACCTGGCGGCGGCCATCGCCACGGGCAAGCTGTGGTTCAAGGTGCCTCCATCAATGAAGTATGTGCTCAACGGCTCGCTGCCAAAAGGTGTCTACAGCAAGGACGTGATCTTGGCGGTGATCGGGCGGATTGGTACCGACGGAGCGCTTTATGACGCGATGGAATTCGTCGGCCCGGCGCTGGCCGGGATGTCGATGGAAGCCCGCATGACGATGACGAACATGGCCATCGAGGCCGGGGCCAAGAACGGGATCATGCCGTTCGATAACACGACCAAGGCGTATCTCCGCGAGCACCTGAAGGAGAACATCGAGTACACCGTGTTCGAATCCGATCCGGATGCTCAGTATGTTGCGACCGAGGAATTTGACTGCTCGAAGCTCGAGCCGATGGTGGCCTTGCCGCACCTGCCGAGCAATGCAGTGCGAATCGGCGAATGTAAGGGCAAGGCGATGGACCAAGCCTACATCGGCAGTTGCACCAACGGTCGGATCGAGGATCTCCGCATCGCGGCCCAGATCATGAAGGGCAAACAGGTCGCGATCCGCACCCTGATCGTGTCGTCCACGCCGGAGGTCTGGAAGCAGGCCGCCGACGAAGGCCTGTTCGATGTTTTCTACGCCGCCGGTTGCGTGATCTCCGCGCCGACCTGTGGCGCGTGTCTGGGAGGCTTCATGGGCGTCTTGGCCGCCGGCGAAAAGTGCGTCAGCACGACGAATCGCAACTTCGTCGGCCGGATGGGACACCCGAAGAGCGAAGTCTATCTCGCCAGTCCTGCCACCGCCGCCGCCAGTGCCGTGGAAGGCAGACTGACCGACCCGAGAAGATATCTGTAGGAAGAAAACATGAATATCAAAATCCGAAATTCGAAACGGGCCTGAATGACGGGAGGCAACAGTGGCTAAGACACTGCTGACGACGATGAGAAAGCATCGGCGTGTGATTCTGGTTATCGCCATCCTTGCGTTCATTCTGCTCGTGATTCTCGGATTCACGATGGGGCCTGACAAGACCTGGCAGCCCTCGGGCACGGATGGGCAGGCTCAAGGCAGATGAGGACGAGGCAGAATGAGGGGCTCATGGACGTGAAGGAGAAGCCATCCATGTTCGCGGCCGTTATCTTCACGGTGGCGGCCGTAAGCAGCCTGATGACGTCCCTGCTCATGCTGGTGCGCGGAAGCCGGAATGGTGGGCTGATGGCGTTCATGCTCCTGACGTCCGCACTGCTTGTGGTTTCGGCCATCGGCAACTGGGTGACGTACTTTCGCAAGTGGGTCGATTTCGAGATCGAGAGACGACAAGAAGGCACAAGCACGAAATAGTGAGGTCTTACGATATGGCAAGAGCACATGTGTATAAGCGGGATCATATCAATACGGATGAGATCATCCCGGCCCGGTATCTGAACACGGACAACGAGGCAGAGTTGGCGAAGCACTGCATGGAGGACCTGGATAAGGACTTCGTGAGCAAGGTCAAGCCCGGCGACGTGATTGTCGCGGGCGACGATTTCGGCTGCGGGTCCAGCCGGGAGCACGCGGTCTGGGCGATTCGCGGGGCCAAGGTGCAGACGGTCATCGCCAGGTCCTTCGCGCGGATCTTCTACCGCAACGCGATCAACTGCGGCTTCTATCTGATCGAGTCGGCGGACGCTGTGAACAAAATCAAGAACGGTGACGAAGTCGAGATCGACTACGACGCCGGCGTGATTCAGGACAAGACGAGCAAGGCCAAAATCAAGTTCCTGCCGTTGCCCGACTTCGCCCTGGAAATCATCCGCGACGGCGGCCTGCTCGACCATATCATGAAAACAAGTGCGTGAACTGGTTCGATGTGCGGAGATTCTATCATAGGTAGGGAGAGATGCGATGATTGCCAGGTACAACCGGTCGAGTCTTCTATTTCATGTCCCCGGAGTCATCTTGCAGCTTGTTGCGGGTTCCGCGATAGGTTCCCAACTGAAGGATCTCATGCTCCTAGGATGGTTGTCCTGGGTGTTCGGCACCGTCTTGCTGGCCATCGGACTCGCCTATGATGCGAAGGCGAAAGGGCGGAGCCTCGCTTGGTGTCTCATGGCTTTCTTGTCCATCTGGGGCGTGTTTGTGCTAGCCCTTCTCGAAGACAGATCGGGATCAACAGCGGAGGTTGGAGACAAGCATGTACAGGCGTGAGTTCCTCAAGATTGCCGGTATAGCGGCGGCGACTGATCTGGGTGGCATTGCCAAGACCTTTGGTCTTGACAATGGGCGGAGCCGAGAAGAGCCACGAAGACGGCCGAATTTCGTGTTCTTTCTGATCGACGATCTGGGCCGGCAAGACCTGGGCTGTTACGGCAGCACGTTTTACGAGACGCCGAACATCGATCGGCTGGCGGCAAGAGGGGTACGGTTCACGAATGCCTACGCCGCCTGTCCAGTCTGCTCGCCCACGCGGGCCAGCATCATGACAGGTAAGTACCCGGCCCGGCTGGGAATCACGGATTGGATCGGGGCTCCGCAGAAGCCCACGGCCTATCGTGACCATCTGCCCCTGGCGGAAGTGACGATTGCCGAGGCGCTCAAGGAGGCTGGCTACGCGACGGGGTCCGTCGGTAAATGGCATCTGGCTACAAGCGATGCGGATCGGCACCAGTACTACCCGGACCGGCAGGGCTTCGATGTCAATATCGCGGGCGACAATTCCGGCTCGCCGCCGACCTATTTCTATCCGTATACCAAGGGCAAACGCTTGCTGGAGACGATGCCGCCGGGCGGCAAGGAAGGGGAGTATCTGACGGACCGGCTGACCGATGAGGCGCTCAAGTTCATTGAGGCCAGTAAGGACCGTCCGTTCCTGCTCTACCTGGCGCACTATGCGGTGCACACGCCCCTGGAGTCGAAGAAGGATCTGGCCCAGAAGTATGAGACCAAGGCCAAGAGCGTGCCGCCCCCGGTGGGCCCGCATGCCCAGCCGGTATATGGTCCATACCAGACGAGGCTCGTGCAGGACCACGCGGTCTACGCCGGCATGGTGCAGAGCGTCGATGAGAGTGTGGGCCGGGTCATGGGCAAACTGGAGGAACTCGGACTGGAGCGCAATACGATTGTCATCTTCATGTCCGACAATGGCGGGTTGTCCACGGTCGCCCGGGAGGGGCCGACCTGCAATCTGCCCCTGCGGGCGGGCAAGGGCTGGCTCTACGAAGGCGGTATTCGCGAGCCGATGCTCATCAAATGGCCCGGCGTGGCCCGGGCGGGCAGCACCTGCGATGAGACGGTGACCAGCACGGATTTCTATCCGACCATGCTCGGAATGGCAGGCCTGCCGCTCCGACCCAAGCAGCATGTGGACGGCGTCAGCCTCGCCGGGCTGCTGAAGGGCACGGGCACACTGGACCGCAAGGCGATCTACTGGCACTATCCGCACTATCACGGCAGCGGAAACCGCCCGAGCGGCGCGATCCGAGCCGGCGACTACAAGCTCATCGAATGGTACGAAGACGGCAAGGTTGAGCTATACAACCTGAAGGACGACCTGGGGGAACGGCACGATCTGGCCGCGACGATGCCCGACAAGGCGGCGGAGCTTCGGCGCATGCTGCACGCCTGGCGCGGCGAGGTCGGCGCGAAGATGCCCGAGGGCGAACCGCGCGAGGACTATAAGATTTGGCGGGAGGCTACCACATGAGACGACGTGACTTTCTGAAGGCGATAGGTGCAGCGGCATTCTTGGGGTCGGGTGGCAGCGTCAAGGCCGCAGGGCTTGGCGATGGTCGGACCCGGCGCAGACCGAACTTCGTGTTCTTCCTGGTGGACGATCTGGGCCGGCAGGACCTGGGTTGCTACGGGAGCACGTTCTACGAGACGCCCAACATCGATCGGCTGGCGGCCCAGGGGATGCGGTTCACGAATGCTTATGCCGCCTGTCCCGTCTGTTCGCCCACGCGGGCCAGCATCATGACCGGCAAATACCCCGCCCGGATTCGGCTGACCAACTGGATTGCGGGGGCGCGATCCGGCAAGCTGCTCTCGGCCGAGTACTTGCACTACATGAAGTTGGAGGAAGTGACGCTCGCCGAGGCCTTGAAGGAGGCGGGCTACCGGACGTACTTGGTCGGCAAATGGCACCTGGGCAACGAGCCGTACTACCCCGAGAAGCAGGGCTTCGACGTGAACATCGGCGGCGACAACTCCGGCTCGCCACCGACGTACTTCTATCCTTATACACGGGGCAAACGCTCGATCCCGGGACTGGAAGAAGGCCAACCCGGCGAGTACCTGACGGACCGGCTCACCGATGAATCGCTCACGCTGATCGAACAGAGCAAGGATCGGCCCTTCCTGCTCTATCTGTCGTACTACGCCGTGCATATCCCACTGGAGGCCAAGAAAGAGCTGGTCGAGAAGTACAAGGCCAAAGCGAAGAGACTGGGACTGGAAGACCAACCGCACTTTTGGGTGGATGAAGCCTGGCCCAAGACGGCGGCGGGGGACGCGAAGTGGCGACAGACGCTCAAGACCCGCATCCTGCAGGACCACGCGGTCTACTCCGCCATGATGGAGAGCCTGGACCAGAGCGTGGGCCGGGTGATGAAGAAGCTTGAAGAACTGAGGCTCGCGGACAACACGATTGTCTTCTTCATGTCCGACAACGGCGGCTTGGCGACCGCGGAAGGCCAGCCCACCTGCAACCTGCCCCTGCGGGGTGGCAAAGGCTGGCTTTACGAGGGCGGCATCCGCGAGCCGATGCTGATCAAGTGGCCCGGCGTCGCCAGGGCGGGCAGCACCTGCCATGATCCGGTGATCAGCATGGACTTCTACCCGACCATGCTGGAAATGGCGGGTGTGCCGCTCAAGCCGCAGCAACACGTAGACGGTGAGAGCCTGGTCCCGCTGCTCAAAGGCACGGGCCGCCCACAGCGCCAGGCGATCTACTGGCATTACCCGCACTACAGCAATCAGGGTGGCGGGCCGGGCGGGGCCGTCCGCGCGGGCGATTTCAAGCTTATAGAATTCTATGAAGATAACCGGATCGAATTGTATAATCTCCAGGCCGATTTCGGCGAGCAGCACGATCTGGCGACTGAGATGCCCGAGAAGGCTGCTGAATTGCGCCGGATGCTGCACGAATGGCGAAACGAGGTTGAGGCGGTGATGCCGCAGCCGAATCCGAATTGGAGGCAATAGCAGGACACTGTGTCGCGTGCAGAAAGGCGGGTAGAATTGTGAGTCATGAGCCGCAATTTGAGGCTTACCGCAAGCGCGTGTTGACGGGGTCTCTTGCACTATGCACCGCGGCAGTCCCAATAGGGCTGATCCTGCATTTGCCCTACGTGTGGATCCTGGGAATTGTGGGAATGATCGTCGCAGGATGGAAATTGAGCAAGATTCGAGACAGAGAACAAGAAAGGAAATAGCCGGATGGCAAAGACGTATAAGATTGCGGTGATCCCCGGGGACGGGACCGGGCCGGAAGTGATTGCCGAGGCCGTGAAAGTACTCAAAACCGCTGCGAACAAGTTCAAGTTCAAGGCAGATCTGACCACGTTCGATTTCGGTGGCGAGCGTTACAAACGCACGGGCGAGACCTTGCCCGACAGTGCAGTGGAGGAACTGCGCAAGTTCGACGCGATTCTGCTCGGGGCGATCGGGCACCCGGATGTCCCGCCGGGGATTCTGGAGAAGGGAATTCTGCTCAAGGCCCGGTTCGAGCTGGATCAGTACATCAATCTGCGGCCGGTGAAGCTTTATCCGGGGGTCGAGACGCCGCTGAAGAACAAGGGGCCGCAGGATATCGACTTTGTCGTCGTGCGCGAGAACACCGGCGACGCCTACACCGGCACGGGCGGCGTCACGATGAAGGGTACGCCCCACGAGGTGGCCGTGCAATCGGCGGTCTACACGCGGTTCCAGGTGGATCGCTGCCTGAAGTATGCCTTCGAGTACGCCCGCAAGTTCGGCAAGAAGGCCCGCGGCCGGGGCGAGAAGAACACGCTGGCCCTGTGCGGCAAGACCAACGTCCTGACGTATATTTATGGCCTCTGGGAACGGGCCTTCCATGAGATGGGCCAAGCCCAGTATCCCGACATTGCCCGCGAGTACTACCACGTCGACGCGACCTGCATGTGGTTCGTCAAGAATCCGGAATGGTTCGATGTGATCGTCACCGGCAATCTGTTCGGGGACATCATCACAGACTTGGGCGCCATGATCCAGGGCGGCATGGGCATCTCTGCCGGCGGCAACATCAATCCTGATCAAG
>CAYHAJ010000131.1:0-73334 GCA_964354535.1 uncultured Pirellulales bacterium
AGACAGGGTAACACTTTTCGCCGGCAGAAGCCCTTCCGGAGAGAGCGTAAACTATTGTGGCAAAAGACTTTACAGTAATCACGGCCTTGGTTGTGAGTCGAGCGAGTGTTACCCTGGCCCCAACAGTATTGAACCAGGCCCTCGAAATTGGCTTTTTTTCGCACAAAGGCCCAGGGTTCAGGGGTCGGGTCTCGGGTGTCAGGCCCCTGACCCCTGACCCCTGAAACCCGATCCCTGTCCAAATTGGGTTTGTTTCGCACAATCGCCCCGCGCGGGTCCGAGGCGGCAGGTCGTAGGGGGGTGTCCCGCCGCAGGGCGGTCCCCAATCCGCAATCCGACAACTCCGCCGAAGGCGGACGCCGGTTGCCCGGTGCCGTTCCGGAAATCCGCAATCAAGGAATTGGCTTTGTTTCGCAGAATCGATCTCCAGCAGCCTCTTCGGCTGCAACGGGACCCATTCTCGCGCCAAAACGCCAAGACCGCCAAGGATTCCAGGATTCACCATTTTCTACTGTTCGTTCTCTGTCCTCAGTCGTCCGTCTTCCGTCGTCGGCCCTCCTTTCTTCTCAATGTCATTCTATTATGTTACATATATATTATACAACATCGCTGCGTATTTTTCAAGTAAAATCTCCGCAATCCGGGAAGAACCCCGGGCTGTTGACCCCTTCACATCCTGCCGCCCTGCAGACCCTGCGGCTCTGTCGCTGCCGCAGATTCCGAACCGACTACCGACTACTGACTACCGACAACCGCGTTTTCGAGACCGCAGGCTGGAGGCGGCCCCTTCACACCTTTCACACCCTACCACCCTTCAGACCCTGCGACGCAGTCGCGTCCCTGCGGCGTAGCCGTCCCCCGCCCTCCCCGCTGGTACCCGCAATGCGATAAACGCCCTCGTCGCCTGTCTTGCCGCGCGATGAACCAGTTCGAGGTCCTCCAGCAACAAGAGCCGGCCGACACCACCTCTGAGGACGAGCGGCGGTACGCCCGGACGGGTCCGGGACCGTCGCGCTTCCCTGGAAAAAGCACCTGACACTGTCCCGTTCTCCAATGACAAATCATCCATCGACAGATCGATTCCCCTTGCCTGTGCCGATAAGTCGGGATAAGATTCAGCCGAATCCAGAAGCAGTGACAGGGTTGAGGGTCGGGGCGTGGCGGACAGATTGCTGGTAGCGGGTGGTCACTATGAACGAAGAACTCCCGGCAGAGGCACAAGGCAAGATTGTCGTTTTCGGAACGAAGCGGATTCGGCGCATTTGGCACGAGGAGCAGTGGTTCTTCTCGGTGGTTGATATCGTTGGTGCCCTGACCGACAGCCCCAATCCTCGCGACTACTGGTATCGAATGAAACGGCGCGAGAAGGAATCGTCTGGCGTTGAGTTGTCGACATTTTGTCGACAACTGAAGCTAACCTCTGCCGATGGCAAGAGTTATATGACAGAGGCCGTCAACACCGAGGGCGCTTTTCGAATCATCCAATCCATTCCCAGCCCCAAGGCTGAGCCCTTCAAACGCTGGCTGGCCCAAGTCGGTTACCAGCGCGTCCAGGAGATCGAGAATCCCGAGCTCGCGCAGCAACGGATGAAGGAACTCTACCAGGAGAAGGGCTACCCCGCTGACTGGATCGAGAAACGTATGCGGTCCATCGCTATCCGTGATGAGCTGACCGAGGAGTGGAAACAGCGCGGAATCAAAGAGCAGAAGGACTTTGCCATTCTGACCGCGGAAATCTCCAAGGCCACGTTCGGCCTGACGCCGACCCAATACAAGGACCTCAAGGGCCTCCAACGTGAGAACCTGCGGGACCACATGACCGACCTGGAGTTGATCTTTACCATGCTGGGGGAGGCCGCCACCACCGAGATCGCCCGCAACCGGGACGCGCAGGGCTTTGTCCCGAACAAGGCGGCGGCCCGCGACGGCGGCACCATCGCCGGAAACGCCCGCCGGCAATTGGAGCATAAGTCCGGCAAGAGAGTCGTCACGCGCCAGAACTATCTTACCGATAGGCCCCGGCCCTCGCTGCCAGCCGAACAGGACGATGAACCATGAAGTGTGGTGCACGGCCCGAAGCAGAGGGATAGAGGGCAAGAGACGGACGAGAGAGGCCGCGGATGTACCCTTCGCACTTGCGAACTCCGTCTGCTGACCGACTACCGACTACTGCCTCTTTGCCGCCGATTCCGCCCATTGGTCGCCTCGGCCCGCGGCCGGAACCCGGGCATTTAACGCTTCAGGGATGCCGGCGGGGAGAGGGACAGAGCGGAAAACCCGCGAAAACGCCCCCGTTTCACGCCGACGAGTCTTTCAAGACCCGCCCTCCCCGCTGGTATCCGCAAGGCGATAAACGCCCTCGTCGCCTGTCTTGCCGCGCGATGAATCAATTCGAGGCCCTCCGGGAACAAGAGCCGGCCGACACCGCCACCTGAGGGCAGACCGCAATACCCCAGAACAGGCCTGACACCGTTGCGCTTCCTCCGGAGAAGGTACCTCACACCGCCCCATCGTTCCAAGCCGCCAGCGCGATAAGTAAGACGTCCCCAGAATTCCCGGCTTGGGACATCTGGAAGACCCTGGCTGACACACGCGCTTGCTGCCGGGGCGACAGGCGAACAACTCGGCGGCACGGGAGCCGGTCAAGGGCACCGCCGCATCGAGGTCACGAAAGGGGAAAAGACCGGCATCCGAACTGACCGTCACCCCCTGTAACTCCAACTTGATGGTGCTGTCGAAACCGGCTCGCAGGGCAACCGCCGATAAACGCCGATGAACGCGGATTTTCAGGCTGGCAACCGAGAACCGGGGACTGTCAACTGCTCTCTATCCGCAGATTTCTCACTGTAAACTGGGAGCCGTCGTCTGTTCTCTGTCTTCCGTTCTCCGGCCACCGCCCCTTCGCACTCTTCACACCCTGTCACCCTTCAGGCTCTGCGGGTAGCCGCCCGCCCTGCGGCTTCGCCGCACCCTTCGCACTCGCGGGCTCCGCCCGCTCGCCGACTACCGACTACTGACTACAGACTACCGTCTTTTGGCTACGTCGTAGTGAACCAGTTCGAGGACATCCAGGAACAAGAGCCGGCCGACACCACCCCCTGAGGGCGAGGGGCAGTACCCCAAAACGGACCTGACGTCGTTGCGCTTCCCGGGAAAAATGTACGTGACACGATTTGGGGCTTTGGGTATTACACGTACATAGTCAGTCGGCTGTGGGCAAATGTCGGTTTCGTGCCGTGCGTTTGGGAACCCGGACTCAGCCTGCAGAGGGCTGGCTTTTTCTGCATCGATGGATTTGCCCCTTGCTCCCACACAGTTTATAATGCCGCTCGTAGCTGTCAGCCCGACACCTTTGGACGGCGAAGGCTGTGGTCAGTGACTGCGGCTTGCCAGTTGTTGTCATGTTTCGCCTCTTGGTTGGGCGCTGATGAGAGCGCAGTCCGGGCAGGTGGTCTGTGACAGGGTGGAGACGACGTGTCATAGGAGTTCGCTGGTTCCTGACAATGAGTACAGAACCTCTCTCAAGTCCACCGCGAGGCTTCCGCTATTATGGGAAGCCGCAAGAAGTTGTCCGGGACGGCACGTTGCTTCCCTATCAGCATCTGTTGCTCCGGGCCTGGAAGGAGATGGACCTCACTGGAGTCTCGACCCTCAATGGGATTCCGACGGTTTATGTGCGTGATGAGAAGCGTCTCCTCGACCCTGCTGAAACCGCTGAGGTTCATCGGCAGTTCTGGAATCAAGGGGTGGCCACCGTGCTTCTGCTACGTGACCCGGGGAACGTGCGTATCTTCTCTTCCATGACCAAGCCGGTCAACCCGTCTGCTGCCAACGAAAGCGACATTGATGACCGTCTCGTCGAGACCATCAACCTCGCCACACAAGCAAGTTGGGCAGAGAAATTCTACCTCCGGCTCGCGACGGGCCAATACTACTCAGGAGACAACGAGGCCAAGTTCGACCCGCAGCAGGGGGTGGACGCGTACCTGATCGACAACCTTGCCGCTGTGCGTGACAGACTTACGCAAGGAAATGCCGCCCTGAGACCATCAGTGGCCCACGCGTTCCTTGGACGAGTGCTATTCACCTGCTATCTTTGTGATCGTGGCATTATCAAGCTGCCAGACTACTTCCATGAGCGCCCCTGGAAGTCTCTGCGCGACCTGCTGACGGCGCAGGACGACGCGGCCGCTCACTCTGCTCTCTATGACACACTGTTCCCTCGACTGAAGCAGGATTTCAACGGCAGCATGTTCGATGACGATCTTGACAGAGAGAGGGAACTGGTTCAACCAGCCCATTTGGAAGCTGTCCGCCGATTCCTCAATGGCGACGAAGTGCGCAAACATCAGGGTTCCCTCGGTTTCTGGGCCTACGACTTCAAGTTCATCCCGGTCGAAACCATCAGTGCCATCTATGAGGATTTCCTCGAGAAGGAAGACGTCCCGGAGAAGCGCAAGAGTGGAGCTTACCACACGCCGCGATTTCTGGCAGAGATGACGCTCGACCTTGCCCTGGAAGGTGCACATCCTCTGTGCGGTAAGCAGTATCTCGATCCCGCATGTGGCTCCGGCATCTTCCTCGTGCTACTCTTTAACCGCTTGGCGGCAGAATGGCGAGCGACCAGGAGAGGCAAACCGTCACCCGAGGCGCAGGCAAAAGACCTGTGTGGTTTGCTCGCCTCTCTTCGGGGTGTAGACAAGAATCTGACAGCCTGCCGCATTGCGTGCTTCAGCCTCTATCTTGCCTTCCTCGATCAGTTCAATCCGCCTGATGTGCAAGCCTATATGAAGGCCACTGGCAAAAGACTGCCGAGCCTTCTTCGGTTCACCGAGGCGAAGAGAGGTGCCCCCGACCTTCCTGTCGTTTGGGAAGGGAACTTCCTCCAATTGGCACCAGAGTGGAAGGGCCGGTTTGACATCGTGGTTGGTAATCCCCCTTGGGCGGGACGCGGACGCAAGCAAATCGCGCACAAGTTCATGGATGCTGCTCCGGAGGTGCTGAAGGATTCGGGCCGTGCCTGCCTCTTGCTGCCCTCCAAGGTCTTTCTCAACCAGACGGATGAGTTCCAGTCTCAGTGGCTTCGTCGGGTGACTTTGGACAAGGTGGTCCAACTCGCGGATTACTCGTTTATCCTATTCAGAGAGGCGATGTGCCCATGTAACATCGTTCGCTTCACCAACCGCACCCCAGATATCGCCTCCCATGAAATCGAATACGTAGCGCCAAAGGTGTCACGTATCGATCTGCGCGACGGAGTCATCCCTGTCTCACCACAGGACCTGAAGTGGATACCGTTGCGCTTGCTCCTTCACGCTGCCCAACACGAAATGAGCGGAGCGGTTTGGAAGTCGTACCTCTGGGGTACCCGGCGAGACCTGAAGTTCTTGGACCTCCTTTTCACACTGCCCAAGCTTGATGAACACGTGGATGTCCTGAGCGAGACAGGTGGCAAGCGCGAAAAGCGTTGGGCTGCCGGGATCGGATGCAAGCCGCGGAAAGCGAATTCCAAATCCAAGCTTGACCGCGAACTCAAGCCTCTTGGTGATTGGTCACCAGAAGACCCCTTTGTCACGGCAGACCTGATGAAAGGTCTTGCTATCGTGCCCAGGTCTCTATGCTCAACTCTGGGGGAACAGCTTGATAGTCACGGGTATCTGCTTGACGAGCTTTACAGCAAGCCTCCGGACACGTTGTTCACACCACCGCTTGTGCTGTGGAATCGGGGATTTACGGTTGCAGCCTTTTTCGATCATGAATTCGGTCCGCTAAGATTTCAACACGCTCTGCACTCTGTCGCTGGTCCTGTTAAAGATAGCGACAATCTCCTTTTTCTATCGGCTTATCTGCGGTCACGACTGGCTCGCTACTTCGTGTTCCACACGAGCGCAAGCCTTGGCACCGAGCGAGATCAAGTTCATTTGGCCGAAGCGATTCGTCTGCCATTCTTCCTTCCTGGAAGTGAGGCTGCTCAGCCAGACGCTGGACGCATCATCGCCGAAGTCGCCAACAGAATCCGACACTTGAAAGAGAAGCCAGAGGCGAGTGCCGAGAAGCTGCAGGGCAAGCTTCACCCGCCTGAGTTTCGCCTGCAATCTGGCACACCGGCGCAAGAGCGCCAGAAATGGCTGCGGCGCCAACGTGAAGAGTCGCGAAACCTCCAAGCTGAACTCGATCCGCTCATCAATGAATACTTCGGGCTTAATAAACAAGAAATCGCCCTCATTGAAGACACCTGCGGCATCTTCGACAAGAGCGATACACCCCCATCACTCGATGCAGCGAGGAAGTACCCCACGCTGGAGCCTCTCGACGCCCCTGGCCTTGAACCTTACGCCAACATGCTGACCACGACCCTCAACAGTTGGGCGAGCGGCGCGCTGCGTGTCTCTGCGTCGGGTGGCGTGGATCGCGACCTTGGACTGGGGCTTGTCGAACTCAGTCAGACCAAGTCAGCAAACGACTTCAAGACACGCGGTATCAGCAGCGAACTTGCCAATGCTCTCCAACGCCTCCAACGAGCCTCCACTGAGCAATCCGGCAGCCTGGCGTACCTTCGAGGCGCCTGGGTGTTCCACGGGACACGCGTTTATATTGTGAAACCAGCGCTCAAGGGACAGTGGACGCGCACCGCCGCGTTGAACGATGCTGCCGACCTCTATGCCCATATCGCCGAAGCGAGGAGGCGGCCGAAGTGAACGTAAAACACGAAGCCCTTGAGTGGGTTCCGCTCTTTCCCGCCGAGGAGATTCCATTCATCTTGGCCACAGTATTGCGATGCTCGGCCAATCTGCGAAAAAGAAGCACCACCGAGCGCGAAACCAAGATCAGCAACAAGTTACGAAGGCTCTTGATCCAAGATATGGAACTGCGGAAGCACCCGCTCCATCTGGACCCAGAGACATACGTCTATGACGATAGTGCGGATGAAGAGAACGCCATCGGGCGGCTCGATTTCCGGTTCCTTTACTCGACGCAGACACGACATCCGTGGCCCTACTTCGCCATTGAGGCCAAGCGCCTTCATGTTGCTTTCCCTTCCGGATGGGATTCTTGCGTGCACGAATATGTCACTGATCATCAAGGCATGATGTGCTTCATTGAGCAGCGATATGCCCAAGGCTTGGCAAGTGGCGGGATGCTTGGGTACGTCTTTGATGGTAACATCGAAAAGGCTCGAACCTCTGTAGCCACCTCCATCGAGGTGAACCGCGAGAAACTCAAGACTGCCCCTCCGTTCAAGCTGGTGCCGTCTTCGGTGTTGCCTGGAGACTCGCGCGTGTCCGAAACAATCCATGCTCTCGCACACGCGGACTTCGTCATCTACCACCTATTTGTCGCAGTCCCGGACGGTTAGTTCCCAAGCAGATGCCAGGACCGATTGGGGCGGAACCGACGGGCGTCACGAGCTTGTTCCGTGGGCGTGTGCCACACAAAAGGCGGTCCCTGCCATGCCGTTCTTCCCTGGATGATTCGGGGGCCAGAATACTCAATTTAAGGTCCAGGGAAGTGAAGGACCACGGAATGGATAGCCTGAGAGATACGCTATGAAGGACCAACACCCAAACCCGCCCACCCCCTCGCCGGAAGACGAAGGCGCCATTGTCCCCACCGGTCGGGGGGAGATTCTCCTGTACCAGACCGAGGACGGGCGGACCCGCGTGGAATGCCGATTCCAGGACGAGACGATCTGGCTGAGCCAGGCGATGATGGCCGAGCTTTACCAGAAGAACGTACGGACCATAAATGAGCATCTGAAGGACATTTACGGCGAAAAGGAACTGACCCCGGAGGCAACTATCCGGAAATTCCGGATAGTTCGGCGGGAGGGCGGCCGCGAGGTTGTGCGCCAGATCGAGCATTACAACTTGGACGCAGTCCTGGCCGTCGGCTACCGCGTGCGGAGCCAGCGGGGGACCCAGTTTCGGCGGTGGGCGACGGAACGGCTGCGGGAGTATCTCGTCAAGGGCTTTGTCCTGGACGATGAGCGGCTGAAGAATCCGCCGGCGCCGGGGCTGGGCGTGCCGGACTACTTCGATGAGATGCTCGAACGCATCCGCGACATCCGCGCCAGCGAGAGGCGGATGTACCTGCGGGTGCGGGAGATCTTCGCCATGGCGGCCGATTACGAGCCGGCTTCCGAGGAGACGATGCTGTTCTTCCGGGTGATCCAGAACAAATCGACGAACTGAACCGGATCGTCGTGATGTGGCTCGACTTCGCGGAAGACCAGGCCCGACGGCGCAAGCAGGTGTTCATGAAGGATTGGGAACAGCGGCTGGACGAGTTTCTGCACTTCAACCAGCGGGATGTACTGACGAACGCAGGCCATGTCACTAAAGCTGAGGCCGATGCCTTTGCGGAAGACCAGTATGACCATTTCGCCGAGCGCCGCCGGACCTTCAAGGAGGCCCAAGGCGAACAGGACACGATGAAGGCCCTGGAAGACGCGGCGAGAGATTTGCCCACCCGAGCCAAGCGCGACGATCGGGGGGCACCAGAGGACCGAAACAACGAATGGCACGAATCCCCCGAATGAATGAGGAAAGGCGAGAGGCCGAATTCGTACTGCCACCTGTCAGAATCTTGTTTTCGCGCGAAGATCTCTCAAGGTAAGCAGCGTAAACCGTTAGAAGTCAAAGAACTATGTCTCGCGCCAAGACGCCAAGAGCGCCAAGAAATCAGCGGCCGGCATCAAGGCCATTGACGGTCCGGGTAATACCATCCTTCATGACCGGTGCACCATAATCGCCGCATCAACAATGATCCTGCCGATCTCGTTCTCGTCCATTTCTTCTTGGCGTTCTTGGCGTCTTGGCGCGAGGATCGGTTTTGATTGCGACCGAAGGCCGCGCTGAGCCATCCGTGTGATGGGTGGTTCCAAAGCAGTTCACACTCGCCTGATGTGCGGAGGAAGACAGGAGCCCGCATGGGCTAAAGGGGACCCCAAACGCAGAATTTCGCGTTGGGGGACCCAGGCCCATCCTACAGCCTACAGCCTGGCGACAACGTTTTGGTCATTGAGATTTGGCATTTGGGATTTGTTTCGAGTTTCGTGCTTCGAGTTTTGGGACAAGCGCCTCTTTCGGCATCGAGGGGCGTCGTAGCGCTAATTCATCACCTTGAAAATTCGGTTGATATGACCGAATTTTCAAGGTAGACTCTCCCATATGATCGAACGCAGCAAAGAGATCGGCACCCTACGGACGCTGCTGCGCCGGCATCGGGTCGTGGGCCTCATCGGCGCCAGACAGGTAGGCAAGACCACGCTGGCCCGCCGGCTGGCGCAGGTCTGGTCTGGACGGTTCGAGTATTTCGACCTCGAGAATCCGGAGGATCAGGCCCGGCTGGCCGACCCGATGCTGGCCCTGAAACCCCTGCGCGGACTGGTCGTCGTCGACGAGATCCAGCGGATGCCCGATCTGTTTGGCGTCCTGCGGGTGCTGGTGGACAGGCCCCAAAGGCCGGCCCGATTCCTCGTCCTGGGCAGCGCCTCGCCGGAGTTGCTGCGTCAGAGCTCGGAGAGCCTGGCCGGACGCATTGTCTACCATGAGGTCGGCGGTTTCTCGTTGGAGGAGGTCGGTGTCGCGAGTCAATCGCGCTTGTGGATACGCGGCGGGCTGCCGCGCTCGTTCCTGGCCCGGTCCGCCGCAGAAAGCCACGAGTGGCGGCAGGGATTCATCCGGACCTTTCTCGAACGGGACCTGCCTCAACTGGGTCTGGGCGTCAACGCGACGGCCCTGCGGAGGTTTTGGACCATGCTGGCCCATTACCACGGTCAAATCTGGAATGCCTCCGAGTTCGCTCGGTCCTTCGGTGTGGCGGATACCACGGTTCGAGGTTACCTGGATCGGCTGACAGCCGCGATGGTGGTGCGACAGCTCCCGCCGTGGCATGAGAACGTCGCCAAGCGCCAGGTCAAGTCCCCCAAGGTCTACATCGCGGATAGCGGTCTGCTGCACAGCCTCCTGAATCTGCGCACCCAAGCCGACGTGGAGTCCCATCCCAAGGTAGGGGCCTCCTGGGAGGGGTGGGTGCTGGAGCAGGTTATCCGCCGACTGAATATCGATCGCCAGGAGTGTTTCTTCTGGGCGACCCACGCAGGAGCGGAGTTGGATCTGTTGGTGGTTCGGGGTAGGATGCGATTGGGGTTTGAGGTCAAGCGGACCGTGGCTCCGAGCGTGACCGTCTCGATGCGGCACGCTCTGCAAGACTTGCATCTGAACCGGATCGATGTGATCCATGCGGGGGACCGGACCTTTGCTTTGGCGGACCGGGTCCGGGCCGTGGCGATATCTCGCCTGCTGGAGGATCTGGGTCAATTCTGATCGGTCGAAGGCCCGCCCGCACCAGCTCCGGCGGCGCAGGCCAGACTACACCCGAGAGGCACACGGACAAAACCTTCCTCCCTGCCGGCCGGGACTTTGGGGCCGATCCCGCCGGCGGAATGGCCCAAGAACATGCTTGCAATCCCCGGCCCACGGAGGATAATGGCTCAATAATCCGCCGGCGGCAAGCGTCTTACCGGGCGTAAGCCGGTGGACAATCGGAGAGTGCGACAAGACCGGCCCCTTGGGTTTCGCGCGGGGCCGGGTTTGCCGCCGACCGGGATCTGACAGGACAGATGGCTCATTGGATTGCATGTCATGCCGTTGGGGACCCGCACCAGAGACCGCCTATCGTCTTTTCTCCGGGCCCCAGGCAGGACGGGAGGTTTACCCCAGACGTGGTATTGGAGAGTTGAATCATGATCAAAAGAACGTGGACAAGACGAGAACTCCTACGGAGTTCGGCAGTAGCGGCCGGGACCCTGATGATGTCGGGAGCGGCCGGACCCCTGGCATTCGCGGCGGGCAGTGACACGATCCGCGTTGGCGTGATCGGCTGCGGCGGACGAGGATCGGGTGCGGCGGAGAATTGCGTCGCCTCCTCCTCGGGCGTCAAGATTGTCGCCCTGGCCGATACCTTCGGGGACAGGCTTCAGGGCCTCAAGAAAAAGCACAATGTCCCGGACGATCGCTGCTTTGTCGGTCTCGACGCCTACAAGCAGGTGCTGGCCCTGGAGGACGTGAACTTAGTCATCCTGGCGACGCCGCCGGGCTTTCGGCCGATTCACCTGGCCGAGGCGATCAAACGCGGCAAGAACGTCTTCATGGAAAAGCCGGTTTGCGTGTGCCCCACCGGGTACAAGATGGTCATTGAGGCCTCCGAGCAGGCCCAGCAGAAGAATCTGGCCATCGTCACCGGCACGCAGCGCCGCCATGAGGCCCGCTACGTCGAGACCATGAAGCGAATCCACGACGGCGCGATCGGCGACATCATCTCGGCGCAATGCTACTGGAACATGGGCGGGCTTTGGGTCAACAAGCGTCAGCCCGGCCAGGGCGACGTCGAATGGCAGATCCGCAACTGGCTGTACTTCACGTGGCTGTCCGGCGATCACATCTGCGAGCAGCACGTGCACAACCTCGACGTGATCAACTGGGCCTTCCAAGATGTCCAGCCCGAGACCATCCACGGCCTGGGTGGCCGGCAGTTCCGGACCGGCCCGGAATACGGCAATATCTTCGACCATTTCGGCGTGGAGTTCACCTATCCCAACGATGTCAGGACCATCAGCATGTGTCGCCAGATTCAGGGGGCCGGGGACAACGTCAGCGAGCGCATCGTCGGTACCAAGGGCATCTCCGATTGTGCCGGTACCATCGTGGGCGAGCATCCATGGAAATACGAAGGCCCGAATCCCGATCCCTACGTGGTGGAGCACACGGACCTGATCAAGAGCATTCGCGCTGGCAGGCCGCTCAACGAGGGCAAGCGCGTTGCCGACAGTACGCTGTGCGCGATCATGGGCCGCGAGTCCGCATACTCCCGCCTGCAGTTCAAGCGGGCTTGGTTCCTCGGCCGGTGCACGCTGAACCTGCTGCCGGCGGAGGACCTCAAGCTCAGCGACGCCAAGCCTGTGCCGGCGGTCGCGATTCCGGGCCAGTATCAGGTGCCCGGCTGGGTGCCGGAGGAGAGAGTGCGCGGGAAAGGGAAGAAGAAAGGCGCTTAATCCGTTTGTAGTGTGCCCGTAAGGGCATCGAAAGAAACGCCTCACGGCGTTACTGGGGCCCCCAACGCGGAATTTGGCGTTGGGGACCCCGCTACGAACCCCGAACGAAGGAGATTTCCAATATGTCATCGCAAGTGAACAAGGGTGTATCCGGGACCGGTGTGGGTGTGGCCGGCGCGACGGTGGCGGCCGTGCTCGGGCAGGCGGCGCACGCGCAGGGGTCTGACAGGATCAGGATCGGAATGCTCGGTTGCGGTGGACGCGGCAACGGCGCGATCCAGAACTGTCTGGACGCGGATGAGGGGGTCGAGATCATCGCCTTGGCCGACCTGTTCGAGAGCCAGGCGAAGAGCACGCGGGATCGCCTCATGAAGAGCGAGAAGTACAAAGGCCGCGTCAAGATCAATGACGATCATGTCTTCTCGGGCTTCGACTGCCACGAGAAGCTGGCCCGGTGCGAGGCCGATTTACTGCTGATGGCGACGGCCCCGGCATTCCGCGGGCGGCAACTGATGGCCGCGATCAAGGCGGGCAAGAACGTCTTCACGGAAAAGCCCATCGCGACGGATGTCGCCGGCTGCAAGGAAGTGATGGAAGCCTCGGCCCTGGCGAAAGAGAAGGGTCTGGCCATCGTCGCGGGCACGCAGCGGCGTCACCAGACAAGCTACGTAGAGACGATGAAGCGCATACATGACGGCGCGATCGGCGAGCTGGTCGGCGGCCAATGCTACTGGTACGGCGAGGGCATCTGGTTCAAAGGCGTCCCGGCGAACCAGAAGATGAGCGAGATCGAGTGGCAGTGCCACAACTGGTACCACTTCACGTGGCTCTCCGGCGATCAGATCTGCGAGCAGCACATTCACAATATCGACGTGATGAACTGGTGCTTCAACGGCCCGCCGGCGAAGTTCACCGCGGTCGGCGGCCGCCAGTGGCGTAGTTCCAACGAAAGCCAGATCAAGACCGCCAAGGAAGTCTGCCGCGCGTTCAACGACGGCAGCGAGGAGAACTGGGAGAAATACAACGGCGACATCTGGGACCATATCTATGCCGAGTTCGAGTATCCCAACGGGGCCCGCTGCCTGAGCTTCAGCGGCCACAGCCCTGGCTCGGGCCGCAACGGCGAGAAGATCGTTGGCACCAAGGGCACCAGCAATTGCAGCGGGAGCATCACGGGCGAGAACGCCTGGTCCTTCGACGGCCGGGGCATCGATCCGATGGTGCAGGAGCATAAGGACCTCATCGCGAGCATCCGCAGCGGCAAGCCGCTCAATGAAGGCCAGCGGGTCGCCGAGAGCACGCTGACGGCCATCGCCGCCCGCATGGCTGCCTTCACCGGCCGCACGTTCACTTGGAAGTGGCTGATGGGCGCCTCCAAGCTGGAGTTGGTGCCGCGGGAGGTCAAGCCGGGTCCGGGCCTGTTCTACCCGATCGCGACCGGCCGCGATGAGTTGGTCTGAGGATCCATGACGGGTGCCTGGTTCGTGGCGGCGCCGTGAAGCGTTTTCCTGAGATGCCGCTGTGGGCACACTACGACCGATTGCGAATGGCTAAAGGCCCGACATACTCGACTGAGTTGTCGGGCCTTTTCTGTAGCCGATGGGCAGGGAGACCGAAAGATGGCGTACGTGCTTTGTCTTCTCTCGCTGTTGCCGATGGCCCGCCAATCCAGGGTGATCGATGTCCCGCCGAGCATTCGCCCATTCTTCGCCCCTCCGGCCCAGTACGCCAACGACCTCGGAAACTACAAATCGCCACTGAAGTTCAACGATGGTACGCCGGTCAAGACCGCGTCGGATTGGCAGAAGCGCCGGTCGGAGATCCTCGCCACCTGGCGCAGCCTGATCGGCTTCTGGCCCCCGCTGCTCGACAAGCCCAAGGTGCAGTACCTCGAGCAGCAGCACCGGGACAATTTCACCCAGCACAAGGTCACGGTCGAGATCGCCCCAGGCGGCCAGACCGTAGCCGGCTATCTGCTTATCCCTGATGTGAACAACCAGCGGGCACGTTCAATCCGCAATCCGCAATCCGAGATCCGCAATAGCGATGGCCGCCTGCCGGCCGTCCTGGTCGTCTTCTACGATCCGGAGACGGCGGTCGGTCTCGGCAAGCCTATGCGTGATTTCGGCTCCCAGCTTGCCAAGCGTGGCTTCGTCGTACTGTCGATCGGCACGCCGGAGTTTTGCAGTCTCAAGCCTCCGTACAAACCGCTGTGCGAGACACCCGCCGGCCGGCCGCAGCTCCAGCCGCTCTCGGCGCTGGCCTACGTCGCCGCCAACTGCCACACGGTCCTGGCGAACCTGCCGAATGTTGACCCTCAGAGGATCGGCGTCACCGGCCACTCTTACGGCGGCAAATGGGCGATGTTTGCCTCTTGCCTCTACGAGAAATTCGCCTGCGCCGCCTGGTCGGACCCGGGGATCGTCTTTGACGAGGCCCGCCCGAACATCAATTATTGGGAGCCCTGGTACCTCGGCTGGGACGCGAGCCTCCAACGTGAGCGAGGCGTTCCCAATGACACTCGCCCCCGCACCGGCCCATATAAGACGATGATGGAGACCGGCCGCGACCTGCACGAATTACACGCTCTGATGGCCCCGCGACCGTTCTTAGTCTCCGGCGGTGCCGAGGACCCGCCCCAACGCTGGCAAGCCCTGAACCACACGGTCGCCGTCAACAAGCTCCTGGGCTACCCGAACCGCGTCGCCATGACCAATCGCCCGATCCACGACCCCACCCCCGAATCCAACGACCAACTCTGCACCTTCTTCGAGCATTTCCTGAAACCGTCTTTGCCGACGAGCCCCTGATCTGGTGGCGGCTACGGCTGTTGTCGGGTTGCATCAAGCGAGGGAGACGACCGCCGTTTCTTCCGGAATTTCGCCGGTATAGATCACGGCGGAATGCTTCGGACGCAGCGCTACTGCCTTGCGGTAGACTTCGTCGCGATCCTTGCTGTGATGCAGCACTTTGCCCCCGAGGACGTTCAAGTCCTCATCGGTTTTGGGATCTTCGATCAGCACCCATTCCGCGTCAAACTGCGACCTGATTTCCTCAATGGTCATTTCTTGGTTCATCGTATATCTCCAGCGATCTCATGTTATCACCATCGCTGATCCGGTTCAAACGTGATTCGCCGACCAACAATTCCCGCTCCCTACCCGCGCATCCAACGCCCAGTTCTCCGCCTTCTTCGAACAACTCCTGAAATCTGCGCCAAGTTCGCGCTCAGATTGACAATTACAGGGATTAGAACAGCTCTCTGATCAACTCGCTCTTGTCCATCCCCAAATGGGTGGCAACATCGCCCAAGACGGCGCTCAATGTGCCCACTTTGAGGTGCTTGTGCGAGGGAATGGTGATGTGGTGCTCGCCCTGCAGAGTCGTCGTAAGCCGCATGTGGCTGCCGGTTCGCCGAGTAATGGCATAGCCGTATCTCTCCAGGAGCTTGGCAAGGTCCGCACCGCTGATTTCACGCGGGAGTCTCATATCGGCATGAGCTCATCTTTAACCATGTGCAGACGCACGATACGAGGGCGATCCTTCTCGTCGAAGTGGCACTTCACCGCGTCTCGGATGTTCTCTTTCAACTCGTCCAGCGTTTCGCCTTCGGTGTGGATCGAGTAACCGAGGGCCTTGGCGGTGTAGCCGCCCTCATCGGAGTCTTCCACGACAAAGATGATTTCACTCATGGGGTTTCACCTCTGCTTTGAGACTAATCCATCAGGGCTTTGATTTCAAGTGGTTCCATATTTCGAGTTGCACAGCCGAGAGCCACCGGGGATCAAGGCGGTGCGAAGCGTCAGCGTGCGTGACAGCTCTTGATGATGTAGCCGCCCGACTTTTCTTCTGGTTCCAGTTCCAGGATCCCGCGGGCCTGGGCCTCCTCCAACAACTGGCTGAAGGATCGGAAGCCATAGTAGGACTCATTGAAGCCGGGTTTGCGGCGTTTGAGGGTCTGCGTGTCCATGGAGCCCCAGATCTTCTCCCCCTCCCCGCGCTCTTCGACCAAAGCCTCGTAGGTCTCGACGATCAGGTCCCACGCCTCCTGTTTCTTATCGTTGACGGGCTTGGCGGCTTTGGCGGTCGGGCCCCGGGCCTGCTTGTGGCCGGCCTCGGCGGCGACCTCCTTCTTGCGGGCCGGCTGGCGGCGCACGAGGTCATCGTAGTAGATAAACTCATCGCAGTTGGCGATCAACAGGTCCGAGGTCGAATTCTTGACGCCGACCCCGATGACGATCTTGTCGTTCTCCCGCAGCTTGCTGACGAGCGGGGAGAAATCCGAGTCGCCGCTGAGGATCACGAAGGTGTCCAGGTGATCCTTCGTGTAGCAAAGATCGAGCGCGTCCACCACCATGCGAATATCGGCGGAATTCTTGCCCGACATGCGGACGTGCGGGATCTCGATCAGCTCGAAGGCCGCCTCGTGCATTGAGGCCTTGAAATCCTTGTAGCGGTCCCAATCGCAGTACGCCTTCTTGACGACGATATTGCCTTTGAGCAGCAGCCGCTCCAACACCTTGTCAATGTCGAATTGGGCATAGTTCGCATCGCGCACGCCCAGGGCGATGTTCTCGAAATCGCAAAACAGCGCCATATTTCTCGTTTCCGCCCGTGAGGTCATCCCGTGACTCCTTCAATAGAAGCACCTTCGTGCTCGATTTCCCCGACAATCACCTTCTTCAATTGTATTTCCTTGTTCGCGATTATTGTGACGGCAGCCTGGCTCTCCATTCTCATCCACGGGTCCGTTGATCGATTTCCCGGAACACTTCGCTGGCCGGCGACGACCCAATATCCCCCTGCTCAAAGGCATTGAGGCGGTCTTCGGCTTCCTTTCCCCAAGCGGCATCGACGTCTTTGCGAGCCGGGAACTCGAAGCTTGCCAGGATCTGCTCGACCAGTTCCGCCCGATCGATGGGCGGCAAATCCAGTGCTTCCCGAAGGACCTGTTCCGTTTGTGGCGTCATAGGGCAACTCCAATAATCGTATCGCTTTCATACTAACAGAAGTACCGATCCGATTCAAACGTGATCTGCCGCGCCACGATTCCTGCTCCTCACTCGCGAATCCAACGTGCAAATCCGCGCCTCGTTCGAGCACTTCTGGAATCTCGCTGCGTTCGTCTCGCCAACCCAAGACCTGCGTTCATTATCGTGTTGATTGCTTCTCCAGCCGCCTTTGGAACATCAGCATATACGTAAGCGGGTCCACCGGCTCTTCGTTGAGCAGATCTTCCACCTCGACATACTCGGATTCATGTCCCTGCCTGTCGTATAGGCACACGAAGACCCGCGTTCTATTGGGTTCGGGCTTGGATATCCAGACCGGCGGGCGGGCCGGTCCGTGTATCCGCCGACTATCCTTTACGCCGGATCGTATTTCCACGAGCAGGTTGTAGCAGTCGATCAGGTACGCTTCCCATACCGCCAAGTTCTTCCTCTGCTCTTTGTCTCGAATCGTTACCGGGAGCAACGGCTCTTCTTCAAATCGCGAGAGTGGCATTCTCTCGATGTACGGCGGATAGTCCTCGACCAAGGCGCTGACTCGCCCGTTGGGGTCGGCACGAGCTTCTTTGATCCGCAGGCCGATCACGTCGTGATCCCAATCGATCGCAACGACGTTCAAAGCCGTACCACCGTCTTTGACGCGGCAAACTGAGGCGCGGATGAGGAGTGGTTCAGGTGTAGGAGAGTCTTTTGTCCTCCGGGCCTTTAGCTTCATCTGTGCCGTTTCCGCCCTTGCGCGCACTTCCGTCGGCAGGCGCTCATCCTTCGCGATGGCTTCGAGATCATTGGGACTCTCGTAATGGACCTTCTCTTTCTGCGTTCCGACCGGGGGTGCTTTTGCTCGTGGCACACGGTTCGGTTCCGCAGGAGTACTCTTTCGTTCATCGGGAGCGCTGGCGACCGGACCTGTTGCCTGCTCCCAAGGTTCGCGCTGCAGATTGGGGTCGCGCACCTTGAACTCGAACGGGCGGAGGATTGTTCCATTGGCTAAGTCCGGTGCGGAACAGCGGAAGAGAAAACCGTCCTTCGTGGTCTCGTACTCGAAATCCTTGCCGCTGTAGGGGTCTTTCGCCACACCTTCCGGCGGCACGAAGGGCACGCGCCGAGTCTTGGCAATCTCAAGGTAGACCTCAACGGCAGCCTTCAACGCATTCGAAGATGCCGAAAAGAGAGCTTCTGAATTGTAGCTGCTCAGTACTTGGTCCGCGCAGGCATCGATGATCTGCTTGGCGGCGGGATCGCTGCCGTGCTTCTCCTCAAGTTCTTGCCTAAGGTTCTTCAGACGCGTGTATGTCTCACTGTATGGTTTGCCGCTGTGAATCACCTGCAACGCCGCATCGAGGAACGGCGTGTAAGCCTCTCCGGCATGGGTAATCAGTTCGTCATTGGTTAAGTCCCTGGCCCGTCTCTTGGCATTCTCGTCGGCAGCTTTCTCTACGAGTTTTTCTCTGACTGCCGCAATAATGTCGGCATGGGTCCGGAGAGTCTGAAGGGCGAGTTCCAGGTCCATCCTGACAGTGTCGTCGAGCGATGGGAGCGGCGTCAGGTCTTCGGAAAGCTGCCCCTTGAGCCATGCGAGCGTATCCGTGCTTGGCGGCATGATTCCCAAGATGTGCTGCATGCCTATCTTGGCCCCTCGTTCAATGGTTCTCGTGACCGCGCGGGCGAGGAACGTTTGGCTGCCAACGTGTCGTCCCAACCGGCGGATGGTCAGGCACCGCTCCAATGCCGCATGGTACTGGCCCTCGACGGCGAGACGCTGGGCGTCCGCTCGAAGGAGCCATGCAGACTGCTGCATCATCCGGAAGTGCGGGGCGTCGAGGCCGAGTCCTTTCGAGTACTGAAGTCCCCAATCGCACTTGGACATCTTTGCCGCCGTCTCTATCAGTTCGATCTTGTCCCGTCTAATCCAGAGATCCAATTTGACGTTCATGAGAGACTCGCTGCCATCTACGAACTTGTTGAGTGCCTCGGGCCATGGACGGTCCGGCCCGGGACGAAGCAGATAGGCGCGATAGTACACAAGGGCCGCATTGTTCGGATCGGGCGGCAACGCCGAAGCGGATGCTCCGGATGCCGCGAGAACGACCACGCCGTAGATGGCCGCGATCGTGTTCCTGGTGCTGCGATGGGTGCTCCTCATGAGTAGTCTCCTATCACACAGGTCGCTGGCAGCGTTCAGAGAATGCCGCCTCTACACAATATGGTAGACGCGCGAGCCTGTCAAATGATCCAAATGACTCAAGGACCTCGCGTACCGTTCTCCTGAGTTCTGAATTCGAACTGCCGGACTCGGATTCGGCTGAGGTTGTCCGGATCGAAGCGAAGGAGGAAGCCTTTCTCCGTTCGCTCGTATTCGAAATCCCTGTTCGTGTAAAGATCTTTGGGCACGTTGGGCGGAAGCACACGTGGCAGTTGTCCGGTGCGTACCTTCAGGAGGCAAATCTCTATTGCGGCGGCTACGAGGTTGTCGTAGACAGCATTGCGAACCATGAGGCGGTGATAGATCTCCACCACCTTGGGAGCCTCCGACAATATGGCCATGGGATCGCCGTCGGCGGCCCGGTCGTCCATCGCCTCTACCATCTCTTGCAGTTTGGCGTGCACTTCCCTATAGGGCAGGTTCGCTTTCATGATTTGCAGGGCGGACCCCAGGTACTCGTCAGAGGCCTGCTGTGCCCGCTCCAGCAGTTGGGGCGGGGCGGAGATTCCATAATGACCGGGAACCATTCGTTCTCTCTGCAAGGCGATCACGAGCAATTGGTCGTCCGTCAAGATCCCGAGCAGGGCTCTATCGTTGGCGTCGGGGACCTTTTCCAGGACCATTTCCCGCGTGAAGGGACGCCCCTTGGGCCGTGTGCGCCAGAATTGGAGCTCCGCATCCCGCCATTTGTGCAACGCTTGGTCCGGCTGGAAGGGTGTCCCCGGCGTGGCGGCAAGCTCGGCTTTGAGCCAGGTGAGTGTCTTGCCATCCAACGGGCTCGTGCTCAGGACCTGCGCCACCGCGAGCAGAGCCAGGGTGTGGATGCTCTGCGAGATCGAATACAGGTTGTAGGTTTCGTCGCCGGCATGGCGCGCCAAGCGACGGAGGGTCAGACAGCGAGCCAACGCGGCGCGGGTGTGTCCGTCGGCCGCCAGGGTCCGGGCATCGGCATCGAGAAGCCGGCCAAGCTGACGCAGGGGGATGCCGAGATTGAAATCGAGTTGTTGCTCGCCTGCCTGCATCGGTCCCCAATGGCATTGCGGCATCTGGGAGGCGATCTGGGCAATCTCGATGGTGGCCAGGCTGCGGCCGAGATAGGCTCTGACCCGCCGGTCAGGTTCCCCGCCGCGTGAGACGGCGTTGAGGACTCTCGCGGTGCAAGGATCGGGCTCGCGGTAAGCCAGCAGAGCCTGGTGGTACAGCAAAGCAGCATTCTCCCGGCTGGACGCCGCCGCCTTGTCAGGTCGCAGGGCGATCTCGGCGGCCTTCTCGCGGTACCGTTCTTCGGCCCGGCGATCATCGGCGGACGTAGGGGTGCGGCCGGCGCCTTGGTAGGCTGCCATCTGTCTCGGATCGAGTTCCGTGTCCCCAACAGCCCGCTTCGCATTTCCCGCGGCCATTGGACCGAGAGCCATGAGGGTAAGAGCGACCCCGAGCGACAGGCGGAAGATCCGATTTGCAGGTTGCGTCATTGTGTAGTCTCCCGTTCCGGGCGAGCGGCCGTGAGCACTTCCATCGTCCACCGCCTCGATTATCGCCGCAGACGCACAAGCCCGTCAAGGTAAGTCCTTATCAGAACAAGAATTGTATCTCGCGCAAAGACGCAAAGAGCGCCAAGGAAGAGGGATGAAGAAGGCGATGCCATACCCCTCTCGAAAAGGGTTTCTGTGGCGGTCTTGGCGGCTTGGCGCGAGAATGCGCTTGGTTGTGGACAAGGCTGCATCGGGTTCCTGGGCGACCTCGGTAGCTGCCGTTCTTCAGAATTGGATGCGGAAGAAAGTATAACAACCGGGTTGGCGGGCGTCTTATATATGAAGAACGCGCTCCGGCGGCTGGCGAAGGGACGCCGGAGCGAGTGAAATGCGCGGTTCCGTGGTCTGATGAAAGGGGACGGCCATGAGATGCAGAGGGATCGTTTGGTGGGGCTTCCTGTGTTTGATTCTGGCTCTGGGCGCGGGCCTTCTGGCACAGGAGGCGGCCCCGCGGGGCCCGGTGGAGGCCGGCAAGGTCATCTTCAAAAACGAGCCCCAGGCGCGAGCGCTGTATGACAAGATGATCGAGGCGTTCCGGAAGCCCCAGACCTTGTCGTACACGAGCGACTACCGCTGGTCGGGCCGGGGCGGCCAGGAGCTTGGGCATTGCACCTACACCGCCTGGCTGAAAAAGCCCAACCAATTCCGCATCGAGGGTGCCAGTGCCAGAGGTGGAAGAAGCGCCACCCTCATTGGGGACGGGGAAACCCTCTGGCTCTTTTGGGCGGGAGACCGGCCTCACTTCTCTTCGGAAGATGACGAGACCTACAACAAAACGCGGTCGAATGCATATGTGAAAAAGCCAGCGCCTCCGGGCGGGCACTCCATCGGCCACGAAGTCGTCTTCCTGGGCGTCGGCATGAGCATGACGGTGCTCGACCCCAGCACGTTCTTCGGCTACACGGACTCGTTGCAGCCTTATCTGGACGGTGTGATGGGGATGGGCCAGGAGAAGGTCGGCGACGAAGAGTGTGATGTCGTGGAAGTGAGCATCATGAAGCACCAGAGAAGCTGGTACCTCTGGCTCTCCAGGAAGGACCACCTGCCGCGGAAACTCAAGCAGGTCGTACGTGTCTCGTACGACATCGTTACCGAGGAGGTCTGGTCGGATATCGTCATCGACGGCCCCATGCCCGCAGAGAAGTTCGTCTGGACCCCGCCGGAAGGATGGCAGCAGTGGCAGTTGCCCCCGCCGGAGGCGGCCCTCCTGAAGCCGGGGGCCGTGGCGCCGGATTTTGAGTTGTCCCTGGCGGATGGGAAGAAGGTCAAGCTGACGGACTTTCGGGACAAGATAGTCTGGTTTTATATATGGCGGGCCGGCTGACCCGCTTGCCGAGAGGAGATGCGTCATCTCCAAACACTCCATGTGAAGTACAGCAGCAAAGATCTCGTGATCCTGGGTTTCAACTGTTCCGATGACAAGAAGATCGCCCTGGAGTTCCTCGAGGAGAACGGTGCGACGTTCCCGACGATTCTGGATTCTTCAGATACAGCCATTAGAGTCGGATTCAGCGACTACAAAGGGAGCGGCGTACCGTTGAACTACATCATTGACCGGCAAGGCAAGGTTGTGGACACGTGGTACGGCTATGAAGAAGGTCATCCGCGGGCCCTGGCGGCGCTGAAGAAGGCAGGATTGAAGATCGAAGAATAGCGGTGACCACTACGGCATTTGACAAGTCCCACGGTCACAGGCGGCAGATGGGGCTCCCAAATGCGATTCTCCGCGTTTGGGAGCCCTTGCCGCGCTTCGCTCGCAATGACATATGATGTCTGTCTATGTTTCGGGGAGGAGCGCGGCAGCCCCCTGATGGGGTTTGACGAACAAGTTCGGCAGCATGTAGGGTGGGGCTTGCCCCACCGCCTCCTGTGACGCCGGATCTTTCGGTGGGGCAAGCCCCACCCTACAACGGCAGGTATAGCGCCTCAATTGCTCTGGGCCGGTTTCGCTTGGCCATCGAGTAGCAGGGGCCCCGGCGGTGCCTGCCACACCCGGCACACGGGCTTTCCCTCGCGTTCGAAGCCCCCGGCCTTCAGGTCTGGGTCCGTGGAGTAGAGGTACTGTCCCGAGTCCGCGTGACGGTATTCGTGAAGCGGCACCACGCGGGAGTTGACGCTTTGTTCTCCAATCGCCGGCACGGCCAGGAAGAGCGGTTTGGCAGATGCCTCAGGCTGCATCGTCAGACGGAAAGTCCCAGTCTTTGTGGCGAGGGCGTCTCGCCCTTGCGTCGCGAGGCCATCCTGGCCTTGTGCTTTCGAGGGCATGATACCCTTGGGATAAGGAGAGTTCGGACTTGTTCGATCAAGGGTGGGAAGGGTTCCCAAACGCGAGATATCGCGTTTGGGGTCCCCACGCCCTCGCCACGCGTTTTGTGCGTAGACAGGTACCAGACCCTCGGCGGTTCTGTTCGGTTCGATGGCGTAGAATGCCGCTGATTCGACCAGTTCCCACTTCTCTGCCTGTGCCACAGCGTCCCTCATCAGGTACTCCCTCGCGTCTTGTCCCCTGCGGACCTGATAGACCGGCGCGGGCAGACGTAGACGTGGGTCGTCCAGGTTCAGCCGGTACATGATCTGGTTGTAGTCGTAGCGCGGGGTGGCCCGTTCCTCGGAGCCGGAGAAGGTCCACGTGTAGGTGCCTTCGAAGTAAATCGTCCGGCCGCCGTCCTGGTCGAAGAGCGGATGGTGCTTGGGGTTGTAGAAGGAGTACTTGTTGTGCGTCGCGATCTTGCGGGCGTAGGCCCACGGCCCCACCGGCGTATCGGCCTCGGCGTACCAGATTTCGCCCAGCGCGGAAGATTCGCCATAGAGCTGACCGAAAATGCCGATCCAGCGTCCTCGGTGAGCGTTGAAATACACCGTTCCGTTGTGGGGTATGATCGCCCGACCCGATTCGATGTCATAGACCTGCACCCCTTTGGCCTCGGCCTCCAGGGCCTCGATGACCGCGGCTTGGCCGCGGCCCTGGGAGGCCAGCACGTCGCCGAATCTGATCCAGCGGGGTCCGGAGGACGGACGACGGACGACCGAGGACGGAACGCCTGACGCGGCGCTGTCCTCTGTCTTCTGTCCTCTGTCCTCCATCCTCTGTCCTCTGTCCTCCGGCATCAGGGCGGTCAGGACCTCGCATTGATTGGCGTCGATGACGGCGTCCCACTGGGCCGGGACCCGCATCCGCGCGCCCATGGGCGATGGAGCGGTGAAATAGTAATGGGGCCGGCCCGCCACCTCGACGCGGAAGGCGTGTCCCGTGTTTCGGTAGGGCAAGAACTCCAGCCCCGGCCGCACGAGCGGCTCGAACGTGTTCGTGGCATCGTTGAAGACCATCAGTCCGCGCTCAAGTACTTCGCTGAGGCCTTTGAGCCGGGCGAATTTCGCGATCATCCGCTCGCGGCCTTGCGGGTCGGGAACGGTTATCAATCCATCCAGCCAGACGAGGCCGGGCTCTTTCAACGGCGCCATCTTCCGGCTGAAGCCGTTCTCGTCGACGAAGTACTCCAGATCAACGCCAACGGCCGGGTTCAACCCGCCGCGTTCCGGCAAGTCCGAAAGGGCGCCGGACATGGCGAAGATCCCCAGTGGGTAGGACGGCTTGCCGGTATCGCCCCACATCCAGAAGATCCGGCCGCGATAGAGGCAGGTGAAGACCGAGTCCTGTCCCATGACTTGCCCGTTGAGGACCGGGTTCTTCAGCGGGACGGGCCGGCCCAGCAGGACACTGTCCCGGTAGATCCCCTGGCCGGTGACGCGGTACAGTCGCTCGGCGATGTTGAGGCGGTCGATCTTGACCAAGGCCTCCTTTCCCGGCGTGGTTTTGAGCCGGACGCCGCGATAGCCGAAGCCGTCTTTGGGGGCCTCGTAGCCGTGACTTTCGACAAAGAAGAAGACCTCCCGGTCCATCAGACCCGGCTCCAGAAACGCGATGATGCCGTTGCTGTCGGTGAAGAGTCTGATGCTGTTGGTCGTCCGCAGCTCCACGAGCGGCACGCCGCGACCGGTCTGCCGGTCGATCACCTGGATAGTGAAATACCTGCTCGCGGGCTGCACCTCCGAAGCCGCCGGCAGGCTGCCGGCGAGCATGATCAGGATGGCTCCAGCAGATAGGATCGTCGTGCGATTTCGTCGTGTCGTATTCATAGCGCGGCATGATAGCCGTAGTGTGCGTGCGATTCCAGCAAGAACAGCCGGGATGGACATGGAGGGGCCGCCATGCTACTATGGGGCCGTTGGAACGCGATCGACGGGAACTGGGTTTGGAAAGGGAGTCACTGCCATGGACAAGCTGTACGAGCAATCCGAGACGGGGTGCTGCCCGCGGTTCAACCCCGAGCCGTGGGACCAGAAGGAAGTCACCTTCCAGGACAAGCTGTTTGTGAAGGACCGGGTCCGCAGCTTCCTGCACATCCCGCTGAATTTCGGCGCGGTGATGGTCCGCAATCTGGAGAAGATTCAGAAGGCGGGCGCCCTGGCGCCGGAGCCGCTGCTGCTGTCGGACGAGAACTCTCTCTGGGGAGCCGATGTCTACATTGCGGTGTCCAAAGAAGTGCCGGGGTCGGAAATGGCCCGCGTCTCGGGCACGTTCCTGACGCGGGTCTTTGAAGGACCCTATCAGAACGTCCGCCGGTGGGTCGAGGAGATGAAGGCGTACGTCGCCTCCAAACAAAAAGAGTTCCGGAAGCTCTACTTCTTCTATACCACGTGCCCGAAGTGCGCCAAGCACTACGGCAAGAACTACGTGGTCCTGCTGGCGCAGATCTGAACACGGGCAAGATGCCAACGCTATGACGAACCGGCGTCGCGCGGACCCCGTAAAGAGCCATTATCAGAATGAACGCTGGCGTCCTCCTCTGTCATCCCTGTGCAGGCAGGGGTCCAGGAAAGCCGGGACGATTCTGGATTCCCGCCTGCGCGGGAATGACAAGAAACAGCCACCTTCTTGTGAACCGTCGTTATGTCAGGCGCTCTACGGCTTGGCCTCGGTGCGTGTCGCTTGCGATTGCTCCTGCTCTTTCTGCGGTTGCCGCTTTTCTTGCTGCAGTCGCTGGGCCATGGCGAAGTCCCACTCGGCGAACTTGTTGGGGACGATCTGGTCACCACAGCAGCGGGCGTAAGCTTGCGTCAGCTCGGCGCCAAAGAAGAAGATGATGGACGAATAGTAGATCCAGAGTAGGAGAACCACCAGCGATCCCGCCGCCCCATAGATGGAGATCGCCGTACTCGATTGGAGGTACTCGCCGATTGCGTACGCGCCGGCGACGACCAGCAGGCCCGAGATAATGCCTCCCACCCAGGTGTCCTTCCAACTGATTTCCACGTCCGGCAGCACCCGGAACATGATCACGAAGACGGAGGTGAACACGACAAAGGAAATGATCAGGTCGATGATTTGGGCGGCCGGACCGCCGCGCCGAAAGACCAGGGTGATGACGGAGGTGACGGCCACCGTGAGGATGAGCACGATTCCCATGGCGATGACCATCAGCCGCGACAGGAACCGTTTGTAAAACCAGCCGGCCAGAAGCCCGCGCTTCGGGCGGACGTTAAAGATGCTGTTGAGCGAGAATTGCAGTTGTGCGAACACGGTCGTGGCCGAGAACACCAGGATGATCAGGCTCACGCCCGCCGAGATGGACGCGGCGAACCGTTGCATCCGGGCATTGCGGACAATCAACTCCACTCCCTGGCTGGCTTGCGGGCCGATCAATCTCTCCGTCTCCACGACGAGCCGTTGCTCCGTTTCCGGGCTGAGGGATCCCGAGACGGTGACCAGCAGGACCAGCAGGGGGGCGACGGACAAGAGGGCGTAGAAGGCCAGGGCGCCCGCCAGGGTGAAGCCGTTGTCCTCCAGAAAACCATACAAGGCCCACTTGGGGATTTGCGGGATTGCTCTCCAGTTCATAGCCCTACGATACCGGAGGAAGTCCTCGGCGGCGGTTCGGGAAATCCCTCGTTCGGGGTCAGAAATCGCCTGCGGCGTCTTTCAGAGGGCGACGCGGAAATCGGTGTACCGGGCGCTGGAGACCGCCGGCTCAATCTGGATATCGCGAATGTAGCCGGCAAAGGACTCCTGGATCTCCTGGAGGCAGGCGTCGATATCCTGGGCCGCGCCTTGGATGAACATTTCCACGGCACCGTCAGGCAGATTGCGCACAAATCCCGTCACCCTGTACTGCTGGGCGGTCTGCCGGGCGGTGTAGCGGAACCCGACCCCCTGAACGTTGCCCCGGAAGATGACGTGCCTGGCCGTCTGGTCCATGTCCGCGTCCTCGTTTCCTGTTGACTTGTTCCGGCCGGTTGTTATCCTTGGCCTTGTTCCTGACGCCGCCATCATAAGGGCGGCCTCGGCCCGGTGCAAGGGACGGATGGTTGGAGTAGTTGGAGTCAAAACAGGGAGGTCTCTTTGCCGAGAGGATGCGTGGGTGGAACTATGCTGAGGGCCATCCCGGCGAGGATTGTCGCGATCCTGGGGTGGCGGCGGTGGCCTGTTGCTCTGCTGTTGATCGCGGTGGCCGTGTCGCTGCCTGCGCTGAAGGCGGGTCTGTTGAACGACGACTACCGCCATCGCGCCTTGCTGGTCGGTCCGTCGGAATTCCTCGACCATCTGGGAGAAGCGGGACTGGCACCGGAGGGCTCCGGGCGGTTATCCGCGGCTCTCTCCGAGCAATTCATCGCGGTCGATCCCGACACTAACCAACAGCCCTTGAAGGCCTACGGGGCGCTGCCCTGGTGGACGTGTGACGACCTGCGCGTGGCGTTCTGGCGGCCCGTGGCCTCGTTCACCCACTGGGTGGACCATCAGCTTTTCCCGGACTCGATTGCGCTGATGCATCTGCACAGCGTCCTGTGGTTTGCCGCGGTCGCGCTGGCGGTGAGCCTTCTCTACCGGCGTCTGATGGGCCCGGGCTGGATTGCGACCCTGGCGGCCCTCATGTACGTGCTGGCGGATTTCAGCTACTTTCCCACGTTGTGGCTGGCGAATCGCAATGCCCTGATCGCCCTGTTCTTCGGCCTGTTGGCGCTCCTGCTGCACGATCAGTCTCGAAGCCACGGAGGCCGGTTCGGCCTGGTAGCTGCTCCCCTTTGTCTGCTGGTGTCTCTCTTGTCGGCCGAAGCGGGCGTGGCGGCTGTTGCCTACCTGTTCGCCTATGAGGTGCTACTGCGGCAGGAGCGGTGGGCGGTTCGTCTACGGGCCTTGGCGCCGTTCCTCCTCGTGACCATCGGCTGGCGGCTGGTCTACAACCTTCTCGGCTACGGCGCGAGCGACGGACGGTTCTATCTCGATCCTGCCCGGGAACCGTTGCGGTACGCCCTGGCCGTGCTGGGCCGGGCCCCGTTCTTTCTGGCGGGGCAATGGATGACGGTCCCGCCGGACCTGTACGCGATTCTGTCCGGCGTCTCGAAGCAGGTCCTGTGGGCCGCTCTGTTCCTGTTCGCCGTGGCCATTCCGGCCGCCGTGTGGCCGCTGCTTCGGGCCGAGCGGCGGGCACGCTTCTGGCTGGTGGGCATGTACTTGTCGGTTCTGCCGGTGTGCGCCACGGTCCCGATGGGGCGTGCCCTTCTCTTCATCGCGGTCGGGGCCTTCGGCTTGACAGCCGAATTTGTCGGCGGCTGGCGACAGCGGGCCGGCTGGGTCCCGACGACCGGATGGCAGAGGGTGCTCGTGCCGGTCCTGGTGGCGGCAACTCTGACCGCCCATCTGCCCTGGGCGGTGGTCAAACGCGTAACCGCCCCCTTCGTGACCGCCAGCGCGGCACGGCAGATGACCAGGACGACGGCGCTCGGCTTGGTGGACTGGCAGCGCCGGGAGGACCTGGTCCTCGTGAATGCTCCCAATCCTGCCGTGTTTCTCTATGATCCCTTTCAAAACGCGTATGCGGGTCGAAGGCTTCCCGGCGGCGTGCGCACCCTGGCACCGGCGTACGGCGCCTTGGAGGTCGTCCGGACGCAACCCTGCCGATTGGCGGTCCGGGCCCTCTCCCAAAGCCTACTGGATTGCCGCCCCTCCAAGGGGTTGCACTTCGTATTCCTCTACCAGGCCTTGAGCGATGTCCGGGGCCCGGACCAGCCGATGCAGGCTGGGCAGCGCATCGTGCTGCCGCGGATGACCGTGGAGATCACGCGCGTGGACGAGCGCGGCTTTCCCGTCGAGGCGACCTTCGACTTTCCCGTTCCCCTGGAGGATGCCTCGCTGCGCTGGCTGTACTGGGATTGGCACCGCCGGCGCTATGCCGCCTTCCGCGTTCCCGCGGTCGGCGCCTCGGTCACCCTCGCGGGACCATTCTCCCCAACGACCGTCGCGCCGAGTCCGCCGGCACATTCCTCTTCCCGCCTCGCCCGCACTGGTTTATAATGCCTTCGATTGAACTATCGTTACACGTAGAGAGTCAAAAGGCTCGGGTCGGAGGGAATATGCAGACCCTGTGGACTTGAGACCTCCGGCATTCTCCAGGCTTTGGATTCGGTGGGTATGAAGAGTGTGAAAAGGCAAGTCGAAATGGACGAGCGAATCTACCAGCTCAGCACGCTGGCGGCGGGCGAATTCTCGCTGCAGGAGGTGCTCGACAGGCTGGCGGAGGGGGCCGTCAAGATCATCGGCGCCAAGGCGTGCTCGATCCGCCTGCTGGACGAGGAAACCAACGATCTGAGGATGCGGAGCACGTATGGGCTCAGCGAGGAGTATCGCAACAAGGGCATCGTTACCAAGGACGATCCGGTGATCCGGGCAGCCTTTGCCGGGGAGGCGGTCCGGATCGATGATATGCGGGCGGACGATCGCATCCATTTCAAGGCCGCGACCAACCGGGAGGGATTGGTCAGTCAACTTACGGTGGCGATGCAATTCCGCAATCGCCCGATCGGTGTGCTGCGGCTGTATAGTCCGAGACCGCACGACTTCACGGCCACCGATATCGTGGTGGCCCGCGCCGTTGCCTCGCAGTGCGCCGTGGCCATTACGAATGCCAAGCTGTACAAGGAAGCCATCGAAGCCCAGCGGTTTGCCGAGCAGATGCGCTTGGCCGGCCTGATCCAGCGGCGGATGATCCCGGAGAAACCGCCGCAGATCGAGGGGCTGGACATCGCCGCGACCTATATTCCCTGCTTCGACGTCGGCGGCGATTTCTACGACTTTCTGCCTCTGGACAAGAATCGGTTAGTGATCACGATTGCCGACGTGATTGGCAAAGGCATGCCCGCGGCGATCATGATGAGCTGGTTCCGCGGGGCGCTCCAGGCGTACACGGGGAGCTGCCGCTGCGCGTCGCCTGACGTCGCCGCGAGCGAACTCGACAGTGGCTCGAAGGACGCCCAGCGTACCCGAAATGCGATCGAGAACTTCAACACCTTGGCCTGTCTGGAGTGCCGGGAGGGGGAGTTCATCACGCTCTACTACGCGACCCTCGACACCGCCGCGCAAACCATCACCTACTGCAACTGCGGCCACGAGCCGGCGGTGCTGATTCGAGACGGTAAAGTCCAGGATCTGGCCCGGGGCGGACTGGTTCTCGGTGTGGACCCGCGCGCCAAGTACGAAATCGAGACGGTCGAGCTGCGCGACGGCGATTGCCTGCTATTCTACACGGACGGCCTGGTGGACGCGATGGATTTCAACAGCGAGCTCTGGGGCCGGGAGCGCATGCTGGAGGCAACGATGCGGTTCGTCGATTGCCCCGCCGACCACGTCGTCCGCAATGTCCTGGCCTATCGTCGGCGGTTCGCCGGCTTGGCCCGCCAGGTGGACGACACGAGCCTCGTCGCGGTGAAAATCGGTGCGTCGCGCGGCAATGAAGCCTGTGGTGACTGCCTGGGTGTCCAGAGCAGCCACCTCTCCGGCGAAGATGCCGAAGGACTCCTGCACACGTAGAAAGGCGAGAATTGGTTTTCCGCCGTTCCAACCATGCGAAACTACGCTCGGGGTGGCACGGCCAAACGGGTTTGGCCGCGCCGGTGCGAATGCCTTCTGTCGCGAAGGAAGACACGCTCAATTCCTGCCTTCGCAGGAATGACGTCACCCCCGCGGAGGCGGGGGTTCGCTTGGGCGTGGCACCCAGATGGGGTTCGGGCATCGGAAGGTCAATGGCCTCCCAGGCGTGATACTGCTTATGCCAGAACTCGTTGTTACCATTGACGGTCCCGCCGGCAGCGGCAAGAGCACGGTGGCACGATTGCTGGCCGAGCGGCTGGGCGCGACGTTTCTCGACACCGGCGCCATGTACCGGGCGATTACTCTCGCGGCGGTCCGGGAGGGTGTCGAATTAGGTGACGAGCGGCAGTTGCTCCAAGTTGTGGACAGGCACCGGTTCGACTTCGAAGCGGCTCGCGGAACGATGCTCGTGTCGATTGATGGCCAGGATGTCACTGCCGCCATCCGCGACCGCGACCTGACGGCCCAAGTCCGATTCGCCGCCGCGGCGCCACAGGTGCGCGAGCGCCTGGTCGTCCTGCAGAAGGCCTTCGCCGCCCGGCACGCCCGGATCGTGACCGAGGGCCGAGATCAGGGGACGGTCGTGTTCCCCGAGGCCAACGTCAAGTTCTACCTGACGGCGGATGCGGCCGAGCGGGCGCGGCGCCGCCGGGCTGAGCTGGCAGGGAAGGGAGTCGAGGTCGAGTTGCAGCAGGTGCAGCAGGCGATCGAGGCTCGGGATCGCAGTGATGAGAGCCGGGCTGTCGGTCCGCTCAAGCCGGTGCCGGATGCGGTCGTGATCGACACGACCGATCTGAGCGTCTCCGAGGTGGTGGAACGCGTCTATCGGTGTGTCGAGGAACGATGTTCCCGAAGCGTTTGAAGATCGCCTGGTATTGGGTGGCCCGATTCGGCTGCATGGTGTTCTGTGCGATCGTGTTTCGCCTGCGCGTGCGCGGCCGGGAGAATGTCCCGCGCGGGGGCGCCTATATCCTGGCCGGCAATCACCAGAGCTATCTGGACCCGGTTTTCTGTGGCGTGGGGATTCGACGCCGGCTGTGTTACGTGGCGCGCGACTCTCTGTACCGCTTCAAGCCGTTTGCCTGGCTGATCCGCTCGTTGGACGCGATTCCGATCGGGCGGGACAAGGCCGATATCGCCGCCATGAAGATGATCATCGCCCGGCTCCAGCAGGGGGAGGCAGTTTGTCTCTACCCGGAGGGAACGCGAACGCACGACGGCCGGATCGTTTCCTTCAAAGCGGGTTTCGGCCTCTTGTGCCGGCGCTCCCAGGCGGCGGTCGTCCCGGTCCTGGTCGACGGCGCCTTCGAGTGCTGGCCCCGGCAGAGAAGATTCTTCACCCCCGGCCGGGTCACGATCTGGTATGGCAAGACCCTGGCCGCCGAAGAAATCCGCACGATGACCAACGAGGAATTGGCCGACCGCCTCACCGCCACTCTCCGCCAGATGCAGAACGACTGCCGCCTCGCGCAGGGCAAACAGCCCTACGACTACACCGCTTGACCGCAGGTCGCCGCTCGGAACACACGCCAAACGTCTGAGCAGAGCGTTACCCGTCTTCTCCGCTCAGTTTGGCGGCAGCCTTGCGCCAAGCGTCAAAATCCGCCTGCCTTCCCAGAATGCCTTTGAGTCGCTCATTGGTTGCCGCTACCAGGAGGGCGAAACTGGTGATCCTGTTCTTTTTCAGAAGAGCCTCGTCGGCCTCGCTGATGCCAACGCGCTTGAAATCGTCCTCTCGCGACGCAGAATCCAGGGCGCGACTGGCGGGGCTGGTTGCACGAGCATCCGCGGTGCGACCGGTCGGGCTGGTTGGACGAGCGTCCGAGGTGGAAGCAGCGGGGCTGGTCGGACGAGCGTCCGACGTGGAAGCAGCGGGGCCGGTTGGACGAGCGTCCGAGGTGGAAGCGGCAGGGCTGGTCGGACGAGCGTCCGAGGTGGAAGCGGCAGGGCTGGTTGGGCGAGCGTCCGAGGTGGAAGCGGCAGGGCTGGTCGGACGAGCATCCGAGGTAGAAGCGGCGGGGCCGGTTGGACGAGCGTCCGAGGCGGAAGCGGCGGGGCCGGTCGGACGAGCGGCCGACGTGGAAGCAGCGGGGCCGGTTGGACGAGCATCCGAGGTGGAAGCGGCAGGGTTGGTTGGGCGAGCGTCCGAGGTGGAAGCAAGAACGGATGTCCCAGGGGTGATCGGGGCAGGTTCATTCGAACCGGTCGCATCGACCACCATGTCTGCGAGATGGGTTCTGCCTCGGCTTATCCGCGCTGGGGTTCTGTCTCGGTAGATCGGCTTCTGGCCCGTCTCATCCAACACCGCCAGATAGAGGCTTCCTTCGTAAGCGTCGACCCTGTCCATTGTACTCGTGTCGAAGTTGGCATCGAAACGCCCGGAGAAAGACTCGGCACTCTCTGAAGCAAGGGCGAAGACCTTACCCGCCTCATCCACCAGGCCGATGCGTCCTCCCGGAACAGACGATCCGCCGGCCTTCGGCGTGAATTGTCCCACGACTCGTGCGCCGGCGGCGGTCGGCTTTTGCAGATAGGTCTTGACGATCTCCACCTCCGCTCCGATCTGGCGAATGGCGGCCAGGTGCTCGGTCCTGATTCTCGCTAATTCCCCCACGGGCAGTTTCCCGTCGCCAGGGATTCTTCCCAGACGTTTGGCCTCCAGTGCCACCAGGAATTGCTTGTGCTTGAGCAGTAGGTCAATCCCCGCCAGCGCCCTTGCCTGCAGGGCCACGAGCTCGTCGCGCGGATCGAAGATCGTCCTGATTTCCCGGCGGTCCTTGAATGACGGAGAGCGATAGAGTATCTGGTTGTCAAGCTCCTGTTCCTCGTGCAGGCCCCTGGCTACGATGAAGTGGTCGGTCTGGTTGTGGGCCGTCATGTTCATGATCGCGTACGTGTAGAGGGAGAGTCGGGAGGCGCGACCGGAAGACGCTGTCATCTCCAAGAAGCGGGCGATCGCGGTCGACGCAGAGGAGGCACGGAGCGTCTCGCTGACGCGGTTGTGACAGACGCGCACGGTGAATCCACGGACCAGGGTGGTGCAAATCAGATTGCGGCTCGTCAGGGATTGGATCTCGTTGCCTGCCATTTCGACATCGTCATTGGAGAACACTACCACGGATGATCTGCTTCCATTTCTCGCGCCCATCCGGAATTGATTGTCGGCCAATAGCACGTGCCCACTGGGTTCGTGCTCCCACGCGCGGTTGAACGTGCCGCTCTTGATGGCATCCCAGACTGATCGCGAAGTCGGCGTCTTATCGCCGGACAGCTTGCTGGTGTCACCCGCCGGCGCGGGCACAGAGGCGGAGGGCACCTGGGTCGTAAAGGTCCAGACATCGCCGGTGTGCACGGTCGTGCCGTCCTTGTCAATCTCGTCCACCCGCCAGTAATACGTGGTCCCGGGAGTGAGACCCGGTACGTGGTAGTACAGGGTCGTCGGCAGGCGGGACACCTTCAGGTCCGCCTCCTTGAGATCCCGGCTCGTCCCGAGATAGACATTGTGGCACAGGGCAGTCTCCCCGGCCGTCCACTGCAGCAGGGGCATCGTGACTGTCACGTCTCCGTCCGCCGGGACGGGTTTCTGCGCCTTGAGCTTGCCTGGTGCAGTTTTGGCTGAGTCGACATCAGCATCGAGCAAGTCGATCAGCGGCAACCGAAAACCGGCGAGATCCTGAATCCACACCGTTCCGGCCAAGTCGTTCGCCGCGAGGTTGGCAGAAGCGCCGGCCACGGCCAGCTCGGCATTGCAGAAATTGGCCTGGACCGACACGGGTCCCAGCGCCGTGACGGAGAGCGCCAAGCCAATCGGTTGATCGACGACATTGTCATGGATGCGGGCCGCCGGCGTGCCGAAAGGCCGGTAGACCCGGGTACGAGAACGCAGAGCGACTGGATCCGGTAGAATCACGTTTGGGTCTGGATCGCCGGCGTCGATGGGATTCATCTGTATGGCCGCCGCAGCGTGATCGACTACAATGCCCCCGCGCTTGCCCAGTTGAGGCGAGGCCCGCATCGTCGCGAGGACTTTGCCATTGCCGGTGATCCGGTTGTGGGTGATGTCGAGCAACTCACCAGAACCGATATAGATGCCACAAACCGGATCGACGTGATTGGTGCCATTGTCCTCGATGAGGTTGCCTTGGATGATCGCATTTTCACAGACACCGATGGAAATGCCGCCCAGCCCCTTGCCCGTCGCGAGCGTCTTGAGGGTCTGGTCGAAGGGATTCTGGAGACAGCGGCGGATCGTGTTGTCACGGATCGTCAGCCCGCGGATGATGCCTCCATAGTGGAATCCGCTTTCCATGTAGCTTCTCAGTTCGGACTCCTTCGTCTTGTCGAAGCACAAATCGCGGGTGCCGATGCCGGAGAGGCCCATGTGTTGGATGTCGTTCTTTTCCAGAGTGACGTCATACACGTACAGGGCCGGCCTGTCCTCCTGCGCCGGCGATTTTGCGGCGGGCTCGACGTGTACAGTCACGTGTGACTCCCAGTCACTGGGTCGCTGGACCTCGATCATCTTGACGGTGTATTCCGGATCGTGGATGGAGATTTCCGAGGTATGCGGATGGCTGCTGAATGTGCTCTTCCCGGCGTTGTCGGTCGGGCTGGCCATGATCGTCTCGCCGGTCTCCGGATCGGCGAGCCGGAGGATGATTCCGCTGTTGTTCTTCAGTCCGAGAACCGTGACGATATTGCGCGGTCCCAACGCCACGGTCTCTTTCGGCTTGGGAAGCGGCAGGGTTTCTCCTATGGTGATGCCGTCGGCGCGGCCGCCCGTGATGGCATTCTCACAGACCGTGACGTTGCGTGACCCACCGCGAAGGTGAATGCCACCCAGTGCCTGGTACGGCGCGGCCGGGACCGTGGCCGCCACAGGCCAGACACGCTGGGCCAATCGATGCAACTGCAGCAGAGCGGGCGACATCCTGGCGATTGGAAAAGAGGGACGAATGAGTGCGGGCCCGGGCTCCACGGCCCCCGGTGTCGCTGCCTGTTCCGCGGGTGCGGTCAGGATGGTGTTGCGTCGGATCAGGCAGTTCTCGGCTCGGAGACTGAGGACCCTTTGTCCCTCCGGCCGATCCAGGACGGCCAGTCGGTTGTCCTCGATGGTCAGGTCCGCGACGTTATCGGCCACGATCGCCGTCACGCCCGCGATGATGCCGGTGTGAGCGATCCGAATCCCGCGTGTGTTGTCCGCCTGAGATCCCTTGATCAGGACGGCGCTGCCCTCCGGTTGGAGCATCTCCACATCCGCAATGGTGATATTGGTCGAATCGGTGATCGTGAGCAGGGGATCTTTCGCGTCGGCGTTTTCGAGGGGGACCAGCACACTGCGCTGGCCACACCCTTCGATCAGAAGGTCTTTCCTTTTGTCGATGCGCGCGGCGGTTCGGTGCAGGCCGGGCAGCAGGCAGATCTTTCCGGATTCCTGATTCTCCAGGAAGGCCACGGCGTCTTCCAGCCGATTGAAATCGCCGTGACTGGTCAGACCGTCGCCGACCGTGCAGGAACAGCAGGTGGACTTGCGAGTGAGCGGGTGGAACTTGTCGCGCAAATCATAGAGAATGGTCCCCACCACTTTCCCATTGCTGCCTTTGGTCCAGCGTATCAGAGCCAGGGGCGCCAGGTGCCGCTCGATGCCCTGGGGGGGCGTGGGTTCCCGCAGTTCTCGGGGGATGACCACGTCCGGGGTCTCCGGACGAACGCCGATCACCCAGTAATCTCCGGGAAGCCCCCCGGAGCCCCCGAAGACCACTTTCAAGCCGGTATGGCCCAGGGCATTCCCGGCCGATTCTGCCTTGATCTTGGCCGGTTGCGACGTGTCATCCCCGCGATCCCAGACCCGCATAAACAGGTAGTCTTTACCCTCTAACTTCTGATCGGCGCGCTTCTGGCTGGAAAGTTGGAAGTTTAGCGGGAGATTCTCCGTCAAAACCAATCGTTTGCCGGCACTATCCTCAACCTTGGTCACCGTCGTCAAATGGCCGGTGATCTCCGCGATGACCTCCCCGTTCACCAGGGCACAGGCCCAGGGGAGGATCTCTACCACCTGGTTGTCGGTGGGCCAATGATATTCATCCCGTGGTTCGGTCACGAAGGAAACGACATCTTTGTTTCCGTTGCGCGTGACCTTCACCCGATACAGCATGGAGGCATTGTCGAATCCCCAGGTGAAGCATTTGTCCCCGAGCAGTTGTACACGCAGGGCCTGGTTCTCCGCCCCCAGGTACCCCGCCGCCACGTACGGTTGGCACAGATCGTTCGCATTGGGGGCACTACCGCCGGTGTCGGCAGACTCGACTTTGAGAGTGATCGTCCTGGCTTCCGCGGCACGTTGCGCCAGTCTTCGCGCCGTCTCCAGCGCTTCCGTGAGATTCGCGCCGCCTTTCGTCAACTGGACGCGATGCATGATGCGCAGGCGCGTCGACGTATCGGGCCCGCCGAGGGCCTTCTCAAACAACTCGTCGTCCTCCACGGCGGAGACTTCCTGCTCCCAGGCCTCCAGGTAGACCAGGTCGAGGCGTTCGGACTCGTCATCGGCCAGTGCGACCGACGTCTGGGCCGGCCCGGCCAGCCAGTCCGACTGGTCCGTGAACCACTCGGCCACCTCCAACTCCACGCGCAGGCCGTCCAGATAGTAGGTGCCGCGCTGGATGAGGAACGATTGCGCGCCATTCTCCACCTCGGCGCACTCCGGCTTCCCGTTGGCGAAGAAGATCTGAAAGCCGTCGTCCGGGGTCCCGGTGGGACCGACGATATCCCGCAGAGCCCGTCGTTCCTTCTCCGCGCAGATCTGCTCGTTCTCGTTCGCGTCGTGCTCCAGGAACACGCGCCCCTGCTGCATGCGCACGCCGGAATAGTGCTTCGCGGGATTGAAGATGTTGCGGGTAATATCTCCCATAGGTTCTGCTCTCTATGTTTCAAAGAGGTAAAGTGGAATCAGCCCAAAGGGCATGTACTCCTGCACTTTGGCCTTCAGACCGTCGAGCTTCACCGGATCTCTCAACTTCTTGAAGGCCCCCATCTCCAGATGCTCTTCCCCACCGCTCTGCAGGAGCAGGGGGGCGGTTTCGGCCAGGCGGGCAAAATCCGGGTCCCCAAAGCGCTCGGATTTGAACGGGCTCGGATTCCGTTCCAGCTCGCAGCAGCGATAGGGAGCCGGGACCCGGCTGCCAACCGGCGCGGCACTGAAGCGGAAGCACCCGTTCTGGACATCGGTCACACGAGCGTCACCGGTGACAATACTATCCGTAGCGGACAAACGATGGACGCAGACCGCTCCCACGATCGTAGCCGCCTCCAGTATCACGCACCCGCCCGTCAATTTCAGGGCCTCGGTGGTCTTGTCGGTTGCCTGCACGACGGAATCACGAATGGTAAGCTTCTCAATGTGTCCATTCTTGTCGGTCCGGATGGGGCCGGTGATGGAATTGGCGACGACCATCTCTTCCACGTAGCCCTCCACGATCAAATGGACCGGTGCGATGGTTGGGTCAGGCGCAGCGGCCTCTGCGCTCGTTTTGCCCGGGGTCTTGATCCCACCCGGATCCAGAGTTGAGTTGCGGATCGTGACCTTCTCGTAATTGCCTCGGAGCACGAGTCTCTCCTTGTCGCTGACCCCGATCCACAGCCCGTCGAAGGTGAGCTCTGCGTCTTCGTTCGCGGACGTGTCGAACACCCAGTCGGAGCCGGAGGTACTGCCTGCCGGGGGCTCCCAGTGCAGGTAAGGGCGGCAATGGTTGGCCGCCTGCAAGACCATTCCCTTGACATGGTCGATACTGTGGACTGGATAGTAGGTGGCGCTGTCTTTGATTTCCGTGACACCATCACCCGGCGGGCTCTCCTTGGTCAGATCTCGGGCAACGCCAGGCTTCAGGTCTTCGCGGCGATCGTAGGTCCCGGCCCCTATCGGTCCCGGCGCCCCGTAGTAGTAACTGACCGTTGGGAGGGCGACCGGCGGCGGTTGGAGGGAGAATTGCCCACGGGTGGGGTCGATCAACAAAGCGGTGTTCGAAGGAAGGGGGCCCTTATGTTCGATCCGGCCGACCTGCTTGGCAACGCCCAGACCTTTTGCCTTGATCTGGAGGATATGCACGTTGTTTTCTCGGTCAAAGGTCTGATCGAGCAAGCGGCAGCGAACAGGTCCGGGCAATTGCCACTCCTGCGCGAGACGCCAGTTCTCCCAGTTTGCCTCTGGGGCGGCTTGTCCCAAGGCTTCTCCGGGATCCTGCTCGCGGTTGTGCGGCTGGAACAGGGGCACGGCCCGTCCCGACGGGTCGAACGTATAGGTACCGTCCAGTTTTTTCGGGGTGGCGTTGTCGACCCGGTACGCTCTGAGGCGATACAAGTGGAAAGCCACCTTGGGTATCGCGTAGCGGCCGGTCCGGCCTCGGTGTCGGCGGATGTCCGGGGTGTAGTGCCATTCATCAAAGGCGCCCATGAGCAAGTCGCGGGTCTGGACGTTCCTGAGGTCCGCCCATCCGCCGGGGGGCGTCCCCGAGACCGGTCCGGCATACTGGCCGGGATGAGGATCCAGACCATGCCGCATTCGGGCCAGCCGTCGGAAGTTCTCCACGACCGTGCCCTCCCACCCCGTGATATCGCTGACCAGCTCTTCCAGCACTGGGAGCGTACCTTTGCGCCGTCGATAGTAGATCGTTTTGGCCACGTCCACCCGACGCGCCCGCGGATTCAGGACGGAGACTAGGTGCGTCCCGAGCAGGTCGCCGAGGTAGGGAATCGCCCAGTCACTGCAGTACTCGATGAATTGATCGAGCCACAGACGATCATGGCTGCGACGCAGAACAGCGGCCTGGCCGGCCCACAATTCCACGAGTTCGCGCAGCGGTCCGCGGGGTGGCTTCTCGAGATCGGGGCTCGTCTCGTGCTTGCGACGCTCCAGGGCCAGCAAAGTGTCGTCGCGCCGGTAGACCGCCGGGATCATCTCCCAGAGCTTCTCGGCGTAATACGTTTCGAAGTTGTCTTGGGGCTTATCCGTCATGACGGAGTCTCTATTGCACCTTCAAACCACCGTTCTCCCAGTCAAAATAGGTTCCGGAGCTGCTCTTCTTGACAAAATCTGCCCAGGGCTCCATCGACTCCTCCCGCAGACCCCAGAGGATACTCGGCACGTTTCGGACACCGTCCACCGACATGCAGGTCTCCAATACGCTGGTGCGGTACAGGTATTGGCCTATGCCGATATTCTCCAGGGCCAGAGGTCCGCCTTGGGGGCGGATCAACGCGTGCCTGACCGCGGCGGTCACGTCCTCCGCAAGATACCGTGAGTCAATCTCGAGTGTGATGGTGATCCAGACAGGCTGGGATTGCGCGCACTCCACTGCGATCGGCGTAGTCGGATCGGCATACTGCCTGAGCTTGGTCAGCAGCAGGTCCTTCGTGCCCTGGCTGCCGATATACCAGATCTTGGCCGCCGCCCGCTGGAGCTTGTCATCCCATGTCCACATGGCCGTGACACTGCGGACATCCAGGAACCTTGCGGCCAGGGCCTCCATATCCGTGATGGACACGACCCGGTCGAGCAGTAGCGCCACGCGCGGCCCATTACCCCGGAGGTTTTGCCCGCTCTCGGCATCCTGGCCGCCAAAGGCGGCGCAGGGATTGAATACACCGGTTATGCCCTTCACCGGTTTGGCCATTTGGGTGATGGACCGGGCCGGGGGGACGGCGGAGCCGGCGCCGAAACGATAGGAGGCGATGATGTTGTCCTTGCCGGTGGGCAGGCGCGCTCCGTGGATTCCATCGCCGAACGTGAGGACCGATTGTCCTTGTTCATTTTGCCGAACGATATAGACCTGCGCGTCGGCCGGCACCCCAAAGAAGTAAGGGACTTCCTTCCAGGCAATGCCGTTCACCCAGACGGTCAGCGTGCTCTTGAGGCCCTGTGCATTCGCTGGGTCGGAGATGGGCAGGTAAGTCAGGGGGCCCTTCTTCAGCGTAAACGACTGGCTGGCCTGGGAGGCGTCACCGCTGCCGACGACTTCGCGTGGCACGGTCTGGCCCCGGCTGATAGGCACAATATTGCCATAGGCATACACCGGTGTCGTCAGTTCCGGGTTGTCCGCGGCACTGGTGATGTCGAGCGTTTCCTGCTCCTGTCTAAAACGGGCGGCGGCCTCCACGGCTTGCGAGCACCGGTCTTGAAGGATGAGCGTGTCCGGCGCTGCCGTCGGGGGCGCCGTCGTCGACTGGTTGGCGATCGCCCACGTCGAGACCGCGCGCCGGCGCTCGCTCGGCGCGGCACAGACCGTGCCGCCCGGCTCCAGGGCGTAGTAGATCGTGACGGACGCGGCGGAAGTCACCTTCTGCCCCGTCCGGATCTTGAGGACCGGGCGGCGAACATGTTTCTTCACGAAATCCGAGATGAGCGGATTGTCGGTCTGAGAGCTCTCCGTATCGTCTATCGGCACGGTTGTCAACTGGGCGGCGGTGATCTTGACGAGAAGTCGTTCCGACGGTGTCTCCAGGAGAACCTGGTCGTCAGGGACCAGGCCCAGGCCGGGAAGCCCTATGATCCAATCGATGCCCCCACTGCCGGCAGTTGCCACAGTAGAGCGACGCAGACGGTATACTTGAATGTCCGAAACCTCCACCGGGCCTTGACCAAATCTAATCTTCTGGCCCGGCGCAAAGACGATCTCTCGAAATGTCCGGCCGTAATCGTCGGAAAAAGATAACACGTCCGCCACGGTGAGCTTCTCGGTGTGCGTTTCGGGCGTGGGCGCGAGAGGCTGGTAGGGGTCGAGAACCTCCCAGGGTACGCGTGGGCTCTTGCCGTAGGGATAGGCGGCCCTCCCCAGCAGGGCGAGCTCCTTTTTCCAGGCAAAGGATGACACGGGTTTCTGTGTCCACTGCACCAGGATCGTATCTCCCCTGGCCACGGTGGCGGTGCGCGCGTCCAGAATCAAATAGTTCCAGGGGCCGTCGAGGGTCCCAGCCGTGACCGGCGGCACCAGCTCCCACTGATTGTGGAAGGGATGGACCACCAGAGCGGTTTCGGTTTCATAGGTGTGCGGGGGTTCGTTGTCAAACGCGCCGGATTGAAAGGCCGTGCCGGCCGGAATCGTGATAGGGGTGGAACCCTCGGCCAGGGCCACCAGCCTCGCCAACGGCGCTATCGCCGGGCGAGGCACGTAGCCCACCAGCGCGGTGAGTTTTCTCAAGGAACCATCGACCTTGGCCGTACGGACATAGGATTCATCGGCAATCACCTCGTCGTAGAACGACAGGACGTCGCACACGTAGGCCCACATTTCCACCAGCATCAGACCGGCATCGGGAAGTCCCCGCGCTCGCCAGGGCTGGAAGTTTTCCTTCGACCGGAGCGAGCCCAGCATCGTCCGACGAAAGCCGGCAAACGTGGCGATTTGTCTGGGGAGCGAGCGCAAGCCCTCATCGATCCGCCAGGCTGGGGGAAGCGGCGCGGGATCGGACGACGTTAACACAGCGACATGCTGTCTTAGTTCGGACAGACAGGTCATACGCCGCCTTCCACTTTGAGCGTTACCGACCCACGTTGGGGATTGTGCGGGTCGTTCTCGACTCGAATGACCTCGTTCACGGCTACCGGGTAGACCAAACCTCGGAAGGGTTTGTCCGTGGGCCATCCGCGCCGGCGGATCGTGACGCCGCAGACGGCTTGGACTCCTTCCACACTCTTGATCGCTGCTTCGAGGGCCGCGATGCGCAGGGGGGTGCCGAAGGTGAAATTGTCCGGGGAGAAGAACCCGCCCGAGGCGGCAGATCCACCCGTTCCCAACAGCCTCTCGAGCACGCGCTGCCTGACTTGGCCGGCATGAGCGTCGGCCGCGACACAAACCACAATCTCCAGATCGAGATCAACATAGCGCGGATCGGTGATATGGGCTTCTCGCCCGGTCTGTCGAACGCGATCCAACTCGGCCAGCAACCGCCCTTTGTCGGTGTCCGACAGGGTGACGCACCCCTTGGGATCGCTGGTGACAAACGCCGAGATCCAGCTCCCGGTCCAGCGGAACGCCGCGCCGGCGCGCTGAAGCCCCGGGAGGCGTTCCACGGCCCGCGCATAGTCAAGGGGAGTGACCGCCCGGGGCACCTCGGCCTGGTAGGCATAAGGAGCGTCTCGTTTGACCTGATCGAGGGACTCGGGCTCGGCCCCGTTGACCGCGGGCAGGGGATTCCGGATCCGGCGCACCGGCCCCTCCGGCACCCGGTATCGCTCCTCAATATTCACCAGGGTGTCCTGGGCCACATTCGTTCTCTGACCGATGCCGAGTCGATAGGAGACTTTGAAGACGGTTTTAGCGGCCGGTTGCATACCGAACTGGCCATCCCCGAAGCGGATGGTGCTGCCGCGGCCGGAACTATAGTCCACGTGCTCGACCATGCGTCCTTCCCGCTGATACGAGACGACCACCCGATAGACACCGTCATCCAGCACGTAGTGACGGTCGGACGGTTGCGAGGCGCTCCGGTGCGCCGGGTCGCCGCCAAAAAAAGAAGTCCTCCACGACCAGAGACCGGGTCCTTTGTTCTTTTCCGCCCAGGTCCCGGCGACGATTTCCATCTCGGTGAGCCTAATCTCCGGGTGTGCGCCGCGTGGATCGGGATTCCCGGGATCGGCATTCAACCAGGTCAGGCCATATTTCTCGGACTCCGGCAGACTGAACAGATACAGGACGGAGCCGTTGGGGCCTTCACGTTCCACGGCTCGGTGGATCTTTATCTCCTTTCCGTCGGGTGTCTTTGGCACACCACCCTCGATCGGGCCGATGGAGAAATAGTGAGTATCGGTTCTCCCGGCCGTAGCCGGCAGGACATTGCCATAGACTCTCAGCGTCTTCAGGCAGACCGGCACAGGCAGGGCCTGGTCGGGCGACCACTCCAGGCGTGTGATCGGCTGGCCCAGCAGCTTGTCCTGCACGTCTTCGGCCGTTGTCACGGAGACAATGAAACGACGCAGGGTATGGGCGGGGTCATCCGGCCAAGCCTGAAGGAGTACCCTGGTTTGGGCCGGCAAGGCCGCCGCGTGATGCCCTTTCAGATAGAGTTCCCGAGCGCCGGCAGGCAAGGTCAGCGCGTCTTCATCCCAGATGTGCGGTGCAAACTTGTTGCGCGCGGGGGAGATCTTATACTTGTCCCCGTCGTCTGGGTCCTGGAGTCCTGTCCCCACTTCAAAGACCTGCATATTGCCGTTGGATATGCCCCAAACATCGGTGCCCGGCCGAAGGACGCCGTCTTTCTCCGCTTGGACGCACAGCCACGTAGTGGCGGCCAGACCATCGTGCATCGGATAGTCAACCAGACGCGCGTGGCAGCGCACCGAGCGTCGCTGCGTGGCCGTTTCGAGGTAGGCCTCGCGTCCGATCCGGTCCTGGTAGTAGGCAAACTCATCGCCCATGGCGCTGAGGACCTCGACGAGCATGATGCCGAGATCGGCTTCCAGCCGGTCGGCCCAATGGGGATACCGTTGGGCGGCGAAGTCCAGCAGGGCACGACGGAAACTGGCGTAGTCTCGGGCCTCATAGTCTACCGGAAAATCAACCTCCTCCTCGGGGGTGGCCGGCGGTGGGGTGCGCAGGCAGTCCACCTCCCGCCGACAGGCCGCGCGGAAGCTGAAGGGGACACTGTTGAAGTAGGGGTCCATTTGCTCATGCGCAATGGACAGCACGTATTCATCTCCCACCTGCTCGCACGGTACCAGGACATCCACGGCCAGGATATCGTCCTTCCACTGTGCACTCTGGACGGCGAGGGGAGGGACCTCGGAATATGTTGCGGAGTGAATACCGATCTTCTTTTGAAGTTCCTTCGGATCTCCGAGAAGATCGGTCATCTTCCCGGACGCTCCCAGTGGATGAAAGTGGACCTGGAGGGTGACACGCCAGTCGTTGTGCTGGAGCAGGACCCGCCCCACTTGGACAAAATCCACACCTGCAACCTCGTGCTGGGTCCTCAATCTATCGAGACGGTCGGGCCGATCGGTCACAGTTCCACCTCGACATTGAGATATTTCTGTTGGCCGCGGGCACGAACCGTATAGGCCATCTTGATGTCCAACGTGGCCTCTTTCGCCTCGATCTCCACCTGATCGACCGCGATCACTGCGCCCAGCCATTTCTCCAGGGCCTGAACGAGGGTCACTTTCGCCAGGTTCGCGGTGGCACTGCTCAGGGGCATGAACACCATGCGCCGGACCCCGCAGCCGAAATCGGGACGGTTGACCCGCTCGCCCGGACTGGTGAAGAGCACCTGCCGGATCAGTTGCCGGACGTACTCATCCCAATGATCCTCCGCGGCCACCGTACCGCTTTCGCTGTCGATGGCGAAGGGATAATGAATGTGGAACTGCGGTTTCTTGGCGATCATACCTCTGTCTTCCGGACTCACTGGTCGCCGTACAAAGGCTGGGCGTGCCTGACGCTGGCCACCGTGGCCTTGCCCTCACTGACAACTTTGCTGTCTGTGCTCTGCACCACTACCGCACGCCCTTCCGGGATCTGCCAGCCACTCCCAGACCCCGCTGTTATCGTAATCGAGTCCTTGTTTTCGGACGTTATCGTGGAACCGGTTGTTCCATGCTGGCCCGTGCCGATCACCTGCGTCGTGAAGACGTCAAGGTCGAAGGCGTCGCGCGCCCGGTCCACCAGGTGCCGCACCACGCCCTGCGCGATGGCCGCAAAGAGCATACGGCGATACTCCGCGCCGTCGGCGGGCAGAGGCCCAGTCATGTACTTCCCCCATTCTCTCTGGAAGGCCTTCTCCATCGCCTCGGCCATGCTGCCGGAGAAGTCTTCTTTGCTTCCCGCCTTCAAACCTTCCGGGCTTGGTGCTAACATCGGACCCCTTATCCTGTTTTAACCTTGAGGGACAACATGGACGGCGCCGGTGGGGCCAGCGGCGCCGACGGGATGATGGGCGTGACGGGGAAGACGCCCAGGGCCAATTGCCCCACGTGCAGATGCGTGTTGAACGTCAGAACCACCTGGTTGAGAAACTGGAGCAGGTCGTCTCCGAAGACCACGGGATGCGTGGCGTTCTCCACCAGCTCGATCGCCGGCGCCTCCACGATGGCCTTCATGTTGCCCTTCAAGATGACCTTTCCCGGCTGGACCAGAATCGTCAATACGTTGTTGCCTTCGGTGTCACCGAGAATGATCTCCTGGCCCTTATCGTCCATCGTGAGCATCAGCGCCTTCTCGGTCCGGATGACCTTGGTCCGGGGCCGGTCCTTCGAACCGCCTTTCTCCTGCGGCAGCTCGCCGTCGGCCCAGAAGCAGCCGGACCAGACGGGATACGAAGGATCGCCTCCTTCGAATTCGATCCACACGCCCGAGCCTTTCTTGGGGATCAGGTAGGAGCCGATCTTGTCGCCCGCGTAGGGGACGCAGGGCATGGCCCAGACCTTCTCTTGTCCCAAGACCGCCGGCACGGTAACCAGGAGCCGTCCCCGCAGGGTCTCGTCATTGGTGTCCTCGACCTGACCGCGGTACTTGCCGAAGTAATGACTCTTGACCCAGGTCAGAAGGTCTTCGGTGATTCGTTCGTCCACGTTCTACGTGCTCCAGGCATTGCGCAGAAGCTCGAGCGCCATCGTGTGGGAATCGGCGGTGATGGTATGACGCACACCCGAGACAAAATAGCGTCCGCTGTGGCGCCGGCCCGCCCCGGCGATGGCCACCATGCCGTGCGCCCGAATGATGCCCCCGGCACGCTGGGGCGTCGTCGCACAGGAGGCACTGACAAACCAGCTTGTCTCCGTCAGGACCCCGGCACTTCGACCCGTCAGATCGCCGCTGTCGTCGACGGGCGGCACGACGTGAATGGATCGTTCGTCCGGCGCCACGGCCGCCAAAGAGGCGTCCCCCAGGTCCGCCAGTGGATGGTCGCTGGCGGCGCCGTCGATGACATTCTTGGTCGAGAGATCCAGTTGCCGGCCCACCACGGAGGTGGGTTTCTCGATGTCCCAGCGGGCTTCGAAGGATTCCAGGGCGGGCGAATCGAGGTTGATCGCCAGGCTTAGAGGCGACGTGTCCTCCAGGGGAGGCTTCTTGAAGTGCGCCGTCTCCAGGCCCAGATCATCGCACGTAATCCAGAACAGAAAGCCATTTCGCCGCGCCAGCTTCCGCAGGAACTGCAAATCGGTACTCCGCTGCACCAGCGTATGCTTGGCCTCGAAATGTCCCGCTGCGGTGGTTTCCACATCCGCCGTCAGGCCGTACTCGCTCAAGATGGAACGAACCGCATCGCTGTCGGTGACATCCTTCCACACGACCGACTTGTCAACGCGGTCCATGAGGATGCCGCTATCATATCCCTCCACTTCCACCGAGGAGCCGGCGCCCCCGTGCCGCAGGCGAATACTCTGGCCGGTCACACGGCCGCGCACCAGACGGTGGGTCCGGTTGTCCAAGGAGACATCGATGTCGATCTGCACGCCGGCGTCCAGCCGGGAATCGACGAGACTGGGAATCTCCCCATCGATGATGTCCGCGGTATAGACCAGGCGGAACTCCGTCAGTCGGCCCATGCGCTCGTACACTTCAATCCGGCCGGCCTCCGTGAGTTCCTCATCGACCTGGCCGTTCACGGCTACGGCGACACCCGTGTTCATTTCCGGCCTCTCTGCGGGATCACGATCTCGGCAACCTCACCCAGCGCCTCCGGCAGCATCACGTCGTTGATCTCGCAGATGCGCCAGTAAGCTTCGGCATCTTTGAGGTACTGGAAAGCCAGGTGGTCGAGCCGCTGTCCCTGCGTCCGCAGGTGAATGCCGAGCGGGACATCGCGCGGCGGAGGCGGCACCGGGACCACCCGCACTTTGCGGCCCCGATGGTCGGTCACCTCGTAGGGCTTCAGATGCGCGTAACGACTGTTCTCCGCAAACGCCATGGTCGCTCCTTACAGCGGCAGAAGATCGAGAGAGGCCACATTGCTCGCCATGTTCTTCACGGCCAGCAGCTCCTTCTGCTTCTTCGTGAACTGGTAGGCCTTGACCGCCAGTTCCTCCGTGGCCGACAGCGTCCGGCCCATCTCTTTCAAGGCTTGGTCCGTCAGGACCCGCATGCCGACCTCGACCGTGGCCCGGACCGGATAGAGCGTGGTGGAATAGGCCTCTTCCTTAACGGAGAAGGTGGTGAGCCGCACCGGCACGATCCGGCCCGGCCCCCACGCGAACAGGATGATCGGCACCCGTCCCTTGGGCACGGGCGTGGCCGACCCGAGCGCGGAGGAGATCGTCTGGCTCAGCGAGTTCTGCCCCGTGGGATAGAGCAGCATCTCCAACGCCGCCACGCGGTCCGCCACCCCGAAGACTGCCGCACCGGGATTGAGATACGGCTTCTCCAACTCATCGGTCGCGTCGAATTCCAGGGTCAGCTTGAACTCTTCCTGCGGATCGAAGGGCTGCGACGTGCTCGCCCCTCCCGAGTTCTTGTCCACCTGTCCCTCGCCGCCGGTGTCCGTGAAAGGGTGCAGCGTGCGGGTGATCGTCTCCGGGTTATATTGAAAGACGATAATGTTAGGGATCGGCCCCAGAAAGTCCTCCGACAGACATACCAGCACCCCCTTCACCAGCTTCGGACTACGTGTAAAACCATTTGACATGGCGGTCTCCTGTTGTCCTCAGGTCAGATCCATGCGCGTTGCCCTGCACGCGTATAGACGCGTTTATCCGCTGCACCGCAGATGCCCACAAGTCCATCCGCATGGGCCCGCCTCTCGGCAGCTTCGAAGAGTCGGGAGAAGTCATTATGATTAGAAACTCCAACGGGCATTGCTTCTCGGCCTCCCGGCCTTTGCGGCATCGTCGCGGTGATGAAACATAATGGAAAGAACACTCACACAAATGTCTCCTCTCGCTGTGCGACCAAGACAAGACAGATGCTGTTCGGAGCACCTCGGAGCGAGAGATATGGGCTAATCCAAGAGAATCAACGTGTCGGCGGCAGGTATGATCTGCCACAGACGCGACGGAGAGAAACCGTAGCTCGGTGTAAAGCGTGGATGGCGCATCTTGTCCATCAGTGTGCCGGTCACATCGTTGGTGAAACCGCGGGAAGACTGATCCATCCAGTAGAGGCGAGGGCTGGCGGGGTCGGTCTTGTCCACGGCCAGGATGACGGAGTGATAGGCGGCATGAAGCGAGAGACCGAAGAAGTACCATCCGGCGATATTCGGATGCGTCATGCCGAGAACCGTCGCTTCCGGGTCCGGCCGCCAGGTATTGGATGCCGCTTGGTAGACCAACTGAGTTTCTGGACCGGCCATACCGCGTGCGCGAACCGTTTCCATGATGCGATCCATGTGATTGGTGTCGCGGCCGGTCCGTCGCATGACTTCCCGTGATTCTCGAACCGCCTGACTAGCGATTGACCGAGAGCCCCCCTCGGAGAAAAGTCCCTCCAATCCGCGGTAGACGGCCGTCATGCAGTCGCAACCGGCCACCTTGGTTGCGTAGATGTTACGCACTCGCTCGGCGGTCGCAGCCGAAGACACGCCCAACCGGTTTAGCAGCCGGTTGGCGCGATCAAGGTTCTGCTGCTGGCGCGAACTGGGACGTGCTGGCGCATTGGCCAGAGCGTTGCGGATCGTACCGATAATCCCTTGCCCGGCTGTCTGAGAGGCGAGAAGGTCGAACTGGTGAAGGACAATCTGATCCATGAAGGCCAACGCCAGGTCAAATGTCTCGGAGGCGGCTTGCCGGAACACCTCTTGGATAAAAGGCTCGGTCTCGCGCGCGTTCGTCATTGCCCTGGCAGAGAGATGGATGCCCCGTGCGGTAGGGGTCGGCGTCTCTTGTAGGAATGTCTGCACCGATCGTTGCAGTGCCACCTGCGTCGGCGCCACCGTGCCGGCCGGGGGCATGCCGAGAAGAGGGAACCAGGCTGGATCAAAGGTGCCGGCCCATGTCGCGATCACATCGGGATTCAGCGTCCGCTCTCCGGTCACCTGGTTTACGTCGATTGGAAGCGGAAATCGTAAGCCGACCTTCCATTCGGTCATCGACGGTACAGCTAGATAATACCGGTTGTATACCAGAAGCCCCTTGGCGAGCTGCTCCGCCGTTAGCAGGGCGACTGGGCGAGCCCCGGCTGTTCCCGGGGGCACAAACGGCTGTGTGCTATTCCAGACCAGCAGCAGCCGTTGGGCAATAGTAAGGAGCGTATCATTCGGGCCAATGATGATCGACATCCGCTTGCGCAAGGAGTCGTAGATCAGCCCCCCTTCGCCCGATGCCGGCCCGACTTGCGTGGCAATCTCTCTCGGTACCTGTCGCTGCAGCCGGGTGGCGCTCCGCCGAGCGGGCGGCCCCTGTTGCTGGATGACATGTGTCAACTCATGCGCGAGAAGCCTTTCTCCCTCTGTAGTCCCCGGCGCATACTGTCCATCACCAAATACCACATCTCGCCCCACTGTGTAAGCCAGTGCATTCACCGCTCTTACCGACTTTGCAGCCATCGCATCTGTATGCACGCGAACCTGGCTGAAGTCACGCCCGAAACGTGGTTCTATGAAAGCGCGAGTCTCAGGGTCAAGCGAATGCCCGGAAGAGCCCAGGACTTCATGGACAATAGGCGGAACATCCAGTGAGTTTATTCCCCCGGCTTCCTGGCTCGGCACGGTCTGAGAACATCGCAGCAGCGCAGCGTCACGTTCTTCGTGTGTTTCGAGCTCCGACATACGTGTCACTGTCTCTGCCACCCGGTCGGCTTGCTGCTCATATTTGTCGGTTGGCGAGCCGATCCGCAGCGATGGCTGAACCGGCAATCCGTTCGGGAGGCGCATCAGACCCTGGCCAATTACAGTGGATGGCAGGCGATATCGCGGCTGGAGGCAGGGCGCTACTTGCTGCGCCACCTTGGCCTTTGCGCCCTGGGTTTGCTTCTCGGGGCGCGTGGTTCTTGTTGTTTGTTGAATCATGAGATTGCCTGAACGATGGCTTGGGCCACCAGAACCGAGATCCGGCTTGGGTCGGCTCCCTTCGGCGTCGGCATACTGATACTACTCGAATTCGACCACGCCGGGATGTGTTCTTCTCCTCTTGCGCTTCTCTTTGATTCTCTGCATCATTCGCATGATCTGGGAGTCATTGAACCTGGCGCGAGCACATTGAAGTGTCCGTCCCAGAAGAATGCATTCTGCGTACGTTTTATCTTCCTTCACATATAACGGGTGTACCTCCGGGCTCCACATGTAGTTGTCCAGGGCTGTCACATGGTCCAAGCCAAATTGATGACCTATTTCGTGGCAGACCGTGTTGGCCAGGGCTCTCCCCATCATTTCCGGGGTATTCGGCAAGACTTTCTCGCAAGTCGAGGGATCTCCCTTGATTCTGCAAATTTCGCGCTCGCGAAAAGTACGCAAAAAAACCGCACCTGCCATCCCAAGCTTGGACAGCCACTTGGTCGTATCATCGAAACTCAAAACAACGTCGGCATCACTCACCGTTCCTTTCCAATCGAACCGGACTATGTGCATCGGTTTGAAGGCGTCTTCGACACTTTGTTTGATAGCGTCCGGGAATGGTGCGGATGCAAAGTTGTTCAACCTTACCTTGCACGGCAACATCCCTCTCGCAGACTCGGCTGTAAGTGTAGAGATAGGTTTGGCAGGTTTCCATGGAGTTACCAATACCTCGACGCGACGGTTTCTGGCTCTGCCATCGAGTGTCTTGCTGTCACCCATCGGCTTTTCAGAGCCTTTGCCCATCACCGCCTTGATGCGGTCTTTCCGCACGCCTACCTCCATCAGTCTCTTCTCCACCTCTCGCGCCCTCTGTATCGACAGTCTCTTGCGGAACTTGCTTGAGTCATTTGGGTCTGTGTACCCAATGACCGTAACCTTGGCCAGAGGATCAAGAGCCAGAGTGCTGTGATAGACAGTCATCAGGAGAAACTCTGCATGGCCTTTCTTCAATTCGGCTCTGCCAAGGCCAAAATTCATCAATAGGAAACGCTGTCCAGATATGTCGCGCTCAGTCATCGTGTCAGAGGAACGAGACCAGGCAAGTTCGTCTGTCTGCCCGGCACTCTGTTCTTTCTCAGTGGAGGCCCCTGCCTCTTCCGCCTCTTGTCTGTGGAGGACAGGACGGGAAGATGCCCTTTGCTGCTGCATAACATGCGTCAATTCGTGCGCCAGCAGTCTCTTCCCGGCGGTGGTCTCCGGCACATACTGCTCCGGCCCAAACACTACGTCCTGCCCTACCGTATAGGCCCGCGCATTCACCGCCCCTGCTGACTCGGCTGATTTTGCGTCGGCGTGGACGCGGACATGCCTGAAGTCGTGGCCGAAGCGCCGCTCCATGAAGGTACGCATGGAAGTGTCGAGCGGCTGACCGGGAGAGCACAGAGATTCATGGACAACAGGCGGCGCTTCTGATGAGTCCGTCTGTTCTGCAACTTGCATGGGCGAGACTTGGATACCGTGTGGCCGTGCGGTTCCATCTTCATCATGTTTCGGAGATTCCGACATACGCATCACTGCGTCTGCCACACGGTTGGCTTCCTGCTCATATTTATCGTTCAACGAGCCGACGCGCAGCAACGGCTGAATCGGTAATCCGTTCGGGAGACGCAGCAGACTCTCGCCGGTGAGAGTGGATGCTATGTTGTGCCGGGGCTGGATGCGGGGTGGTGCTTTCTGGGCCACTTTGGCCCTCGCGGCCGCGGTTTGTTTCTCAGGCTGCGTGGTCTTTGTCATTCGCTGGATCATGAGATTGCCTGAATGATGGCTTGGGCGGCCAGTACCGAGATCCGGCTTTGGTCGGCGCCCTTGGGCACTCTGACATTCAACTTGAGCAGGCTCAGGTCCCTCGATTCGAGTTGGGCCGGCAGGGAAACGGCGAGGTGCTGCGTCACCTCGTGGGCCAGCCGACCGGCCTGGTCCGCGTTCATGTGCGGCACGTCCAGATGCAGATTGTCGATCTTGACGGTGCGTTCAGCCACGTTCGGCCAGCCTCTTGGTATCATGGAGACTCAAGCCGCGGCCCTCCTTGGCGAGCTCCCGGGCGAGGCCCGCCACCAAGTGCTTTGGCGCGACCGGCTCGCGGGCTCGACCGGCGATAAAGACGGCGGCCAGCGTCGCGTACTTGATCTGCGAGCCGGTCAGCTCGACCTCGTCGGACAACACCTGCAGGAAACCATCCAGCCGTTTGAGCGTCTTCGGGCCCAGCAGCGCGACGGCGACCTTCTGCCAGATCACGAGCCGCTGCGCCCGATCCGGTTTCGTGAACTCGAAGTGGTAGCGCAGGCGGCGGATGAAGGCGGGGTCCATGTGCGACTTCTCGTTCGTGGACAGGAGCACGACCCCCGGGTAGTCCTCGATATCCTGGAGCAGGGCGTCCGTGTCGGTGTTGGCATAGCGATCGTGGGCATCCCGGACCTCCGTCCGCTTGGCAAAGAGCGCATCCGCCTCGTCGCACAACAGGACGCAATTCATCTGGGCGGCGCGGGTGAGAATCCGGCTCAGGTTTTTGGAGGTCTCGCCCACGTACTTGCTCACGACGGCACTCAGGTTCACCTTGAAAAGGTCCAGACCCAACTGGTCGGCGATCACCTGGGCGGACATCGTCTTACCGGTTCCGGGCGGACCCGAGCATAGGCCGATCAGACCCTTGCCGTAGGGGAATATTCGTTTGGCGGCGGGCCGTTCCCAGAACGCGGCCCGTTCACTCGCCTCATACGTGAAATCCTTCAGGGCCTCGACCAACGTCGAATTCAGGACCACATCGTTCCACTTAAAACTACAGGGGACCCAGCGGGCCAGTTCATCGAGGCTGTGGCGGGCGCGCTGCTGGATGAGCAGCCGGGCTTGCTGCACGGTCTCCACGCCATGATCCGCCACCGCGGCGATGTCGCCTACGTTCAACCGGTACTGCGCGGCCAGATCGTGCAGTTCCGTCGATTTCCACGAGGAAGCGACCGGCACGAGGGACTTCCAAAGCTGGCGGCTCTGATCCAGGGTCAAGGGACCGATGTCCACATCGATGTCCCTGACATCGGGCTCGGCGCGTACGCTCGTCTCCGGCTCGGCGATCACAAACTGTACGCCCGGATGTGTCGGATGTCGGCGCGGGACCGCCAGCCGTTGACCCGACCAGGCGACGGCGCCATTCATAAGCAGTGCCTGCCGCCGGGCGTATGCTTCGCCGTGCCCGGCGGCGTCGTGTTCCAGCGCCTCGGTGTCGACGGCCAACAACGGCATGTTCAGACGCGCGCACACCGAGGCAGCGAAGCTACGGCGCCCGCTGCCCTGGGGGCCGGTCACGACGACGCGCACGGGACCATTGCGTTGGTGCTCTCGGATCCAGTCGGCAGTCTGACGGACGGGCCACGTATCGAGAGACCGAGGCGTGGGGCCGAGACGGGCGGCCTGCCTCAGGCATTCATGAAGATAGTCCCTCCCCTGGAGCCAGTGAGCGATCTGGGCATCGCATTTGAGCAACTCCGGCTCGCCGGGGCCGACATTCTCCCGCAGGACCAGATTCCATTCCAGCAAAGGACATCCGCTCGTAAGGATGTTACCGTGTTCAGGGCCGAACAATTGTGCGGCCAGCTCTTCCGTCACGTAGGATCGTCCGAAGGGATCGAGGTAGGCACAGACTCTCCGAAAGGCCGGCCTCAGGAAAACGGTTAGACAGAGTTGGAGCAGGTCTGATTGCCTGGCATCCAGCTCGAACAGACCCACCAGGAAGGCGAAACGACCGTCCCGGTCAGCGGACATGTGCTCCTCGATGCGTGCCAGCTCTTTCGTCAAACGGACGGCCGTGGGATCCGATTGGATCCACTGTCGCACAGCTTCGGGATGATCGCGCTGCTGCAGGATGAACTGCACTTCGTCGTCTGTGACCGCAAACTTCTGAAAGCCCGACCCGGCGGGCAGCAGGCTTCTCAGCCAGGAGACTCGTCGGGCGGCCAGGCAATACAGCCGCTCTTGAATCCATCCCAGGGTATCCGTGGGCGTCGTCCCCAAGGTCGTATCGTAGACGTCGTGCTCATTCATGCAATTCAGGCCGATCGAATCCAGCAGGGCGGCGTCTCACAGCCGTTGACCAGCAATCGAAAGGGGAGCGCCTTGCGGGGCATCGCCGTCCACGCCTCGATCAACGTGCCGGAGAGCTTGAGTCGCAACTGCTTGGGATCGCCTTCCAGGGTATACTGTCCCTGGGCCGGATCGCCGCCCGCGCTCTGGTACTGCAGAGGTTCGTCAGCGACATAGACCTTGATGGCCTCCGGGGCCACCTTGCTGAAAATATCTGATTGTGCCGTCACGATGTCTCCCGGGCTGCCGGCTGGAAGCGACGAAACACTCTTGATGTACGGCAAGATCATGAAGGGGACATCGTTGGAGTTATGCTCGATGCGGCGCGCGGTTCCATCGGACAAGACGTGGGTCGCGGTCCGTCGGACAAACGCCGAATACACGCCGGGCAGGATGGCCTGGGCGGTCCCGCCGGCAGGGGTGATCGTATTCTGGATCGTAATGCGGATCTCGGTCTTTGTTACCATCTGGTTCCAGGCCGCCTCGACCGGGATGGGTTCTTTCCAGTCGCCGTGTCGCAGACACAGCTCGATCTGTCCGCCGGCAAGCCCCATACCTTCGAAAATGATCCGGCGATTCGTTTCTGCGGGGTCCCCCACCGGGGCCTGGGCCGGCGTGATGTCGATCGCCTGAGGCAACAACCCCTCTGGTATCTGGACAGACAGACGGTTCCGGGATTTGAAGAGCCGCGGCGCTGCGATCGTGGTCACGTAGGGGCCAATGGTCAGCACTCTGCCGGTCCTCTGGGTCACCGTGTAAGGTTCCAGGAGAACGACGGAAACCCGGTAGTACGCCGCCCACCGCAGCGGGGAAGAACCGGCGGTCCAGTAGCTGATCGCCTGCGTATGATCGACATTCAGCAATTCGATGCGGAGTTGGTTGCCGCTGCCCCGCAGTCCCGGCGCCAAGATCAGATTTCCGACATTCTCGGGATCGGCGCCTGGCAGCACGGTCGCATCGTCGATGGTCGGATAGTCCCGCAACACCTTGATCGCCAGCCCCATCATGAGTTGTTCCAGCAGCACGCCAGCCTCAGAATCCGCTTCGCCGATCGTACTGCGAGCGGTGAGTTGATAGTAAAGATCCAGTCCCATCGGTGTGAAGCGCAGGGGATCTCTCACATTCTGGGGTGGCGGCGTGTTCTGGTAGTGCCCGTTTTCCACCGCATGATACAGATACAAGTTGATGACCCGGTCGCCTTTGATCTTGTCCGGAGGTTGGTAGGAAACCTTCAACTCCTTCTCTGGTGGCCACTGGTCCGAGCTGGTCACATACTTCCTGACCAGGTTGCCCAGCGTCTCGGTCACCAGGGATAGGTTGAGCATCGTCATCACATCTGCCCCAAACCGTAGTGTCTGGCGCTGGGCTCTGCGGCCGCCGTCCGGTGGATGGGGGCGGTTCTCTTCGGGCGCGGCTCCTGAAGCGAGGGTGCCGGCGGCGTCGTACCTTCTTCGGCCACATGCACGTGAACATTGCCGATATGCACCTGGGTGATTCCTTTGGGCCGGACGGGCGCCGAGTGGCTGCTCTCCGCCAGCTCTGCCGGCGGCACGCTCAGGGGCCGGCGCTGCTCGGGAAGAGTCGCTGCTGATGGCGTGGCAGGTCCGGGCTCGCCTCGACCGTCGTGTCCCGTACTGGTATCATCTGGTTTGATTTCCTGTCGGGGCCGGCGCGGCTTTGTCGGTTGGCTTTGAGGTTGGCGTAGGGCCGGGCTCGGGACCCTCTCGGTTCGCATGTGCGTGGCGCCTGCTTGAGGGGGACCGGACGGGCTGACCTCCCCACGAGGCGTACCCGGAACGAGGGTTCCGGCGTGAACCGGCTGGCCCGCAAGCGGCCTTGATGGTGGGCGTGTGGACGCAGGCTCGCTACGAGGGGAGGAAACCTCTCTCTTCGAACCCGGTTGCCGGAACGCCGTGATGGAATCGACATGGTTCGCCGCAGCGGCATCGGGAACGACTCCGGCGGGCCTTGTCGTGCCGGCCCTCGGTGTGTCAACCTTGGTTGCATGAGCGGCCGGGTCGGGCTCCGATTGCAGGAATCGTGCCGGATCGGATTGATCCTTCGGTGGTGTCACCGCCCGGGAGATGAGTCTATCCGTGGGTCGCAGCAGGGGGGCAGGGGGCTCTGCCCGGGGTACGGCTTGAGTAGGTATGGCCTGGGTGGGCATGGCTTGTGTGGGTGTGGCTTCATAGACCGAGCCGAAGGCGTCCATACTCCATTCATTGCCAACCTGCCGACGGGTAATCCTCGGCGCCATAGCATCCGGCGTCTGGATCCCTGCGAGCCGGTTCACCAGTCTCTGCACGTAGCCAGCCATCTCACGGGGTCTCGTTTTCCAGCAGTGCGACAAAGGTCCGCCGCTGCGTTCGGGTTAAAGATAGGATCTCTGCCAGGCTCCAGCCGTAGCCTCGGGCCAACGTGTGAATTTCCTGGTAGAGTCGAGGATGCTCCTGCAGCAGGGCGGAGAGAAGATAGGATTGGATATCGAAATTGAATTGCTGTTCGTGGCCGCACTGGGGGCAGACCGCATCAATGCCCAGACTCACGAGCGGCGCGACCTGGTCCATGACCTCCTCGATGGCGGTTGTCCCCTCCCCCAGATCTCCTTCCACCATGCACCGCTCCAGGAGGGCCTGCGCGGCACTGGCTCCCGGAGAATCTCCCACGGCCAATTCGTCCTGCCCGGTGGGAAGACGAAAGCAGCGTCCATCCTCCAGACGGCAAGTGCCGTCGGCCGCGAGTCGATGGGGGCCGGAGCGCGGCTGCAACAAATGGGACAGCAAGGCGGGCAACGAGAAATCCAGGTCGAAGCGTTCCCCGCACCGCTTGCACGTCGTGGTGCTATCCACATGCGGGCCGTACGTCAGCACGTGGAGGTGGGCCAGCAGGCGATCTCGATCTGCCGCGGTCAGCAGGAGAGCCCGGTCGGCCTTGGTGCCGGTCCCGCCCGGGGGCTCGATCAATCCTTGCAGCAGGGCCAGAGCCGTTGCCGTGTCGGTACCCTTGACCCTCAGTTCGTCGTCACCCCGCAGCTCACGCAGCCAGACACAGCCCGGCGGCGTTCCATAGCACAGTTGCACTCGGCCCACAGTTCCTCCGCGCCCACGCCGTTAGGTTTCCATCGGTTCGCCTACGGCGGTGTCGCGCTCCCAGCCTTCGTTTTGCAGGACCAGGTGCTCGATGGCCACGGCATGGGCATTGGCGTCCAGGGCGGGCAGGGCCTCATATTCCGACACCCAACACCGGTAGATGTTAAAGCTCTTGACCTCCGCGCCCTGCTCGTTGAGCAGCTTGATCGTGATGTCCTTGCGGAAGTTCTTCAGCGACATCGCGCCGTCGCTCCCCACCTGGTGCACGAGGTTGGCCCAACTCTCGAACTCCGGATCGTGCGTGAGTCCTCTTTCCAGAGTAATCGGGTCGTACTTCCATGTACTCGGGGAGACGCGCGACGTGCTGGGATCGCCGCCTTCGCGGTGGGTCACGGGCTCGGTCGCCCGTTTCAGGGCCGAGACCTTGCTGACCCCGGCCACGCACTTCCCATCCCACCACACCTGAAACTTGAAATTCTTGTACGGATCGAACCGATGCGTATTGGCGCTGAACTGTGCCATGGCTTACTCCTTCTTCCCGAGTTCCTGAATCTGCTGGATGCTCAAGACCACGAATTCGGCCGGCTTGAGCGGCGCGAAGCCCACCCAGATGTTGACGATGCCCAGATTCTGATCGTTGGGCGTGGTGGTCTCCTTGTCGCACCGGACGAAGTAGGCCTCCTGGGGGGTGAGCCCGGCAAACGCCCCCTTGCGGAACAGATCGTGCAGGAACGCCTTGACATTCATGCGGACGTTGGCCCACAAGGGCTCGTCGTTGGGTTCGAACACCACCCATTTCAAGCCGCGGAACAGACTCTCTTCAATAAAGAGTGCCAATCTCCTGATGGGCACATACTTGTACTCGGAGGTCAGTTGGTCGGCGCCGCGCAGGGTCCGGGCCCCCCAGTTGACGGACGAGATGACCGGGAACATGCGGAGGCAATTGACCCCCAGCGGATTGAGGACCCCCTGTTCCAGGTCGGTCAGGACATAATCCAGGCCGACCACGCCGCTCAGGTTGGTCTCGATGCCGGCCGGGGCCTTCCAGACGCCCCGGGTGAGGTCCGTCCGGGCGTAGATCCCCGCGATCGCGCCGCAGGGCGGACAACCGCGCAGCGCCCCGTTGGCCAGGGGGTCGCGCACGCGGATCCAGGGGTAATAGACGGCGGCGTACTCGCTCTTCGGCAGATCGGGTCCGGAGATCAACTGCTCCATCTCCGCAGGTGTTTTGGAGGATGGTGCATCGACAATCAGAAAGGCCCGGCGGTCCTGGCAATACTTCGCCGCCGCCGCCAGGACGCCGGAATCGGTCACGGCCGGCAGGCACATGATGTTGAAGATATCCACCTCGTCCAGGGCGTAGATGCCCCTACGGTTGGTCTGGCTTTCGAGATACACGGACAGTTCGTCTGTTTTATCGAAGGATTGTTCGTATCCGCCGGTCAACAGGATGTCCGGGGCGGAGGTAATCGTGACGCCCGTTACCAGTTTCAGCTTATCAGCCAAGGTATCCCCTGTCTTCGCGCAGACCGCTACGCTCGCCTTGCTGCCCCGTGTGCCGGAGGCCAACACCAATCGGACCACTTGGCTTGGTGGGGCCGGCGGGGCCGGCGGGGTAGAAACGCTGACTTCGCACGTGAAGTCTTGATAAGCCGGGTCGATGGAACTCAGGCTTCGAACCGCACTCTGAATCTTCGCGGCCACTGCGGTAACTCTCTCGACAACCGAGCCCGAGGGTGCGAAGGTGCCCAAGTTTACCTCCCTGGCGCTCCCACCATCCAGACTGATGATCAGGACCTGATTGTGGGGGCCAATCGAAACGGTGGACGGCAGATCTCCCTCCGCGATTGCCCCGCCTGTAAGCTTCCCACGCTCCGGCACGACTTTGGGCCGTATCCCGGCCACTGCGTCCACGTACGCTCTGCCATCATGGGCGGCAAATCCGAGGACGGTGGAGGCGTCGTTCCTGGTTGCGGGTATCGCCCGGACGCTGGAGGTCTCCTTGTTCGTGGGGGAAGTCATCACGATCCGACATAATTTGGATTCCGTGCCATAGCTCCCGCGTTTACAGGTGAAGGTGCTCGACCCTCCCAGCGCGTCAATGACCTTGGCCTGAATCTGCTTACATACCTCGTCCAGCCACTTGTCCGCATCGGGAGTCGCGTTGATGGACGCCGGCTCCAGAGTAACCTGGATGGGATCGCCTCCGTCTACGATTACGCGCAATTCCTTGCAGGTATCGCTCAGTTTCGCTTTGAGATCCTCCAATTTTGCGCCGTCGATGAGCGGCTTGCTGTAGGCCTGGCCCGCACTCAGGGCGTCGATCTTGGCCATCCGCGTCACCCTGACCAAACGTGAGGTACTGTTGACCACCGTCTCGACGTAGCGGGAGTCTTTGCTGTTCATGCTGAGGTTGGGGAAGGCTTCATTGACTCTCGCCCCCGGATCGTTGGGCGGCACAGAGGCCACGTGGAGATTGAACGTGGTCCCTGGGTTGTCGGTCTTGTGATCCACCTTCAACTCGATGTTGTTACCGTCGCTTCCTTCGCAGACGGCCGTGACTTCCAGGACCTCCTTGGCTGCCTCGTTCTGCAGCTTCCTGGAGGCGGACGCGGCATTTTTGGCGAGGCGCACGATCCAGGCGATACTGCCGCCGTTCTCGAAGAACTGGCGGACCGCATAGCTCATCTCGGACGCCCTGTCCAGTCCACCGAAGACGCGTTCATAGTCGCCAAAACTCAAGACGCGGGTGGCCTTGTTGATGGGGCCCTTCTTGGCTGGGCCCAGGAAGGCCGCCGTGGAGGTGCTCACTCCCACGATCGTTCGCACGCCGCTGGATATCTCCTGGACGTATACGCCTGGATAGGTTGGTGCCACGGGCATTTCAGGTCTCCTAAATAGAAACGGATCTGATGGGTCGGCTACGGAAACTGGTCCTGGACCAGTGGGAAGACTCCTCCCGGCGAGACGCCTGGCGCAGAGAAATGCTGGGCCGCAGAGGATCGGAGGGACGGTCTTCCCCCCACGCGGAAAGTCCGTCACTTTGCGCATCCGCACCCGTTGTCTCGTCGGCCACGGCGCAAACACTCCGTGCCCGTGGGTTGCCGGATCGACTGCGCTCGGTGGGCTCACCAACCGTCAAAGGTATGCGCGAAGGTGACGATGGAGCCTCTCAGGGATCCTGGTGACACGGCAATCCATATCCTCAATACGCGCGAAGAAAACGTTCTGCCTGTTCGTTCCGTTGCGGGGCTTTGTCCGTATACTCGCTCCACCCGTTCTGGCAGTATGCGGAAAACCTGGTTGTTGGGGCAAAGTGCCACCACTCGATGAGACGAAGCCCTTGATGCTGTGGTCAATAGTGGGCCGTGGACCCGCCCTTGTCAAGGAGAAAACCGGAAAAATGTCGCCGGGGAGGCCATCTGGAATCTGCCCAAACCATTGTGTGTCGTCGCCCGGGATTTGCACTTGTGCGGCAGCACTTCCGGAAGTAGCATAAGAGACTGATTTCACGAGATCTGCTCCGCTTGTATGAACGCCGGTAGAGCCATTGAATCGCGAACCATACATGCCAGCCGACGATGAGAATCGGCCCGCCGATCGCAGTCGCCGGGCGTTCTTGAAAGGCGCGACGTGGGCCGGTGCCGTTATGCTCGCCACGCGTCCGGGCGAAGCCGGGGCGCTGTCCGCCTCCCAACCGCAGTTCACTTCGAAGGAGTCTACACCCATGCGAGTGCTCATGCCCATTGGTGATGCCACCGAAGTAATGGATACGCTCTACCCGTTTTTCCGTTTGCCCGAGGATGGCGTTCAGGTGGTGGTCGCCGGTCCGGAAGTTCGCCCGTATCACGGTGTCCTGCACGAGATCCCGCCGGATGTGACGATCCCGTGGGACATCACGCGGGAACAGCCGGCTTATCACATCAAGGCGGACGTGGCGTTCCGAGACGTCGATCCGACCGGCTACGCAGGGCTGTTTCTCTCCGGGGGTCGTGCTCCGGAATACCTCCGCTACGACCAAGACCTGATCCGTGTCACGCGGCACTTCCAGGAGACCGGCAAACCCGTGGCCGTGGTCTGTCATGGCATCGAGATCGCGGCAGCGGCCGGCCTGCTCAAAGGCCGGAGGGCGACCACGGTCCCCAAGTGTGCGCTCGACATCACGAGTTTCGGCGGGAGCTACGTTGACCAGCCTTGTGTCGTGGATGGCAACCTCATCAGTTGCCGCACGTGGCACGATTACGGCACCTCGTTCCTGAAGGACTTCCTCCGCATGCTCAAGGATCGGGCCGGCGGTCCTCGTTGACCACCGCGCCCGTAACGGGATGCGGGCGCAGTACAATCAGGGGATATTCCTGGACGCGAAAGTACATAATCGGGTATAAATCATGTTATCAAGGCTTGTGCTCGCCCGGATGGGCTGCTGTGAGTTCATCCCGGGGCGAACGCCGGGCCGCGTTCTGAAGGGAGGAGTCTTATGTTGGGGAGAGCGTTTCTTCTGACACCGTTGGTTTTGCTGGTGACGTTCGGAATGACGAAACCGGCGGCCGGCGTGCCTGTGCCCAGTGGGTCACTGAAAGTAGGCACGGTTATGGATATCGGAAAGGAGCTTGCTGCCCGCAGTTCCATGTACAACCCGCGTTCGCTCGACGGGAAGAATTACCTGGTTCAGATCAACGCTCCTCAACGCGCGGTAGGCTGCTATCCGGCCGGCTCGACCCGTTCTGAGGCTCTGGCCAATATCAAAGATGGTGCCGAGGTTCGGATGGCCATGGCGTTCCCTGCCGCGAGCTATGTCCTGCTGTCCGGTGGTGCCAGCAACGACTACTTCTCCAGGATCGATCCCAACCTCAACCTCGACACGCGGGTCTTCACGAAGAATCTGGCCGTCACGCCCAGCTCTTTTGACTGGGTGGATGATGACACGATCGTGCATACCAGCTACAAGAGCGGCCTGAGGACCAACCTGTACCTGACGGATATCAAGCCGAACCCGTTTGAAGTGACGGCCAATACGAGTTGGAATGTCAACGGCTCTGTAACTACCGGGGCCACCACGCGCATTCGCAATGTTCGGGTGGGAGATCTTTACCCTGGTTACGCTTATTACGGTGACTCCGGTGTCAAGACCGCGGGATTCTGGGCCCTTGATCTCACTACCGGTGCTTCCACGCCGTTGGGAACCATTGCCGTGACGGGCGACGGCAGTTGGGGCGTCTGGACGGTCAAGGAAGTGGACGGATTCCTGTATGTTCATACGACCCATGACGGCATCTACGTCTACCGCATGACCGAGGCCACCACCTTGGGGATGCTGTACGCTCAATACACCAAGAAGCAACTGGATGCTCTGGCGGCGGATACCAATCCGAATTGGGGCTTTGACGTGGTGGAGGGTGGGGCCAGAATGCTGCTGAGCGCGGGGCTGGGCAGGGTGATTGAGATCATAGATGCAAGGATTGCCGACGCTCCCCATCCGCCCCGTGGCGCTGCAGACGTGAGGCAGACATCGATTCTGAGCTGGTCTCCCGGAGAGGCGGCCGCTTTGCATGACGTGTACTTTGGCGTGGATGAGGCCGCCGTCGCCAAGGCCACGACCGCCACGGCCGACGTCTACAAGGGCCGGCAGGCATTGGACAAGACCACGTATGATCCGGGCCCGCTGGAGTGGGGCAGGACCTACTACTGGCGGATCGACGAGGTCAACGATGCCCATCCGGGTAGTCCGTGGAAGGGGAGCATCTGGACCTTCACGACGGCTGATTTCGTCGTCGTGGATGATATGGAACGCTACACCAACGCGGAAGGCAGCCGCATCTACGAGACCTGGATTGATGGGTACCCCGACCGCAACGGGTCTACGGTCGGCAATCTCGTAGAGCCGTTTGCCGAACAGACGATCATCCATGGCGGCCGACAATCGATGCCCATGGACTATTACAATGTCAAGACGCCGTTCTACAGCGAGGCCCAGCAGGAGTTCACGCCGGCACAGGACTGGACCGTCAACGGAGTCAACACTCTGGTGCTCTGGGTTCGAGGCGATGCCACCAACAGCGTCGCACAACTGTACGTTGCCATCGAAGACAGCGCCGGCAAGAACGTCATGGTGGTCCATCCCGATGCCGCTCTGGTGACGAAAGCCGTTTGGACCGAGTGGAAGATCCCGATGAGCAGCTTCACCGGTGTGGAGCCGGCCCAAGTCAAGAAGCTGTACCTTGGCGTGGGCGACCGTAAGAACCCAAAGGTGAGCGGTTCCGGCCGTCTCTACATCGATGACATTCGCGTCGTGAAGCCTTAGCGGCCGGATTCTCACGGGCCGAAGAAAGTAGCGGATGAAGTGGATGAGTACGAACCCTGCGTTTCCCGGCTTGGCCCTTACCGTCCTGTTGGCCGCCGCATCGGTTCCGGTCACTGAGGTGGCCGCTCACCCGCAAGGGCTCCTCGTCGCCGGGTCAGCTTCGGGCCAGCGCGGTGTCGGGCTCGCTGGGCAACCAGCGAAAGCCGAGATTGACCCGCGGACCGATAAGCTTCCCGGGGTTGCCTGGGTCCGTGCCGGGGTGAACACGGATCGACCGGCTTGGGGTCTTCGCGGTGGTCTACTGTGGGGTCTTCCTCCCGGCGTCGGCCGCTCCGACGGCCCCCGCGGTCTTATCCGCCTGCGATATCCGGTGCTCCCGAACGGCGACGACGATCTCATCAATTTCATCGCCGTCGAACCCGTCGTGTCGGGCCGTCGCGCATTCAGCGAGCTTGAGTGGAGTGAACTTGATGGTGTGCGGGGGAAGCGCCTCCGGGCCGGCGATCCGGGGACTCCCGCCGGGCCGACGACGAAACTGCCGGCCGGGCGCCTGACACGGCTGGATACGGGAGCGGAGTGTCTGACGGTCGAGGTCGAGGTCGAGCGCTTCGACAATGGCGCGCACCTGCGTCTGCTCTTGAGCCAGCGCAGCGACGCTCCGGACGAGCTGGAGCTGACGGTGCATCAGGAGCCGGACAGTGCTTCGATCGAATATTGCATTCTCACGGCCACCATGGGCAACAAGGCGCGGACCCGCCAACTGTGGTTGAGGAACGAAGTGGTCAGCAGCCTCGATCTCTGGCCCACCTACCAAGAGGCTGCGTTCGCTCCCCATCGTCTGTTTCCCCTCGACCGGCTGCATCGCACCTCCGCCGGTGACATCCTGGCCGCGCTTACGACGAACGAAGCCGATCCTGCCGCGGTCGCCCCATTTCCCGCCGCGTCGCACTGGCGGTACGCCGGATTTCCTGTGACACAGTACTGGAAGAAGCCACCAGGGACATGGCGGGACGATCTGCACGTGGCGGTCAATGGACGCTACACGTACTGGCTCTCCCGGCAGCCTATTCCGGGCGGCGTGGCCTTCGAGAACTTCGAGCTGCGCGAGCGCTTTCACGAAGGCCAGCGCTTCCTCTTCGGGATCACCCGAAAGTCGCCCCAGGAGTTGGGCTTTGCCCCGCCGCCTCCGGCCACGGAGGAGGGGGCGCCGACGTCCGGTGGGAACAGGGAGGCTCGTGTCGTGACCGAGGACCCCTTTACCTACCGGGATGGCGCTGTGGTACGTGGTTCGAGATCCACCCGGCAATTGGCGCTGGCGTTCACCGGCCACGAGTTTGCGGAGGGAGCGGGGGCCATTCTGGAGACGCTGGCGCGAAACAGCGCCAAAGCCTCTTTCTTTGTCACCGGCGATTTCTTGCGCAACCCCGAGTTCGCGCCGCTGATCCGGCGGATGTTGGCTGACAGCCACTACGTGGGTCCACATTCCGATCAACACCGGCTCTACTGCTCGTGGACGGCGGACCGCCGGACGCTGCTGACCCGCGCCGAGTTTGAGGCGGACCTCAGCGGCAACCTGCGGGAGTTGGAACGTTTTGGCGTCACCCGCAGGCAGGCACGGTTCTTCCTGCCCGCCTACGAGCACCACAACCGCGACATCAGCGACTGGACCCAGAGCATGGGTTTGACGTTGGTCAATCTCTCGCCCGGCACCCGTGCGGCGGCGGACTACACGGTCGAGAAGGACTCCAACTTCGTGTCTTCCCAGGCCATCTTGGACAGCATCCTGCGAGGCGAATCGGAAGATCCGGCCGGGCTCAACGGCTTTGTGCTGCTCATGCACCTGGGGGCCGGCCCCGAACGCGCGGACAAGATGCACCTCCGTCTGCCGGAATTGCTCAGCCGGCTCAAGGAGCGGGGTTACGCGTTCGAGCGCGTCGACCGCCTGCTGGGGCGACACCTTCGCGCCAGTCAGGTTGGCTACCCCGTGCAGAACCCAAAACTCGCCGTCGCTCTCGTACCCGAGCCTCTTGGGGAGCGTTTTGACGTCATTGAACTGGACTCGGGCCGGTCGGTCTTCCAAGGCACGGTACGCCCGGTGACGAAAATGAGCTGGGGCCGATTCAACCACGTGGTAGAGCTCGACTTTTCGGCGCTCCGCCAGCCGGGACGCTTCCGCCTTCGCGTCGGCGGAACCGTCTCGGAGCCCCTCGTGGTGGATGATGCGGTCTTCCGGCCGCTGCCGGACCTTTTGCTGGAGTTCCTGCGTCAGCAGCGCTGCGGATCCAACCCGTGGCTCAATGCCCCGTGTCATCAACTGGACGGCCGCACCGCCTACGGACCGCTTCCCGCCGGCACCACCCTTGATGCCCGGGGCGGCTGGCACGATGCGGCTGATCTTCTGAAATACCTGCTCACTTCGAGCAACGCCACGGCGCAGATGCTGCTCGCGTGGGAAATGCACCGTCACGCGTCGGTGCAGTCTCAGTCACGGCTCTTCGGCGATCGGTTCGATGCCCTCGGTCAAGCCGGCGCCAACGGCCTGCCCGATCTTCTCGACGAAGCCCGCTGGGGTCTGGAGTGGATGCTGAAGCTGCATCCGGCCCCGGACCAACTGTACCATCAGGTGGCAGACGATCGCGACCACTGTGGCTGGCGGCTGCCCCAGGAGGAACGCGCGGATTACGGCTGGGGCAAAGGTGGGCCCCGCGTCGTCTATGCCGCCGAGGGCCGACCGCAGGGACTCGGACGCTACCCGAGCGAGTCCACGGGCTTGGCCAACCTCGCGGGACGCTACGCCGCCGCCATGGCTCTGGCCTTCCAAATCTGGCAGGACGACCCGTCCCAGGCCGCGTTCGCGCGGCGGTGTCTGACGGCGGGGGAAGAAGTGTACCAGCTCGGCCGCGACCGGGAAGGCGTTCAGCAGGGCAACTCGTACGGAGCGCCGTATCGTTACGCCGAAACCACCTGGGCCGACGACATGGAATGGGGCGCCGCGGAACTCTTCCGGGCCACGGGCAACCAGCGCTACCTTGGTGACGGCCAACGCTACGCACGCTGGGCGGGATCGGAATCCTGGATGGGCCGCGAGGAGACCGGCCATTACCAGTTCTACCCCTTTTTCAACGCCGGCCATTTCCGCCTGCATGGCGTCGTGGACACCGAATTCCAAAAGCGGCTGGAAGGCTGGTACCGCGAGGGGATCGAACGCTGCCGCAGTGCCAGTGAGAGGAACCCATTTGGCGTCGGCGTTCCGTTCATCTGGTGCTCGAACAACCTGGTGGTGGCTCTGGTGACCCAATGCGCGCTCTACGAACAGATGAGTGGCGACGGTCGCTATCGCGAATTCGCCGCCCGGCATCGCGATTGGCTGCTCGGCCGAAATCCGTGGGGCACCACGCAATTCATGGGCGTGGGCCTCGTGTCGCCGAGGGACGTCCACCTGATGACCACGCGCCTGACCGGACGTGCCTTGCGCGGCGGCCTGGTAGACGGCCCGGTCTATGAGCGCATCTTCGAATCTCTCAAAGGCGTAAGCATCACCGAACCCGATCCACTGGCCGAATTCCAGGACCCGCGCGCAGTCTACCACGATGACTTTCAGGATTATGCCAGCAACGAGCCCACCATGGACGGCACTGCCTCCGCCATCCTGATGTGGGCGGTGCTCCAAAGGCTATCGCCTCGCTGAGAGACGCGCGTCATCACTTCCTGGACACAGCTTGGATTGTGTCTGTCTCACGACCGCGAGAGCGTCACGAACACGATCGCGTGCGGTGGGAGCGTGCAGTTCACCTCCTCGGGCGTCGTGGCCACCGGAAGATCGGACACGGCGTCTTCCTTCCTTTCCAGCAGCGGTTTCCCGTCCAATTGGTCGCTGCTGATCACGATCCCCCGGGCCTTCGCGACACGAAAGTCCCGCAGCTTGACCCGGCACGGCACGGCCCTCGTCCAGGAGCCGTTGGCCATCACCAGATAGATCTCGTTCCCATCCTCGCTCAAGGTCGCCAGCACAGGCGTGAGTGGACCCGCGAATTCTCCCGCATTCTGCCCCGGCTGGTGATAGGGTGCGGTGCCGTTCATCGGCAACACCCATTGGCCCACGTGACGGTTGAAGTGGTAGTACAGCCAGTACAGGAGGAAACGCTTATCTGGGGCTTCCTGCGAGAGGATGCCGAACCCTTGTCCGCCCAGCCGGCTGAGCATCTGCCAGCCACTGGCGCCCCGCACAATGTCCTCGCGTGCATAATAGATCAGGCGCACGGCCCGGTGCACCGTCCCGATGATATTCGCATTGCGATCTTCGTAATCGGCGTCTTTCCCCGCGGCCGTGCCGCAGATCATGCCCCATTCCGTATCATATTGGCAGACTGGACGGTCGTTATTGTAGGCACGCAGCAGCGCGTTGATCTTCAACGCGCGATCGAGCATCCGGTAGTTCTCGGATAAGGTGATATCCTCGAAGGACAATTTGTGGACGTTCGCACCGCAATAGTGATGCGGCGCCACGAAATCGTAGCACCCCGCCAATTGCTGGAGCACATAATTGCCCCAGCGCACGTGTTCCGCGTAGATATCGATCCCGATCTGTGCCTGCGGGTCCACCTGGCGAATGGCGCCGCTCACGGCCTTGAAATGGGCGATGAAGGCCTCCGGCGTCGGAAACGCTCCGCCATGTCCCCACAGGGCCGCGTAAGGCTCGTTGGCAATCTCCCAATGATGGAACCGGTAGCCCTGGCGCAGCGCATAGCTTACGCCCCCGGCCCATGTCTCCGGCGAAAGCTTCCGGGACGCGCCTTGTTCCTCGAACTCGAGCACGCAATGGTCCTGCCGGACCCCCACGCGCCGGCACACCTCAGCGACCTTGTCAAGGGCCGACTCCACACCGAACGGTTCATCCCCGACCGCATAGAAGCGCGTCATCGGGAGCCGCAGTTCGCGAATCGCCTCCTCCAACTCCGGCCGCAGTGTGTAGTCTCCCTTCCTGTTATAAGGTTGACCCGTCCAGCCACAGATGCGGTGAAAGGAGACCCCGCCCGCGTCTGCGGTTGCACGCCGCAGCCGATTGGTCGCGCTGACCGTGAACTCCAGCCGGTCGCCCAGACGTAGCCGGTGTTCGAGCGCCGCGTGCGGGATCGTTGCGGCATTCGCCAGAGCCACGGGATTGGGATCGGCCTGCTCGGTGACGCGCACGTCATCGATCCAGAGCGTCTGCTCTTCGGCCGCTACGCTGGTCGCGTGGAACGCCAGGAGCAGAAATCGGCTTTCTTCCGCGAAGAAATCAAGTCCTTCGCGAACCGAGTACGTGCAGGGCCGCCACTCGCGGTCAACCTTGCACGGCAGCGAGCCCGGCGCAGCCGCGTCCACAAATGGCTGGATACTTCGGTACGCGATCCACTGGAAGAGCGCCTTGCCGGTCTTCTCGGCCCGCGCCCAAAACGAAACGGTATAGATCATCCCTCGTTGTGGCCGAACCGCGCGGTCCGGCGCGGTCACAATATACCCGCGTGTCTGCGCCGGGTGATGAATCCGGAAACACGCCTGGCCCCCATGCTGTTGCGTGGTGTCGCGCGTGTAGTTGGCGGGCACTTTGTCCTGCTGAGCGCCCCACATGGCCCAGTTCACCGGCGGACTCTGGGCGGAAGGCGTCTCGAAACCATCAGTGAAAACCACCTTGCCCTCGTCCGCGAGCGCGGCCCGGACGTGGCTCGCCCCGGCGAGCACAAGGGCGGCCAGTCCCATTGTCAGCAGGCGTCTATCTGTAACAGGTGCGGTCTTCATTGGGGCTCCTTGCTATCCTGGTTCCGCAGCCATTCGGCAGCCGCGATGCCCTTTCGCGGCCAGTCTACCAAATTCGATCCCGCGGAAGAACCCGGCATGGTACAAAAACTCGCCCGGACGTGACCCCGGTGATATCAGGCTATCGGCTTTGGAATCGATAGGAAAGACGAGGCAATAGCAGTGGGGGCTCTTGTCTGCCCTTGGAGGGCCCGATACGATGGTTTCCTGTCAGAACATCGCGTGCTTGCCATAGCAGAGCCGCTCAAGATGGAGAACGAACTGTGAAGAGACTCGGTACATTGTTCCTGCAGGGGCTGATTGCGATCCTCCCCATCGCCCTGACCGCTTATCTCGTCTACTGGTTGGCGGCGTCCGCGGAAGCCGTTCTCGGCAACGCCATGCGGTTTGTCATCGGCGACGCTTATTACGTCCCTGGCTCGGGTGTCTTGGCCGGATTCCTGATCACCCTGGGGATCGGTTTGCTCTTGAGGATATGGTTGTTCCGCAAAGTATTCTCTCTGGGCGAGACATTGCTGCAGAGAATCCCTGGTATCAAGTCCCTCTACGGTTCCATCCGCGACATGGTCGGATTCTTCGATGCCTCGAAGCAGAAGGAGTTCGACAAGACCGTCATGGTCGCCCTCGACGACGGGAAGGTGCGTCTGATGGGCCTGGTGACGCGCGAGGACTTTGGCGATCTCCCCGCCGGCATCGGGGACGAGCAAACCGTCGCCGTCTACCTGCCGATGAGCTATCAGTTGGGCGGCTTCACCGTCATGGTTCCCAGGGCCCGGATCAGGCCGGTCGAGATGAAAGTCGACCAGGCCATGCAGTTCGTTCTGACGGCCGGGGTCTCGGCAGAGAACAAGAAGAGGTGACCAGTCCCGTGGGCCCAATGATAGGAAAGCCGCGATCCCCAGAGAAACGCAAAGGAGCGATCTCATGAACCCGAACCCGACTCTCTCCCGTCGTCACTTTCTCCATGCCGGCTCCCTCGTGGCTGGGTCGGCGCTGGTCCGACGCGGGCGAGCGGCGGGGGCGGTACCCTTTACGATCGATCCGAGCAAGGACATCATTGCAGCACCGAAGGACCCGACGTTATGGCCGGCGTTCCGGGAGCAACTGGCTCGCTGGCGGGAAGAGACCCGCCGTCGCCTGCATTACGATGACGCCCTCTACCGCCGGCCCGAGTTCGCCTGGGCGGCGTCGTCCTATGCCTGCTACTTCCTCATGATGTGTGACGCGGCTTTCTACGACGCGAAGGCCGGCCGCTACACGGTGGAGGTGTTGCTCGATGAGGGAGTCCGGGAATTCAGTGGCTACGACAGTCTCGTGCTCTGGCACGCTTACCCGCGCATCGGCGTGGACCAGCGCAACCAGTTCGACTTCTACCGCGACATGCCAGGCGGGCTGCCGGGAGTGCGTGAGGCGGTCCATGCCTGCCAGAAACGCGGGGTGCGGGTCTATATCAACTACAATCCCTGGGACCGCGGCACGCGTCGCGAGGACAAGCCGGACGTGGACCTGCTGGTCGAAATGGTTCGAGCCCTCGACGTGGACGGTATCTTCCTCGACACCATGACGCAGGGCGCGGCCGAGTTCCGCACGGCGCTCGACGCCGCGCGGCCCGGCGTGGTGCTCGAAGGGGAAGGCGTGCCCCCTCTGGAACGAATCGCCGACCACCACGCCTCGTGGGCGCAGCATTTCACGGACAGCGAGGTGCCGGGCGTGCTGCGTCACAAATGGCTGGAGCGCCGCCATCTCCAGCACCAGATTCGCCGCTGGAAGTACGACCACACCAGCGAACTCCGCACGGCCTGGATGAACGGCAGCGGGATCCTGGTCTGGGAAAACGTCTTCGGTTCCTGGGTCGCCTGGAACGCGCGGGATCGCTCGCTCCTGCGCGCCATGCTGCCGATCCAGCGCCGTTACGCCGCGTTGTTCTCGGGCGAAGGCTGGACACCGCTGGTGCCCGTGGAGGAGCCCAACGTGTATGCTTCGCTCTGGACCGATGGCGAGCTGCGCCTGTGGACGCTCGTCAACCGCGCCGACAAAGCGGTGGGAGGCACGTTGTTGAAAGTCGCCGTCCGGCCCGGACAACGGTACTTCGATCTGATCGCGGGACACGAGTTGGAACCGGCTGAGTCCCAACAACAGGTCGCCTTGGCCGCGGAGATTCCGGCGCGGGGCTTGGGCTGCTTCCTGGCGGCGGCGCCGGCGCAGCTCGGCGCCGATTTCGACCAGTTCCTCGCTGCCCAAGCGGCGCTCCGGGCTCGCGCCGACGGGAGCACCGCGCGTCCGCGGCGCGAGGTTCGTCTGACGCCGGTGACTCCCACGACCCAGCGACAGACAGCGCCTGCCGGTATGGCGGCGGTGCGTCCACGTCCCACCGAAGTACTCAGGATCCAAATGCGCGTCCGCGAGTGTGGTTTCTACGATTCGGCGACCGAAAACGAGGAGGGCTTCTGGTCCTCCTACCGATTCCAGACGCGGGAATTCGAGCGTCCGGTTCCCTTGCGTCCCTACGCGATCGATGAAGCGCCGGTGACCAACGCCCAGTTCGCCGAGTTCCTGAAGGCAACCGGCTACCGGCCCAGGCACCCGGAGAATTTCCTGAAACACTGGCCCCAAGGCCAATCGCCTGCGGGTCAGGCCGATCATCCGGTGGTCTGGGTGGATCTCGGCGATGCCCGCGCCTACGCGACGTGGGCGGGCAAACGCCTGCCGACGGAAGAAGAGTGGCAATATGCCGCGCAAGGCGGCGACGGCCGCGAATTCCCGTGGGGCAACGGTGTGCAGGCGGGGGTCTGCAATCTCGGCGGGACCGGCCGCACGACGCCGGTGAAGGCGTTTCCAGCCGGGCGCTCGCCCTGCGGTTGCTACGATCTGTGCGGCAACGTCTGGCACTGGACCGAGAGCGAGCGCACCGATGGCCGCACGCGCTTCTGCATCATCCGCGGCGGATCGTATTTCGCGGCCCAGGGCTCGAACTGGTATGTGGACGGCGGTCCCCGCCCAGCCCACTTCGCCACAAAATTCCTGCTCTTGTGGCCCGGCCTCGACCGCTGCGCCACGATCGGCTTTCGCTGCGTGGTCGATCTGGACGCCTGAAACGCACAGGGGCCTATTCCTGAGCCGCAATCTCACTCGCGAAATTGGACGGCTGTGGGATTGACCGACCTGGGGATCACTGGGGTCAGAGCTTGATTAGTGATTAAGCTTCGCCTCTCTCTTCCTCAGCCGATGCTCCAATTCACTAAGTAACTATCTCAAAAGGGCAGTTTTGGCCGATAACCATCCGTAGGAACCATTTGAAAGGAACCACGGATGGCACGACAGAAACGTCAGGTGAAACCGCTTCCCACCATTTGGGAGGTCAGCGACGAACCATGGAACATCA
>CAYHAJ010000132.1:0-7399 GCA_964354535.1 uncultured Pirellulales bacterium
TAACGCAACCGAGGAGGACCTCGTCGAAAGCCTGCGCATCTGGGCCGAGATCATCCTGGACGGCGCTTTTCCCGATGCCATTGGCACCGATCATTTCATGAAACAGGCGGCCGTACTCGGATACAAGCTTGCTTCGCTTGGTCTTCCTGACAGTGGTGAAATGGAGCAATTCCCCAAAGGGATGATATTCCTGCAGGAATTCGAATTTGGCGGCAAATGGGGCTATGCCGGCAAGGGCGTGAAGCTCGGCGATGCCGACAAGATCATACTCTGGTACCAGCCGCAAGGCTCCAATACCTATCGGGCAATATACGGCGACCTGAAAGTTGCCGAGGTTGCGGAGGAGGATTTGCCCAAGTAGATTCGCAGTGCCGAGCACCAAAGGCCGGGCCGAAATGGCCCGGCCTTTTTCTTGCGCTCGTCCTCATGGCGCCGGGACACAAAATAAAGGAAAGTGAGTTATATCATCCTCACAGTTGGTGATGCATTATGACAGAACTGACAGACCAAATGTTGCGGCTCGTACAGGCCAAAGGTAATTCCGGGCACAGCATACTCAATTCAACGGAGGGAATTTAAGGGGTCAGGTACATTTATCGGCGCGGGACATCGTGTTTCTCTTGGTCGGGCCGGGTGGGGATTGTAGGAGGCTTTAGGCGGCGAGAAGGAGGGTATGCACGAGAACGCCTGACCTCTTTGATTCCCTTTGATTCCTGGCCCCCTTAATTCCCCCAAGCCGGGGTGCGCGACAAGATGCGCAACAACGACCTTCCGTTTGGCTGCGGTCACGCTTCGGTCGCCGTCACAAGTCTTTATTTGACAAGCATAAATCATTTGTTCACAAGCACTTACAAGAGGTGATTTTGGACTGAAAATCCGTGTGTCGCCGGTTCAGGGCGATGGTATAATAACGTGACACGGCCCGGCGGCGTAACTGGGCGAGGTCAAATGAGAAATGTCGCATCAGTGTCAGTTCAACGGAAGGAGTGGATCATGAGAAGGCCCCTTGTCACTTGTCTCGTCGTTCTCTTCCTTGTCTCGCTGGCCCCGTCGACCGCCCTGTCTTGGTGGGAGGAGACGCGACTCACCTTTGACACCGACCGGAATCACCAGTTGGACAACAACCTGAACTGGTCCCCCGACTGCGGCTGGATTGCCTACGACACGCGGGCTTTTGCCGGCGGAATTGGAAACACGTTGACCCTGGAGAAAGTCAATCTCCAAACGAAGGAGATCGTCACCGTCTACACGGCGCCCAATCCCAATCCCACCAACGGCTTTGGCCCCGGCGTCGCGGCGGTGAGCTACTTCCCGACAGGGGACACGGTGATCGCCATTCGGGGACTCGACGGGGTAGCCTATGCCGGCACGGCCCGGTTCGGGGCCATGGTCAGCCCCACCGACGGCGCCGCCGGCAGTGCCGACTTTGTGATCGCCGACGCCCGCGATGTGACGGCCCCCTTTACGCCCGGCGCGCTGCGCGGGGGAACACATCGCCATGAGCCCAGCGGAGACGGACAATGGATCGGCTTCACCTACAACGACCGGATTATGGAGGGTCTGGGCAAGAACCTCCGAACGATCGGCGTGATCAAGCTGGGCCTGCCGGTCCACGTGGATAAGGCTCTCGGGAATCAGGACGGCGTTGGTTTCACGGTGCTGGTCGCGAAAGTCAAGCCGCAAGCCGAGATCGCTCCGGGCAGCGATGACATCTTCCAGGCTTCCGAAGATGCCTGGGTGGGCGAGAGGGGCTATCAGAAACCGGACGGGACCTGGCAACGGGCGCGGGCCTTTATCGGCAAGACGGTGGCCGGCAGTGGCGCGGTTCGCAACGAGGTGTATGTCGTCGATATCCCCGAGGACATTACGGTCGCCGGGCCGGAGGGCCCGCTCGCGGGAACGGCGGCGACGTTTCCGATGCCGCCGTTGGGTACGGTGCAGCGCCGGCTGACCCGGAGTGACTCGGACTGCGGCGGGATTATTCGCTGCAGTTTGGATGGCTCCCGGATTGCGTTCACACGGGGGGGCCAGATCCACTTGATCAGCCCGCTCGGCGGCGCTGCGGTCCAGGCCACCGCGCTACCGGCCGGGGCCACCAACCCGTGGTGGGATCCCTCCGGCGCCTACCTCTACTGTGTCTCCGACAACTCGATTTGGCGCACGAACGTCATCCAGGGCGATGCGCACTTCGGGGAATCGCTGCGGATCACGGACCCGACGCTGTATCCCGGCCGTGCGCCCAACGCCCTTTGCGTCGCGCCCAACGGCCAATGGATCGCCTTCAATCGGAGCCTCGACCGAGGAGACGGGGTTTTCGTCAATCAGATCTTCATTGCCGCGATCCCGCTGCAGTGAGTTTTGAGGATCTGGCATGCCTTGTGGCTCGGTGGAGGAGGGCGAAGGACTATAGGAGGCTTCAGGCGGCAAGAAGGAGGGTAGGCGGTGCCCACCCTGCCCACCCTTGAAATCGGATGACGCACCTGTATCATGGGGCCAGTACCTTTCAGGAGCATCGTCTATGAAGTCAAAGGGGAGATCCCAGCCCATGGGCCTTCGGCAAATGAGCCCGGATGGGGTGTCCTCCTCGGCGACGGACCCGACGGAGGCCTGGAGAGCCATCGCAGACCGGGACTTCTCGGGTTCGCAGGATGACGCGCGCCCGGGCGCGCCGGACGGCGCGTCTTTTTCGCCTCCTTCCGGCATGGGCGTGCCGCGGTTGGGGATTCCCGGTCGAGGGACGGGTTCACGATGAGCATGGACAGCTCTGGGCAGAACGGGGTAGGATAGTCGCCTGCTGCGATACCGTGAGCCCAGAACCTGTTGGATCGAATCGAGCTCTACCTGAGGAATCGCGAATGATGAAGAAACACTTCCGTGCCGTCCCGGCTGCCCTTCTGTGGGCCGCCGTATTGCTGTCACCCTTGTCTGCCGCTGTCGCGGCGCAGCCAGCCGCCGGACTGCACACGGTCGATGCCCGGACGCCCCAGGGGTTGCAGGAACTGTTCGCCCCCGGTGGTGACGCGCTGCCCTTGGTCAGTGCGCATCGCGGCGGGGCGGCGAAAGACTTTCCGGAGAACTGTATCGCCACGTTCGAACAGACGCTGCGGCACTGTTGGTCCATGCTGGAGATCGACCCGCGCTACACGAAAGACCATGTGCTCGTCCTGAATCACGATCCTACGCTGGAGCGGACCACCAGCGGGACCGGCCGCGTCGCCGATCATACCCTGGAGGAACTGAAGCAGTTGCGGCTGAAGGACCGGGAAGGCAATCTGACCGAACACCGGATGCCGACCCTCGACGAGGCGCTCGAATGGGCCCGGGGTAAGACCATCCTCGTGCTGGACAAGAAGGAAGTGCCCGTCCCAGACCTGGTCCGGAAGATCGAAGAACATCACGCCGAGGCCTACGCCATGGTGATGGCGTACAGCTTTGAGGACATCACGCAGGTCCATGCCTTGAACCCGAACATCATGATGGAAATCATGGTGGGCAACCGCCAGCGCCTGGAAGCCTTCGACAAGACCGGCGTTCCCTGGCGCCAGACAATTGCCTTCGTCGGCCATACCCCGCCGCAGGAGGCCGGACTCTGTGAACAGATTCACGCCAAGGGAGCCCGCTGCCTGGCGGGCACGTCCCGCAACATTGACCTCTGCTTTCTAAAGGGACAAACTCTGCGCATGGAGTCGCTCGAACCGGACTACCGCGCCCTGCTGAAGATGGGCATCGATGTCATCGAAACGGACATCCCCCGCCAGGTGGGTCCGCTGCTCTATGCGGGAGGACCGGTCCTCGCGTCCAAGGCGAAGTACTTCCGAAAATAGGCCCTGCCTCTATGTTCGGAGTTCCGCCTTCAGGCGGGTCTGAGAGTCTTCCGGCGCCGCCGGCTCTGTGCCCCGTGAACGCGGTACGGGCGACGCATGCATCGGGCTCCCAAACGCGATCTTTCGCGTTTGGGGTCCCGTCGCCCCTACGAAGGGACGAAACGAGCGTCGCAACCCCGTGACGCACCACGAACTTATTGTCCCTCGGCGTTGCGTGCACGGGCGCTCGCGCCCATGCTACTTTCACGCACCGTCCTCTTCCCACACGGTCCGGTAGGCCCCGACAGTCTCGAAGTACTCGATCATGCGCCGGTAGAAGGGGTGGCCCGACAGCGTCGCACTGTCGCCGACCACCAGCAACTTGCGGCGGGCCCGGGTCAGCGCCACGTTCATCCGGCGCACGTCCTGCAAGAAGCCGATCTCGCCCTGCGGGTTGGCGCGCACGAGCGAGATCACGACCGCCTCCTTTTCGCGGCCCTGGAAGCCGTCGACGCTGTCGATCTCCAGGCCGGGCACGGACAACTGCTCGCGCAGGAGCCGCACCTGGGCGGCATACGGAGCGATGACGGCGATGTGGCCCGCCGCCACACCGCCGTCTAATAGCTCCCGGACCTTGCGGCCCACGAGCGTTGCCTCCTGCCGATTCAGGCGGCTCTCGCCATCGGGCTCGACTTCCTCGTCGAAGCCCGCGCCCGCGGTGTCGATGAACTCGACCGGCGCTTGAGTCAATGTGGTGGCGGCGACGCCCGGCAGGTCGGCCAGCACGTGTTCTGCCACGGACGGATCGGCCTGCAAGCCCGCCTCATAGAATTCTCGCGAAGAGAAGTCCATAATCGCCTGGTGCATCCGATACTGGACGGTCAGAGGGCGGGCGAGGGACCGGCCATCGCGGGTCATCAGCCGCTCGAACAGACTCACGCCCAGACCCTCAGCCGCAGCCTCCGGACTGACCACCGTGGGCGGCAACTGGCAGTGATCTCCGGCCAGCACTACCCGGCGGCACCACTGCAGGGGGATCCAGCAACCCGGCTCGGTGCTCTGGCACGCCTCGTCGATCACACCCAGATCGAACCGTCTCGTTCCCAGCAGGTCAGTATCCAACGCCGTCGTCGTGGCGCACAGGACGTCGGCAGTATCGAGAATGTGTTCGACCGCCTGGGCCTCCAGCCGCCGGGCGTCCGCGAGCAAACTCTTGGCCTCCTGGCGCGTCTCCTGTCGTGCTCCCGGCGGCGGTGCGGCCCGGGTGTAGCGGCCGGCCTGCCGGAACAGACCCATCGCCTCTTTGACGAGCTTGTGGGCGAGTCGAACATCCGGATGATCCTCCACGAGCAGATCCAGCGTGTGGGCGCGAAGATCGACCATCACACGGGCCGGATGCCCCAGCCGCACGGCACGCTCCCCGGCGGCCAGCAGCCGCTCGAAGATGTTGTCCACGGCCAGATTGCTCGGCGCGCAGGCCAGAACCTTCTCGTCGCGTCGAATCGCCCGCCGGATCAGCTCCACCACGGCCGTGGTCTTGCCCGTGCCGGGCGGCCCGTGAATCAGGGCCACGTCGCGGGCCGACAGAGCGAACCGCACCGCCTGCTGCTGGGCGTCGTTGAGCCCCCGATCGAGGGCCGGTTCCTCTTGCTCGCGGTCGAATTCCGGCGGCCGCCGGCCCAGCAGGACGTCCCGCAATTCCGCCAGGCGTTCCGCGCGGGCCAGTCGTGCCCTCTGCAGGGCGGCCCGCTGCCTCTGTCCGGCGATCTCATCGCCGGCAAGGTCCAGCCGCCAGGTCTCGTGTTCCGCCAGATCGTCCGACATGCTGCCGAGAGCCACGCGGATCGAGCCTTCGGCGCGCTCGTAGACCACGCCCCGGTGCCCGGTCGCATCTTTGCCGGAGTCAGGGGAGAGCACGACCGGGCTGCCTACGTCCAAGCGGGTCCAGGGCAACGGCGCGCGCCGGCGCTTGGCCAGTTGCAGGAGATAGCGGCCGCCCAAGCCGGCCTGGTCATCAATGATGACCAGGTCCACGAGGCTCGTCCCCGTTCGTTCGGCGTCGGCGGAGGAGAGCCGCCGGCCGCGCTCCGTGGTCTCCTGGGCCTCGGCCCGGCTCTCCAAATCGAGGAGACGGATCAGCCGTTCGAAATGCCCGCTCGCATCTGCGTCGTCCGACCGACCATCCGCCCAGGCGCGGACCCGGCGGTCCCTCAGGGTTTGACCATCCAGAGCTTTGACCAAGCGAGCCTGCCAGTCCTCCGGGACTTCGATCAGGGCCTCGCCCGCTCGCAACTCGATCTTTCCCACCCGGCGTTGTTCTAGTCCTCCGGCCGAGTGCAGGAAGGTCAGCAGGTCGGACTTGGTGGTCTGTCGTGAAAGCCGTTCCAAATGCAGCATGGTCCGGCGATTATAGGGGGACCACATGGGCGCGGCAATACCGGAATGGGCGGGCTTGCCAGACGTGTGAAGATGCTTGAAGATTCGCTCGTTCTTTGGGAGAATGGGCCGATCAACCGTCCTGAACGGCAGGGGTCGGCATGAGTGATGTCACACGCATCTTGAATGCCATCGAACGGGGGGAGGCAAAAGCGACGGACGAGTTGTTGCCTTTGGTCTACGAAGAACTCCGTGTTCTTGCGGCCCAGAAGCTGGCCCATGAACAACCCGGCCAAACCCTGCAAGCGACCGCCCTGGTCCACGAGGCCTACCTGCGTCTCGTCGGCAACGAGTCCCCAAATTGGGAGAACCGAGGCCACTTCTTCGCCGCCGCCGCCGAGGCCATGCGCCGGATTCTGGTGGAGAATGCCAGGCGGAAAAAGAGTCTCAAGCGCGGAGGAGGACAAGATAAGGTTGAGTTTCCTGCCACGGATCTACCGCTGGAAGGACCTCCCGATGAGATTCTGGCCCTGGATGAGGCCCTCGCCAAGTTGTCGGAGAACGACCAACCCGTGGCGGCGGTGGTGAAACTGTATTACTTCGCGGGTCTGACCCTCGACCAGGTTGCTCTGGCCCAAGGCCTCTCCCGCCCCACCGTGGCCAAACACCTGGCCTATGGCCGGGCGTGGTTGCACCGGGAACTGTTCCAGGAAGACCAGACCTGAATCGCTTGCCTGAAGGTCTTGGATGACCCATCCGCGGCCCGCCGGGACAGGGGAGGTTTCAGGGGCGTCTGGAGTCGCCTGTCGTACTTTTTACCGCCTCCTGAGATTATTCTTTTACATTTTTTGCGCGAATTTCGCATTGCACTATAGAGGTTTCACGAAGGCCAAGTTGAATCATGAGCAACGAACTGGAAAACACAGAATCCATCTTGTACGAAGCCCTCCGGCTGCCGGATGCCCGTGCGCGAGCGGCGTATCTGGAAGCGACGTGCGGGATCAATACGCCGCTGAGAGCGGATATCGACTCCTTGCTCCGGGCCTACGAGGGCCCCGCGGGTGTTCTCAAGGCTCCCGAGGGTCTGTTGGAGGAGCCGGTTGATTCAGTGACCGAGGGTCCCGGCACCATCATCGGGCGGTACAAGCTCCTGGAGAAGATCGGCGAAGGCGGCATGGCGGTGGTCTATATGGCCGAGCAGACGGAGCCCCTCCGCCGTA
>CAYHAJ010000133.1:0-19203 GCA_964354535.1 uncultured Pirellulales bacterium
AATGCTCCACCGCCCACATCCTTCCTGACCTCTGGCATCTGGAACCGTCTCCAGACCCCCATTATCGGTCTCCTGCGGTGGCTCCCTTTTCGGCGCTTTTTCCCCTCCTACAACTCTTCTCTCCTGGCCCCCTTTTGGGCGTTTTTCACCAGCCGGGCGGTGAAGTCGAAGGTATCGAGCGTTTTGATCACGGGGGAGGCGCCTTACGGCGTCGCCAAGAACGCGCATGGCGCCGGGCAGCGGCTCCAGCCGTCGTCCTGCCTCCCTTCCGTTGTTCCTTCCCCATCTTCTCTGTGGCTGGAGTATCCCGGCCCTGAACGAGCCGATACCCACTGACCCTGCGGTCATTCCAGGCTGAAGGGGTCGTGGTCCATCTGCTTCAAAAACGCATGGCACTGGGCTATCAGCATCTTCATTTCCTTCCACCGCGCTTTCGACTGGGCCCTATAACGACCGTGCTTATAATTGGCCCTGCGGGAGCGAGCCAATTCGGCTGCGGTGCGAGGCCCCGTACTCTTGCCCCCGTGCATCCGGCAGCGGCCGTTGGCCACAGCGGGGGATCGGCAGGGCGGGCCTTTACGGGTCTTGGCCCCGCAGCGCGGCGCGTTCATCGGATTACCCTGAGGGTCGCCGTTACACAGCAAGACGGGCTGCTTGTCGGCGGGCATCATTCCTGACCCTCCTGGGTCTCTCGCCGGCCGGCCTCAATCTGACCCACTTTAGGGCTTGGCCGCCCTGACTGACGTTGACGTGCTGGATGATCATCTGCATGGCGAGCATCCCCTCAATCTGATCCCGGCGCCCAATTTCCCCCAGCATGGCCCCAATTCCGGAATTCGACGATAGGAGCCCGAGATTGTAGAAGTCTTTCACTCGATTGGCGGTGATGCCCAGCTGCGTCATCGCCTCGAACGTCCCCGCATGCTCAGAGCTACCCAGTTGGAGGAGAAACCGTTCCATGGCATAACATTGAAACAACTCGCTGAAAGGGCAGTTGTGTCTATGAGCCAGGTTCAAGAGCCTCTGTCGCGCAGAAGCGGCCCAGTCCTTTGGGGTAGACTCCTTCGTCACACGATTGCCTCCAGATACCAGACCGGTTATCCCCTGTACCTCCGCGATCCTATATGGAGCCATGTCCGAAACCTGAATCTGAATCCCCATCGGGACGTATGCCGGATGGAATCGTGTCGGCGCTGGGGCGGCGGTCTCAGATGCGATGGCTATGGGGCGAGGGGAGCCGCGGCGCTGAAGCAGTAGATCATGCCCGTGTCGGTACTGGCATAGAGGGCGTCCTGGGCGGCGGCCAGGCCATATACTCTGCCTTGCACGGGAGCGGTCCAGATACGCACACCATCACCCTGTTGGGGCTTGCCCCGGGCCGTTGTCACCTCAAAGGCGGCAATCTCGCCGTTGCCGCCGGCGAACAAAGTAGTGCCCGCTTTGATGAGGGCGTAAGGATAGGCGTGGTCCACACGCCAGAGGACGGAACAATCGCTGCGCTGGATCTTATAGATCTGGGTATCCGTGCAGCAATAGGCGTAGGTGTCATCGGCGATCACGTAGTTGGCTCCGCTGACGGCGGCGACATACGCGGTTGTTTGGGCGTTGAACTGGCGCATTTGGTTGTCGGCGCTGGGGCCTGTCCAGAACGAGCTTTCGCTCGGGGTCAGCAGGGCCCAGCAGCCCCCGTCTCTGGTATTGACTTGGACACTCCCGGTGTACGCGCCGTTGGTACGATTGTAGACGGTGGGATAGGTCCTTCCGGAAGGGACGAACAACTTACCGGCGGTGGCCAGAAGGTAACCTTGCGGGGGCAACAGTGGCGTCACCGTCCAGCCGCCGCTGCCATTGGCGGCATTACGCTTGCACAGGTACATCCCTTCTTCCGGGAAGATCCCCGCGGCCCAGAAGATATCGGAGCCGTCGACCAAGACCGAACCGCGCACGGGCCAGACGGAAATCATCCGGCCGTTGCCCCAGATCCTATCCTCCCCGCCCACCCGCTCGCTCCAAATCCGCGCGCCGTCCAGGGCATTCAAACAGTAGACATAGCCGTCATCGCTGCCGGCATACACTCTGCCGCCTGCCACGGTCGGAGCGAAACGGACCGGACCTTCCGTGAAGAACGTCCACACCTTCGCGCCGGTGGCGGCACGGAGGCAATTGATGGTCCCACTCTTGGAAGAGCCGAAGTAGACAAACCCGCCCGCCACCGCAACATCGAAGGCGAAATCGAAGTTTTGCCGCGGCTTGAGGTTATAGTAGTTGTTGTAGTAATCGTGCACGGCCGGCGACTGGGTCCAGGCCGGGGCCGGACGACGCTCGGTGCCATACACCCACCGTTCCGCTAACGGCAGCGTCAGAGACTCCGGGGTGATCCCGCTACGGTGCATGTCGTGTAGACGTGTGGGCCAATCCTCCGCGATTGCGCTGGGGCCGAGAAATGGGACGACGTTCAGCAGTGCCATCAGCATCCGCATATATGATCTTGTCGTAGCCACAATACGATCTCTTGCATCTGTTAGCTTCACACGGGGTTCATTCCTGCGGCAACCACGCGATCGACGTTTGCAGGGTGTAGCCGCAGGTGCAGCCGGCACTGTAGGCGGGCAACAGGACAATGCCGCCCGCCGGAATGATGCTGATATAACATCCTGGCCTCAGGGCCGAAGAGAGTACTTTGCCCGCGCCTCCTCCACTCAGGTTATAGCTGGTGGGGTTCCCTGCGTTCCTGCCCAAGCAATGGGTCGCACTCGCGGAACAGTCGGCGCAGTTGGTCGTGTCAAAGCGGAACCCGATGGAAGAGCCGGTCCGCAGATCGTAGCTGCCAAACTTGAGATAGACACTGTCGCCGACGATCATGGGATGCTTGTCCTGCTTGCCGTGCTCTTGATCACTGGAACCCATGCCGGAATCCCAGTCCTTTGCCCAGGCCAGTGAGCCGTCTGCCGCATGGTAGGCGCGATAGTGATACCAGAAATTGGCGGCCGTCGTGCAGCCGGACGCCAGGACAATATCGTTGCTGTAACTGAGATACACGATGTTCGTGAACGGCAGGTCGTGCCGGCGGCGCCACACGAGGGCGCCGGTCTTCTTGTTCAATTTCACCAGATGCTCGTTGGCACCGCTGCAGAGGGCGGCCGGGGTCACGCGGGCCTCGGAGTTGTTCACCGCCTCCGTGGCGTAGCTTTCCAGGAAATAGAGGGCATCGCCTCCGACGGTGATCGTCGGATTCGCAATGACAAAAGGTTGCCCCTGCTGTCCCTTCGTGTGGTCGTATGTCCAGAGCAGTGTCCCGGTATGGCGATCACGACAGAAAAGCCCCTGGCTGACCACGGTGGGCTGATTGTCGAGCCGGGAAATCTGGTTGCCTGCGCGGCCTTGATCGTAATAGTCGCCTGCCAGGCGTGACGCTCCCACGGTCTGCACGCTGCCTAGGAGCAGATCGCCGTCGACGGCTACGTAGCCCCAGTCTTTCCCACTCTGGGGCGTGTGATACGTGTCCAGGACCTGCCCCCGGGTGAAATCGATTTTCAGGCAGTCGCTTCCGACGGCGACGTAGACGTGCTCATGGTCCAAGGCGAGCCAGCCGGCATCGCGGAGGATTGCGATGCGCGAGCTGTCCGGCACGACCAGGTCCCACAAATGGGCGCCGTTGTAGGCGTCCACACAGAGGATCTGATTATCGCCGGGAATCACCAGGCGTCCACTTTTGTAGAGCGGTGCGGCGGCTCGCCAGTGCCGGTCGGTCAAGACCCTGGGACCCGGCTCGCCGTACCAGAGCACTTTCACATTGTCGGTGATGCGGGTATCGCCGCTGCAGGCGGTGTTGGCCGGATCGCCCCACTGGTGGGTCCACTGACCGGCGCCCGGGAGAGGGCCCCGATGGACGTGGGCCCACAGACCGTTGCTGTCCTCGACGATGGTGTAACTCAAGTGGGCCGCCTCCAGCCATTCCTCCAGCGCGCCGCGACGAAGGACATGAGGACAACCCGGCGGTTGACCCAGGATCGCCAAGCCACCGTCAGGCCGGACCATCCGAAACATCTCCGCCGCCGAACCGGGGCAGTGGCCGGTCTCAATGATCGTATCCGACACGACCAACGCGCCGGCATAGTCCCGGTAGGGCAAATGATCCAGGGGACCCTGGTGCAGCGTGATTCGGTCTCCGTAGACGTCGGCATCATCCAGAATAGCCCGGCCCGTGTCCACCTTGTTCGGATCGCTCTCGACGCCGAGAACCGTGAAGCTGCTGCGGGTTCGCAGTTCGTAGGCCAGTCTCCCTTGCCCAGCGCCGTACACAAGGCAATGACCCTTGGGGAGCTGCGATTGGCTCATGACATAAGCGGAGGCCCGCTCATAGCAGCCCGTGAGTGCATCCGCAGGATAGGGGCATCCCGGTACGGTCGCGACCCGTGATGGAGGACTGGACATCGTTATGCCCGGACGCGCGTGCCGGTCCAACACGGACGGTTGCGCGGCCGCCCGCGCCGAACAGACGGAGGCGGCGGTGAGCGCCAGGCCGAACCACCACCCCCAGACTCGTACAGAGCTTGCCACCTTCGGTCTCCTCCTACCACGTGTTCCGGCGCCGAGACCGGTCCTCGCGCGAACCACATTCCTCGGAAGCCCTTCGCACGGGTGAGTTTCTCCTTCTGCGATAACCTGGTAGGAGGAAGGGGATGTGCCGCTCGGTGTAATTCCCACGCTCCGGGTAATCTTCGTTCCGGACACCACCATCCGAGCCCCAGGCGCGATCTACCGTGGCCCGAGCCGAACACCCTTATCCGGACTTACATGCCAACATCTCTTATATGCGATCGCCGCGCAAAAGTCAAGTGACGCGTCCCCGGAACCAGAAGAACCTTGCAGATATTGCGTGTCCGCGGTACAATCCTGTTGCCTTGGCTTTTCCCTGGTCCGCCCAACAACAATGCCGGCCTTGAGGAGGATTCATCAGAGCTTTGTCTGTGACCAGATATTGGTGCAGTTCATCGTCTGGCAGGCAGTGGTGGGCATATCACGTGAGAAGAAGCCTTCATGACGATGAATCGATGGCACCATCCCGGTAATGCGGTACATGTTTGGAGGAGAAGCATCATGTGGAGAAGAACACTTCTTGCGTCTGCCTTGGTGTGTATGCTGGGGGTACCTTCATTCGTCCACGCCGGGCTGGATGCCAGTCTGGTAGGCTGGTGGCCGTTGGATGAGGGGTCCGGGACAATCGCCCGCGACTACGGCGGACAAGGCAATAACGGGACTCTCGGCGGCGGTCCCCTGTGGGTCTCCGGCAAGATCAAAGGCGCCCTGAATTTCGATGGGGACAACGATCAGGTCACGCTGAAGTCCATTCTGCCGATCGGTTCGTCCTCCAACACGGTCTGCGCCTGGGTCAAGGTCCCCTTGCCCGGCGCCGGCGGCCTGACTTCCAGCGAGCGAGTAGGCATCGTGCTGGGCAACTATCCCGATACTCCCAACACGAACTGGGAGCTCCACACCAGTGGGCGCATGCGCCTGTATTGGAGAGGCGCTGAGATCGACCGCTATGGAACGATGGACCTGAGAGACAATAGTTGGCATCATCTCGCCTGGGTGCGGGATAAGACCGCGAACGCCAACTCCATGTATATCGATGGCCGGGTCGAAGCGACCATTACGACCCTGGGGTCGGATATCGCATTTCTGACCACCCACAAGATCGGCGGCGACAACCGGCCGGACCCGCCTAACTTCCACGGTTTGATCGATGACGTTCAGGTTTACAGCCGGGCTCTGTCGCTGGACGAGATCAAGAAGGTGATGAAGGGCTTGTCGGACCAGACGGCCTCCGCCCCCAGTCCCACCAACGGGGCGGGGGACGTCTTGCGCGACGTGGTCCTCAGTTGGGGGCCAGCCAAATCCGCCGTCGGCCACGATGTGTACCTCGGCACCGTGTTGGTCGACGTCAACGACGCCAACCGCACCAACCCGCGCGGTGTGCTGGTGAGCCAGAACCAGACGGACGCCACGTATGATCTGGCGGGCGTCTTCGATTTCGGCCGGACCTATTACTGGCGGATCGACGAGGTGAATGCTGCGCCGAATGCTACCGTATTCAAGGGCGAGGTATGGAGTTTCACGGTCGAGCCGTGGGCGTATCCGCTGCCCGGCAAGTCCATCATGGCCGCCGCCTCCGGCTCGAACAGTGCCGGTGAAGCGCCACAGAACACGGTCAACGGTTCCGGCTTGGATGCCAACGACCTGCACGGTGTGGACGTGACCACGATGTGGCTCAGTCCCGCCGGCAGTCCGCAGGGGACCTGGATCAAGTACGAGTTTGACAAAGTCTACAAGCTGCAGCAACTGCTGATCTGGAATCATAACAGCGGGCTTGAGGGCGCGGTCGGTTTCGGCATCAAAGAGGTGGTGATTGAGACCTCGACCGATGGGACCAAATGGACACCCGTCGGTACGACCCATGTCTTGGCTCGGGCCGCCGGGACGACCGGTTACGCGCCGAACACAACGATCGATATGGCCGGGGTGACTGCCCAATATGTCCGGCTGACGCCGGTCAGCAACTGGGGTGGCGTCCTTCAGCAGTACGGCCTGAGCGAAGTGCGGTTCCTTTATGGGCCGACCTACGCCAGGGAACCCCAGCCGCCTGCGGATCAGGCGAACCTGAACCCGGAAGTCGTCCTCAGGTGGCGGGGCGGGCGCGAAGCGGTCTCGCACAGAGTGTATCTGAGCACCGATAAGCAAGCCGTCGTCTCCGGCACAGCCTTGATCGACACGACCGCCATCGGCCGTCTCGACCCGGGTAGTCTTCTGCTTGCCAGCACATACTATTGGAAAATCAGCGAAGTAAATGAGGCCGCCAGCCCCAAGCTGTGGGAAGGCGATATCTGGAGTTTCACCACGAGGGACTCCGTGGTCGTCGATGACTTCGAGGGCTACAACGATGACGAGGGCAAAGGTACACGCATCTACGAAACCTGGATCGACGGATACGCCGACGGGTCGTCCGGCTCGACGGTCGGCCATACCGAGGCTCCCTTCGCCGAGCGCAGGATTGTCCAGGGCGGCTTGCAGTCCATGCCGCTCGCGTACAACAATGCGGATAAGCCATGGTATTCCGAGGCCCAGCGGACCTTCGATGCGCCCCAGGATTGGGTGACCATCGGGGCCGACACGCTGCTGCTGAGCTTCCGGGGCTCGCCCGGGGCTTTCTTCGAGTTGCCGTCGGGCAACATCCTCATGGGTGCGGCGGGCGCGGACATCTGGAACCAGGCGGACGAGTGCCGCTTTGCTTATAAGAGTCTCAGCGGCAACGGCTCCATCATCGCCCGTGCGGAGAGTCTGACGAACACCAATGCCTGGGCTAAGAGCGGCGTGATGATCCGGGCCGCGCTGGACCCGGGTGCGGCGTTTGCCGCTGTGTATCTCACGCCCGGCAACGGCTGTCATTTCCAGGCCCGCACCGCCAGCAATGTAGCCGCGGTTGGCGATACCGACGTTACGACCCCAGCCCAGACCGCGCTGCACGCACCGTATTGGGTGAAAATCGAGCGCGCCGGCAATTCGTTCAGCGGCTTCTATTCCGCGGATGGCGTGACGTGGACCGCGCTGGCGTGGAATCCGCAGACGATCCCGATGACGGGCAATGTCTATGTTGGTCTGGCCTTGACCAGTCACAGCGCCGGGGTCCTGGCCGGCACCGAGTTCTCCGGCGTCAAGACCACCGGCACCGTCACCGGGCAATGGCAGGTGGCGACGTTTGGGCCCCAGCAGCCCGCCGGCAACGCGCCGGATACGCTGTACGTGGCTCTCAAGGATAGCGCCGGCAAGATCAAGGCCGTCGCGCACCCCTCGGGCAAAACCGCGACCGGAGTGGCGGGTTGGACGCAGTGGCGCATCCCGCTGAGCGAGTTCAGTTCCGCCGGCGTGCGGCTCGACAAGGTCAGCGCGATGTATATCGGCGTCGGCGACCGCGGTAACCCCACCCAGGGTGGCGCCGGCTTGATCTTCCTTGATGATATCCTGGTGGGCCGTCTTGCGCCCGCCGCGCAGGAGCAGAATCTGGTTGCCTGGTGGACGTTTGACGAGGGCTCCGGAACGATTGTTCACGACTATAGCGGCCAGGGCAATGATGGAACTTTCAGCGGTGCTCCCCTGTGGATGCCCGGCAAGGTCAACGGGGCCCTGAGTTTCGATGGCGACGATGATCAGCTCGGACTGAAGTCGGTATTGACAGTGGGTTCGTCTTCCACCACGGTCTGTGCCTGGGTCAAGGTTCCCTTGTCCGGCGCTGGCGGCCTGACGGCGAGCGAAAGGATCGGCATTCTGCTGGGCAACTACCCGGATGCGCCGAATACCAACTGGGAACTCTCCACAAATGGTCGCATGCGCACCTACTGGAACGGAGGTCAGATCAATCAGTACGGCACGACCGATCTGAGAGACGATAATTGGCACCACATCGCTTGGGTCCGCGATAAGGCAGCCAATGCCAACTATATGTACATTGATGGCCGCGTGGAAGCTGCGATTACGACTCCGGGCACGGACATCGCCTTCAAGACCACCCACAAGATCGGCGGCGACAACCGGCCGGACCCGCCCAACTTTCACGGCCTGATGGATGAGGTACAGGTCTATAGCCGAGCGTTGTCACAGGATGAAATCACAACGATCATGAAGGGTCCTTCCGAGCCGGGAAAGTAGACGAGTGTTCAAGCCGCGTTAGCACGATGTGTCCAAGTGGCAGCCATCATGCCGATCAAAGGGGCTACCAGCGTGGCTCACGTTGCTTTCCCTATCGCAGCTCTACCCTGTGCCACAACAGTTGACTATGCGAAATGATGTTTTCCCGACGCCGTTCGGCGGAGCGCTTGACCAGGCAGCGAGGCAAAAGAAGCCACGAGCAAGTTGAAGACCACGTAGTGGCCTGCCCCCAGGCTTGCGAATCCAGGCGACAACCCTTGATTCCAGAGCAAACGGACTGGTCGTGTTCTGTCCCTATCAGCGAACAGACCTTCGGCCAGCTATGGTGGAATCCATTGGGTTCATGCACAACTTCTTTGCATTCTCCCCCTACCCCGCCAGAGCGGGCATGTGCCTCATAGGACCATCTTTGTTGACAATTTGTGGGTAACAGGGTCGCAAGATTTGTAGCCTTGGGCAGGGATGTCACACTGATAAGCAGGACGACAGCACGGGCAAGCTCACGAAGTGCCCTGAACGCTGTGCGATTGCCTCCTATGGACGTGCTTGCCACAGATGCGTATAGGGTCCTATCTCCTCCAGCGGAATCGGCTCGAAGAGGAGCGATTTGAGCCGGGGATCGTTGCGTACGAGCTTGTCCTGTGACACTGCTTGCAGATCAAAGGACTGATTTGCCGGGGCATTGAGCAGCGTCTGCTCCACGCCGCCGTCCCGCAGGAAGACACTCGGACAGCGGACGAAAAGGTTGCGACTGATGAAGTTCACATCCGGATCTGTCTTGAGCCCTGCCAAGCTGAGGTAGCGGCCCGCATAAGGATCCTGACTTGCCTGGGGCAGGAATCGCTGGATGGATTCCAGCCACCGCTTGGGGCCCCAGCGGCTAAAACTAACGCCGGCGTAGCAGTCCACAAAGAGATTGCCGTCTACGAGATTCTCCTTGCCGCCATGGATCTGGACCCCGCCGAAGGCAACGGCGCCACACCGCTCGAAGATATTTCCGTGGACCGTGACCCCGGAGATCATGTCGTCCAGCCGGACGCCTGCCGCTCCACTTAGCGTGCCGCCCCGGATGTCGCTCCAGCGGTTCCAGCGGATTATGACGCCTCGATACAGCGGATTGCCAAACATATCGAGACCACCCTGGTCGTCCGACTCCTGCACAACCTCGCGAACCACGTTCAGTTCGATCAGATGATCATTGCCCTCGATACGCAGGGCCGAAGAAGGCATCTTCTCAAACAGGTTATGAGCAATCCGGTTGTCGCAACCGTCGAGATGGACGGCCGGCGTGTAGGTCCGCTTCAGTCGCGAAATGTCGGACACGGTGCAGTTCTCGACGAAATGATGGCCCGGAGTCAGCGTCCGACGATCGCCGCCGGCCACACGGGCTCCGCCGCAGCCGAGAGTATTCATTGTGCAACCGAAGATGCCATGATGCTGCCCACCCTCAATGATGATGGCATCCCCGCCCAATTGCCTGATCGTGCAGCCAGCCACCAGGCAGTCGGCTCCGCCGCGGATATGGATTCCGTTGCCACGCCCTTCTTGCAGCGTCAGTCCGAGGAGCGTTACATGCTGGACTTCCGTCATGGTGACGAAGGGGCTATTCGATATGCTGAGGATCGTTTCTGCCTTGGACGACTCCATCCCCTCGGGCGGCAACCAGTAGATCACCTTGCTTGGGCGGTCGAGGTACCATTCGCCGGGCCGATCAAGCTCCCGAAGTACATTGGTCGCATAGTACCGTTGGTCTTTACGGTAACCATACTGGGAATAGGGCCGAGTTAGGGTAAAGGTCTTGATGTTCGCATCGATGGAAGCGACTTTCTGGTACTCTTCATACCAGTCCCAGAACCAATAGCCATAAAGGCGGACATCCGGCTCATCCAGCCAGCGGCTGGGGCGGACTTCCAGGTAATGGAACTTTCCGTCTCTGCAACCCTCGATCGTATTCCAGACTTTGAACCTGTCCTGGCCCAGGATTTGGCCCGTTTTGACAAAGCCTTCGTTCGGCCAGCGAGCCAGCGTTTGGGGCACGCCGTTCACAAACAGCTCCGGCCGACGACGCAGCGTCGTCGCATCGCCCCAATCCGTCACACCCAACATCTTCAAATCAGCCTCCAGAACGCGGTCGCGAACCGATGGGTCAAGCTTGTCCCGAGCGCCTGCTTGCGAAATTGGCTTCCAAGCCGTGATTCGCATGCCGCCATGAAAGATCGGCGTCTGGCTGGGCTTGGCTTGGTAGACGACCGGAGCCTCGGCGGTTCCCGAATCCTCGGATGTCAACGTCAATGATTGTTCGGCCGGATACGATCCGCCACTGATCGTGATCCTTGCGCCCCCTTTGCGAAGCGCTCCGCCGTGAGATTGTTTCCATGCCCGCACAGCGTCGCGGGCCTTCTCCAGCGTGCGAAAAGGTTTCTCCTGGGAACCATCGGCCGCATCATTGCCGCCGGGGGCAACATAGAACACGACGGCAGGTGCAGGGAGGAGCGGCAACGCAACACGGGAGACAGCGGGATCGCGCGGCGCCAATCCTTGGCGGAGCCGTTCCGCTTCTGCCATGTGGCGGCGTGCCTCGTCGCGGTACAGCGGCGGCACTGTCGCGTCGGCGACCAAACGCTCCCATGCCGCTCGGGCGGCTGCGATGTCCTGATGGGCCAGTGCCGTTTGGGCCATACCCAGCATGGCCAGACCACGGGTGAACGGTGGGGCTGATGAGCTTTGGTTGATTGCCTCGAATTCTTTGTGAGCAATCTCCAATCGCCCTTCACTAAGGGCCTTGGCTGCCGTCTCCAGTGCGAGCGCGGAGGATGCGGGCAGGCTTTGGGGGACCGTCGCAGGTGTGGCAGACGGTGCCGCAAACGCAATGGTCACGATGGGGAGCGAGAACAGGACAAAGAACAGACTTAATGGTAATTGCGTCATCATGGGCCACAGCCCTCCAGGCACGATCTCCTTGTCTTGTCGAGTCGGGTGTTCATGCTATCTCCGAGATGCCTCACCTTCAAGCAGCAGGGCGGGATCACCAGGGCACATCATGTCTGCGCTGCGTCGCACGAAGGTGGGGGATTCTCTCTCGGTGCCACTATCGCCTGGGAAGGCCACCCGAAGACGGATATCCCCTTGGCTTCAGGACGCCAGCCCGGTACGATGGTGTCGTCCTCTGTAAATGATGTTTCAGGAGACAGGGTATGGTTGGCGTCTGGACTTGGGTGGCCGCGGGATTGGTTCTTGGCTGCAGCGCAGCGGGCTGGACCGGCGAGCTACCGGCCTTTCCCGGGGCGGAGGGATTCGGCTCCGCTACGCCGGGAGGGCGAGGGGGAAAGGTCCTATTTGTCACGAACCTTGACGACTCCGGGCCAGGCAGTCTGCGTGAGGCCTGCGAAACTCAGGGGCCTCGGATCGTGGTCTTCCGCGTCAGTGGCCTAATCAGCCTGGAAAAACCCATCACGGTCCAGTACCCCTGCCTGACCCTGGCAGGCCAATCGGCTCCAGGGGACGGTATCTGCCTGCGAAACTACCCCTTTGTGGTGGCCACCCACGATGTGGTGGTCCGCTTTCTCCGGAGCCGTCTCGGTGACTTGGCCGGCCAGCCGGAGGATTGCCTCCTGCTGGCGAACGGGGCCCGTCATGTGATCCTGGACCACTGCTCAGCCACCTGGTCTATCGACGAGTGTCTTTCGCTGGCCGGCAATGTCTCCCACGCCACGGTCCAGTGGTGCCTGATCGCCGAGGCGCTCGACAAGAGCATACACCCGAAGGGACCGCATGGCTACGGATCGCTGGCACGGGCCAATGGACCAGTGTCGCTGCACCACAACCTCTGGGCGCACCACAACGCCCGCAGTCCCCGGTTCGGAGACGACTACGACAAGCCCCCATATCCGGCCTTCGATTTCCGCAACAACGTGGTCTACGACTTTGGAAGTGTCTGCTCCGGCCTCACTCAGGGCCGGTTCTCTGTGAACTACGTGGCGAACTACCTCCGGCCCGGTCCCAGTTCCAAAGCGCGGACACCCATCACCATTGGCAGTCCCTCGGACTTGGCCTTCTTCCTTGGGGACAACGTTTTCGAGGGCAATGACGTGCTTACCGTGGACAACACCCGGTTCTTCAACCGGGTGGAGATAGAGGGCAGGCGACAGGTCCAGATCGTTGACGAGCCATTTGAGGCAGCGCCGGTCAAAACCCTCTCTGCGAAGGAGGCCCTTGAGGCCGTACTGGCAACGGTCGGTGCCTCACTGCCGGTCCGGGACTCGGTGGATGCCCGCATCGTGGACCAGGTGCGACAGCGCAAGGGGGCCCTCATCGATTCGCAGAACCAGGTGGGTGGCTGGCCCGAGTACCGACAAGCTCCGCCACCTCAAGATTCAGACAACGACGGCATGCCAGACATCTGGGAGGCCGCTCAGGGACTCGATCCCACGAACTCATCGGATGGTTCGAAGGACCGCGACGGCGACGGATACACGAACATCGAAGAGTACCTCAATGTTCTGGTCGTGGAGCTACAGTCGAACGGATGAAGAAAGGACGCACGTATGAAGACGATCTGCCTGTTGGGCATAGCTATCTTGTCGTCTGTCTCAATCCTGCGGGCCGGGGACACCCTGGACATGTATGTGGTTGATACAGAAGGCGGCAAAGCCATGCTGCTTGTCTCGCCGGCAGGGGAGTCCATGCTGATTGATGCGGGCTTCCCCGGGTACAAGGATCGGGATGCGATTCGCATCGAGGAGGCGGCCAAGGCGGCAGGTGTCACGAAGTTCGACTATCTCGTCGTGACCCACTATGACTTGGATCACGTGAACAACGTGCCGGCGACAGTGGCGAGAATTCCGGCCGAGACTTTTGTCGACCATGGTCCGGCGGTGGTTCATGACCCAACAACCGCGGCAGCGGTCAAGGCTTACGATGCGGTAGCCGCCCAAGCCAAGCACATGGTCGTGAAGGCAGGCGACAAGATTCCGCTGAAGGACGTGGACGTTCTGGTTGTGACCTCCGCAGGTCAGGCGATCGAGACCCCGGTGGCGGGGGGTGGGGCCCCGAATCCCTTCTGCGAAAGTACGCCGCCCATGACCTGGAAGGGGACCAATGAGGACGAGTCGGAGAACGCCCAGTCCGTGGGTCTGTTGTTCACCTTTGGCCGGTTTCGCATGTTGGATTTGGGGGACCTGACTTGGAACAAGGAACGGGCCTTAATGTGCCCGGATAACCCGATCGGGACCGTGGACCTCTTTATGGTCAGCCATCACGGCAATGACATCTCCAATTCGCCGGCCTTGGTCCACGCCCTCAGGTCCCGAGTGGCCATCATGAACAACGGGGCTCGGAAAGTCGGAGCCCCGACGACCCTGAAGGTCATTCGGTCCTCACCCGGCTTGGAGGCCCTGTATCAACTGCACTGGTCCGTTCGGGGCGGCGCCGAAGGCAATGTCCCAAACGAGTTCATCGCCAACCTCCAGGATTCCCCTGACGGTAAGTGGATCAAGGTGTCCGCACAGCAGGATGGAAGCTTCACGGTCACCAATAGTCGTACAGGTGCGTCCAAGACATTCAAGCGATAGAGCCCCTCCTGCGTGCGTCAGATCGCCGGGGCCTATGGTGGTAGGTTATGGGTGGGCCCAGGGCCGTCCACGGCCGGCCCACTCAGGCGCCGTCTGCCCACTACGTGTGTCTCCCCGTGCCATGCGACGGTAGGGACGATCCAATTCCTTGGGTGCGATGAGGGCTTGGCCGCGATTCGCAAGACCGACGAGGAGATCGTGATTGTGCCGGACGCCGGCACCTTCTCGCTGATTGTCTACGCCAACCGCAAGAACCAGGATTGGATCCGCAAGCTGGTCGAGGCCCTGGACCAGCGGCGACCGCAGGTGCTGATTGACGTCACGCTCGTCGAGATCACCAGGACGGAGGCCTTCACCTACGATCTGAACTGGATTCAAGGTATCCCGAACCTGTCCGTCACCTCCGGCGTGACCGGCACGCTGGTTCCCACCGTGCCCGGCACGCCGCCCGTGCGCCTGCCCCAGGACGTCACGAACACGCTTTCGCAAAGCGGCCGGGACCATCTGCTCGATCTGCAATCGGACAGCGGCAGCTTTCGGGGTTTCTATGGTGACCGGCATATCAACGTGTTGCTCCAAGCGATGGCCTCGAAGAATTACGGCCGGGTTCTCGCCAAGCCGAAGGTACTGGTCAACGACAATGAGCCGGGGACGATCAAGACCACCGATACCACGTACGTGGAAGTCACGTCCTCGGTCCCCGTCAGCACGGGCAATGCGGGTCCCGATACGACCTTGATCGAGACCTCCCGGAAATTCGAGTCGTACGAAGCCGGGATTGAGCTGCAGATCACGCCGCACATCAGTGAAGGCGACCTCCTGCGTCTGAAAATCGAATTGAGCCGGTCCGATTTTCTGGAGGCCGGAAGTCTGGAACGGCCGCCGGACAAGCGGGCCAACAACCTGGCTACCGCTGTGACGGTCCCCGACGGCAGCACCATCATCCTGGGCGGCTTGCAGAAGCTCAACCAGAACAAGAGCGGCCGGAAGGTACCGATCCTCGGCGATCTGCCGCTGATCGGTGGCCTGTTCCGCGGCATCAGCAACCGGGATTCGCAGAGCAATCTCTATGTCTTCGTCAAAGCCGAGGTGATCCGGCCTGCGGGGCTCGCGGCCCAGCGCCTGGGAGACTTGGAGACGCTGTCCGGGAGAGACCGCGACGCATTTGAGCGCCACGAGCAGGAGTTCCAGAAGTACCAGGTGTGGCCTGGTATCAAACCCAAGCCGGTGCCACCGGCCAAAGCCCTGGAAGCCCGCTGACCGACCCGGCTATGCCTCCGGATAAAGCCACGATTTTCGATAGTCCCGCCTCAGCAGCGCATTGGCCTGCGGGTCGCCGAAACACTCTTCCCTCTCGCCATCCCACCGGACACTGCGTCCCAGTTTGTAGGACAGCATCCCCAGCAGGCTCAGGTTCGTCGAGCGGTGGATCTCCTCGATGTTGCTGACCGGCCGACGCCCCGTCTCGATGGCATTCAGGAAGTCGGCCCAGAGTTCCTTGATGTTCTGATCGTCCGGCTGGTTGAGCTTGGGCTCCTCGTGAATCTCCTGCCCGCGACCGAGCGGGTAAAAGGTCCAGCCTTTCTGCCAGCCCATGTGGAAGGTCCCTTTCGTCCCGTAGAAAAAGCAGCCCACACTTTCGGTCTTCTCGGCGGGATTGCCTGCGAACTGCCGGTGCTCCCAGGTGACGGTCAGGTCGTCGAACTCGTACGTCGCCACCTGGTGGTCCGGGGCATCGGTCGTCTGCTCCTGGTCCGTGAGGATCGGCTTGCCTTTGATCGGCCGGCCGCCGGTGGAGTACACGGTCTTGGGCCATTTCCTTTCCATGATCCACAGGACTTGGTCGAGCCAGTGGACGCCCCAGTCGCCGAGCGTGCCATTGCCGTAGTCCAGGTACTGGCGAAAGCCTCGTGGGTGCATGCCGCTGTTGTGGGGCCGCAGCGGGGCAGGTCCGCACCACAGGTCCCAGTTCAATTCCTTCGGCGGCTCCGTGTTCTTCCTTGGCTGCTCCGGCCCACTGCCGCCGTACAGCACAAAGCACCGAACCATCCCGATCTTCCCCGCCCCTCCTTCCTGCAAGAACTTCCGGCCGGAGACATTGTGTGGGGAGATGCGGCGGTGCGTCCCGACCTGCACGACGCGATTGGCGTCCCGGGCCGCCTTGACCATCGCCTTGCCCTCCAGGACCGTGTGGCTGATCGGTTTCTCCACGTATACGTGGGCGCCCGCCTTGACCGCATCGATCATGGCCAAGGGGTGCCAGTGGTCCGGCGTGGCGACGATGGCGATCTCGGGCTTCTCCTTGTCCAGCATCTCGCGATAGTCCTCGTAGCGTTTGGGCTGATCGCGTCCCCACTTCGCCACCTCCGCCGTGCACTTGTCGAGTTGTCGGCGGTCCACGTCCACCAAGGCCGCGATCTTGCACCGGTCGGATGCGGCGGCCTCGCGCAGGATATTCGTCCCCCACCAGCCGCTGCCGATCAGGGCCGTGCGATAGGTCTTGTCCCGTTGGGCCGTGGCGACGGCAGGGAAGCCCACGGCCAGTCCCGTGGCAAGCGAGCTTTTCAGAAACGAGCGGCGGTCGATGGACATGATCTTCTCCTTCCTAAACGGCGAACGCTCAGTCTTCGCCTTCGTTCGAGTGTGGCAGACGCAGTGTTCCGCGTCATCGCCACCCAATCTATTGGCGCTCCTGCCCACGTCAAGCTCAAAATGACATTCCGGACGTGCCTTCGTTCGTAACCTTCGCACCGTCAGAATCTTAGCGTTCATGCCGGTTACGACTGGGTCTCTCGCATCCTGGGCCGCGCGACTCTCAAACGGAACCGGTACCTTTGGACCCTTCGCGAATTGGCTTTGTTTGTACAGACGGGCATAGTCTCCAATCGAGTCAGCCGGGGGCAGGTGCTCACCCTGAAACTGGCTTTGTTTGTACGCATGCGCACTCCTGCCCATAGAGCGAGTCACGACAGGCACGCAGTCCCGAAATTGGCTTTGTTCTGCGCACAGGCTCCGTCCCCGACCGCGCCCTCCGCAGGCAGCTATGACTTCGGAAATTGGCTTTGTTTTGCGCGGCCGGCAAGTCAGCGACAACGGCCATAACCTTTGTGCCCTCAAGGTCTTATCATTCATTCTGCCCTCCACGGATTGGCTTTGTTCGTGCGCATAGACGTGCCCCTCGCCCAGCGCGCCGAGGCACGGGCACAAGCCCAGAATTGGCTTTGTTTCGCACGCTTGGCCTCCCGGGAACGCCGATCTCCGAATCGGCGTCGTAGCGGGAATTGGCTTTGTTTTGCGGAACCGATGAAACACGTACGTGCGACATAACTCTTTTCCTGCACATAGCTTAGTTTCAACTCTGCTCCCACCGCAATTGGCTTTGTTTCGCGCGAAAGTCCGGGGGTCATGGGTCGGGTCTCGGATGTCATCTTGCCGATCCCCGATCCCCGAAACCTGATCCCTTCGCCAATTGGCTTTGTTTGTACCGCGGCCTTCCTACCGGCTACTGACTTTTGGCTTTGTTTCGCACAATTGACCCTCGGCGGGGGCCTCCTTCCGGCCCTGCCGGTCCGCGCCCATTTCCGGACACCAGGGGACAATTGGCTTTGTTTCGCACGCTTACCCCACCGGCGGCAGCGCTTGCGGCCCTGACGGGCGGTCCCTCTTCCGACCGGTGCGAGGAAAATTGGGTTTGTTTGTACAACCGCCGTTGCCGGCGACCCTGGCAGCCATGCCCACCCTTGGCCCCTCCCGCCCGTACAGGAATTGGCTTTGTTCTTCCGACGCCCTTTGGCGCTCCAATTCGACATAACTTCTTTTGCACAAGGTACTTGCCTTTCACATGGGTTCGGCACAAATTGGGTTTGTTTCGCACATTTGTTCCCCGGCGGCAGCACTTGGGGCCCTGGCAACCAGTGGCTTTTGCGGCCGACGTGGGACGAATTGGCTTTGTTTGGCGCAAAGGTCCAGGGGCCAGGGGTGGGGTACCGGGTGTCAGGTCGCTGACCCCTGAGTCCCGATCCCTCCGGAAATTGGGTCTGTTTCGCATGATTCTGAACCGTGTGAAATTGGGTTTGTTTGGCGCAATAATACTGTATCTCGCGCCCAGACGCGGAGGCGCAGAAAGGAACCGGACCGCACCGGTTCTTCCTATCCAGCGTCCCGGCGTCTCTGCGCGACACAGTCATCGAATTGTGTATTGCAGAGAGCTTTGTGTCTCTCGCAAAGACGCCAAGATCGCCAAGGGTAGCAGGAAAGGGCGTCCTCTGCCCTCTGTCATCCGTCCTCCATTCCTTGCGTCTCGGCTCTAAGGAACCCTCCGAATCTACGATTTCCCATTGTCTGCCCAACGCAGGCAGCCTTGCAGATATGGTATAAAGACCAGGAATAACTGTCAACAGAAAATTTTAGTAAAGTGCCATGATTTTGTTGTTTCCTAAACCTTTGTCCCGGCGGGACCAACGACACGCCGCAAGAAATGTAGCTCAGCCTTGTCATTCCCGCGCAAGCGGGAACCCAGGTCTTTCACACGAAGGCCGCCAGGCCGGAGCCGTTACCGGCTACCGACTACCGCCTACTGCTTCTCTAGGACGGCAGGCCGGAGGTGGTAGGCCGCAGGCCGTAGGGTTGCGCCTGGTCCCTATTCCTCGCCGACTATCGACCACCGGCTACCGACAACTGGCTGTCAACCCCTGAGGAGTGCCGATTCCGCCTTCTCGCTTGTCACGGATCGCTTGTGGCTTTGTAGGGTCCCCATTCGAAGAAGGCACCTGATGCCGTTCCGTCCCCCCCATTGAGGTGTCTCCCATGTTCAGCGGGATTTGCCAAGGACTGGAGAGGCGTCATCACATTTGCCGGAGCCTTTCGATGTAGCCGGCGTTCTCCCTGAGCCACTTAGTGATCGCGCATAAATAACTTGCACAAATTACTA
>CAYHAJ010000134.1:0-64354 GCA_964354535.1 uncultured Pirellulales bacterium
GCTCAAACCCGTGCGGACAGTCTACTTTGCGGCTTTGGCCTTGCGGACGGGCCTTTGCTGGACGTACCGGCTGATGTTCCGGATCGCCTGGCGGAGGCGCTGCTCGTTCTCGACCAGGGCGATGCGGAAGCAGCCCTCGCCGTTTTCGCCGAAGGCCCGGCCGGGGGCGATGGCGACCTCGGCGTGCTCAATGAGGTCCATGGCGTAGTCGATCGTGCCCTTGCCGTTGAGGTGCTCTTCGGCCACTCTGGCCCAGACGAACATGCTGGCCCGGGGTTTTTCCACCTGCCAGCCGATCCGCTGCAGGCCGTCGCACAGGACGTCCCGGCGGGATTGGTATTTCAGGTTCTGGGCGGCAACGTCGGCCTCGCAATGGCGCATCGCGATGATGCTGGCGACTTGGATTGCCTGGAACATCCCGTAGTCGTAGTAGCCCTTGATGGTGGCCAGATATTCGATCATCTGCTTGTTGCCGGCCAGGAAACCAACGCGGAACCCGGCCATGTTATAGGGCTTGCTCATCGTTGTCATCTCGACGCCCACGTCCTTGGCGCCTTTGGTGGCCAGGAAACTGGGGGCCTGGTAGCCGTCGAAGCATGTTTCGCCGTAAGCGAAGTCGTGAATGACTTGAAATTTGAAGTGCTTGGCCAGGTCAACGACCGGCTCAAAGAAGCCCGGATCGACCGTCATGGCGGTCGGATTGTGCGGGTAGTTCAGGATCAGCAGCTTCGGCTTGGGGAACAGGTGCTCGCACACCATCGCAATGGTGTCGAGGAACTTCTGATCGTTGCCGAGCGGGACGGTGATGACGTTCGCGCCGGCCAAGACGACGCCGTAGTTGTGAATGGGGTAGGCCGGGTCGGGCACGATCGCCGTATCCCCCGGACCCAGCATGGCCAGGCACAGATGGCTGAAGCCCTCCTTCGAACCGATACAGGCCAAAACTTCCGTGTCCGGATCGAGCTCGACACCCCATTTGCGGGCGTACTTCTTGGCCATTTCCGCCCGGAGATTCCGGATCCCCTTGGAGGCGCTATACCGGTGGTTGCGCGGATCGCGGGCAGCTTCGCAGAGCTTGTCGATCACTTTTGCCGGAGCTCCATCGGTGGGGTTGCCCATGCCGAGGTCGATGATATCTGCCCCTTCCTGCCTCTTGGCCTGTTTCATCGCGTTGATTCTGGCAAACAAATACGGCGGCAGGCGGGTGATCCGCTCCGCCGGTCTGATCTTGTACTCCTCGTTGTTGCTGCTCTTCTTCATGCTCGGAACCCGTAAAGTCGTCAATGTACTGTCCACGATAGCCCCGTATTTTACCACACCTGGTGACATCTGCCAAATGCCAGTCGCCCACGCTGCGCCATTTTCTCCAGATTGTCACGGGCGAATGGTTCACGAATTGCCATTATTCTCCTTCGGCTGTGCTCCGCTCGCGGCTGTAGCCATTCCGGCGAAAAAGAGGAGCGCACCGCGAACAAAAGGGCCCAGGCGGACGCATGAAGAAGGTGGAAATCAAGTACACGATGAAGCGAGGTCTTGCGAGGGGGGGCCGCAAGCAGTACACTGCTCTCTCAGAGGATCGAGAGGGCGCTTCGACGCCCGGGTTGTGGCCTTTGGCTCGAGGGTGTTTTGGGGAGATCTTCGGCATAGGAGGTAATATCGGCAATGGATATTGCCATGGATCGATCGCGTGAAGGAAGGTCCCATTTGGAGGCCCCAAGGGGTAATTCACGACTGTTTGATGCGGGGCTGCCGTCGAGCCTGGACGAAGCAGCCCTGTTGCTGTACGCGCTGTCCTTTGGGCCGCTGACGAAGAACGACCTGGCGCGGGCCTTGAAGCAGGTGGGAATGACCCTGCCGGATGGGTCCCCGGTTACCATCCAGAGGGCGGCTGATTGCGTTGCGCATCTTCGAAAAAAAGGCCAGATCACTTCCCAAGATTATGCGCCGCCGGTGTGCCCGCCTGAGGTGCGCGCAGCGCAGATCGAGGCGGCGCGGGCCAAGGGATGGCTGCGACGCTTCGGCAAGGCCTTGCAGCAGGCCGTGCCGGGGCAAGTGAATCCCAGTGCCTGGGAGTACAAGTGGAGTGGCCGGCGCTTTGTATCTCTTTTCCACGCCTGCCGCGATGTGTTTCTGGCCCTGGAAAACGATGACCAGAACGAGCTTAAACGGCTGGCCGGGTTGTGCAGTCAGGATATGGAGGCCCGCTCTCTCACCGACGTACTGCTGCTGGTCTGCGTCGATCCGTTTCAGCCGGCGTACATCGAGCGTCTGCCCGCCCAGTATTGGGGCACGGTGCTCACGGCCGCCACGTTTCTGCACGTCTGCTCTTTGATGCTGGATCACCCGGTCTTCGCGTACGGGCGGACCCGGATTCTGGCCGACCGCCACTGCCTGGACCGGTCGCTCCTGAAGCAATGTGTCACGCTCCTGGCCGAGCGGGACATTCTCGCCGGGGATTTCGCGGGGGCGAAGACCTTGCTGGCAGCGTTCCCCGACTTGGACACCTCTCTGGTCCAGGGCATGATGGAGTTGTTGCAGGGACGCCTTCCGGAGGCCCGGCGGGCCTACGAGTCGGCTCTGCGCACCGTGGGCAAGAGCAAGACCGCCCAGATGGACCACGTTGATACCTTTCCCGGGCTCCTGCACACGCTGCTACTGGTCCAGTCCGAGGAGCCGGAGGCCCGGCAGCAGGCTCGGACCTGGACGGACCGGTTCGCTGCGAACCGAGGTGAAGTGAGCACCTACCGGGAAGCCTTCCGTCTCATGGGAACTCTGCTGGCCTGGCATGAGGGCTGCGAGATCCAGGGGCCGGAAATCGCATGGCACCCCTCCTACTACCATCGGGGATCTCCCCTGATGCTCCTGAGCACCAGCCTGATGCAGTTGTTGTACTGGTTCTATGCCTCCCAAACCAAAGCTGTGAAGGCCCAAAAGCAGCCGCTGATTCCCGTGCTGGAGGAACTGTTGCATCAGTGCGAGCAGCACGGCGCTCGATGGCCCGTGATGCAGGTCGCCCGCCTCATGAGCAAGCTGGGCATCGGTCTGCCGGCGTTTGCCGGCCCAGCCGAGAGCTTCTTTCAGGAGACCCCGGCCAAGGACTTGTCGGAGGTTTGGCCCGTCAAAGAGGTTTGGGAGAGCCGGATCGGGGCTTTGGAGCAGCTCCTTCGCCAAGAGGCCGAACGGACGGAGAACCGCGCCTCCAATGCCGCCGCACGTCTGGGCTGGAAGCTGCGCGATTACGGCCGGGGCCATATTATGGTGGTCCCGGTGGAGCAGAAGCGGACCAAGACCGGGGGCTGGACCAAGGGTCGCGAGATCCCGATCTACCGGCTGGCCAATCACCAGGACGAGAAGTTGGACTATCTGACGGAGCAGGACAAGGCGGTCCTGACCGCCGTCCAACGGAAGCAACGTTATTACGATATGGTCTACCAGTTGGACGCGGGCGTGGCGCTGCACGCCCTGGCGGGGCATCCGAACGTCTTCTGGGAAGACCACCCCCACCTACCCGTGGAGATCGTTCGCGGCACGCCGGAGGTGCGGATCCTGCCGAAAGGGGGGCGACTGTGCATCTCGATAGATCCGCATCCGGGCCCGGTCCTGAATGGCACGGCGAGCTGCATCACCCAGGAGTCGCTGACGCGCGTGCGGGTGGTGCTCTTTGAGCCGATCCACCTGAAAATGGCGGAAATCCTCAGCGATGGGGGAGTGACCATCCCCAAGGACCGCTCGGAAGAGGCCCTGCGCCGGTTGCAGGGGATGTCCAAGCACGTGGCGATTCAGTCGGATGTGGCTCTGGCCGGTACCGAGGCCGAGACGGTTGAGCCAGACTGCCGACCGCACCTCCGTTTGCAGCGGCTGGACCCGGGCCTCCAGGCGGAGATGGTCGTCCTGCCGTTGGGCGGGTCCTCCCAACGTGCCTTCGCCCCCGGCGTCGGGAATCCGCACCTGGTCGAGCCCCTCGGGGATAAGACCCTTCAGACCCGCCGCAATTTCAAGGAAGAGACCGTTCTGGCCGAGCGGGCCCTCAATGCCGCCACCCTGCTCAACGACGTTACGAACCATGGTTATACCTGGATCTTCGACGATCCGCAGGAGGCTTTGGAGCTGCTCGAGCAGTTGCAGGCGATTCCCGCGGAGGTTCTGACCGTGGAGTGGCCCAAGGGCGACCCGATCACGGTCCGCTCCATCTCCGCGCAGCAGTTGCATCTCTCGATCCACTCCGCCCAGGACTGGTTCGAGGTCGAGGGCGAGGTGCGCGTGGATCAGGACCTCATGATCAAAATGCGGACCCTCCTGGACCAGATTGAGGCCGGGGATGGCACCTTCATCGCCCTCGGCAAGGACCAGTACATCGCCCTGAGCCGGCAGCTCCGCAAGCAGTTGCAGTGGCTCTCCAGCGGCGGGCAGTTCGTCGGCAAGGGCGATGCGCTCCGCATGCACCCGCTGGCCGCCCTCGGCCTGGAACAATGGAAAGAGGAGATCGGCGCGTTCCAGGCGGACGCGATCTTCGATGCCCATATCGAGCGGCTTCACGCGGTCGAGTCCTACCAGCCTGTGCTCCCTTCGACTCTCCAGGCGACGCTGCGCCCGTACCAAGGGGAGGGTTTCACCTGGCTGGCCCGGCTGGCCCAGTGGGGCGTGGGCGCCTGCCTGGCCGACGACATGGGATTGGGCAAGACCGTGGAGGCCCTGGCTCTGATTCTGCACCGGGCTTCTCAAGGGCCGACTCTCGTGGCAGCGCCCACCAGCGTCTGCGCCAACTGGGTTTCCGAGGCCCAGCGGTTCGCCCCGACCCTGCGTCCGGTCCGCTTCGGCATCGGCGACCTCGGCCGCCGGGACCAGGTTCTCAAGGCCCTCGGGCCGTTCGACCTGGCGATCTGCTCGTACACGCTGCTCCAGCAGGAGGCGGAGGTTCTCAAGGACGTGAGCTTCGCCACAATCGTCCTGGACGAAGCCCAGATGATCAAAAACGCCGCGACGAAGCGGTCCTCCGCCGCCATGGGCCTGACGGGCGGCTTTCGCATGATCTGCACCGGCACCCCTATCGAAAACCGGCTTGCGGAGCTCTGGAATTTGTTCCGCTTCATCAATCCCGGCCTGCTCGGCTCCGAGGCACGCTTCCAGGAGCGCTTTGTCCGACCCATTGAAATCGAGCACGACCAGCACGCCAGCTACATCCTCAAGTCCCTGGTCCAGCCGTTCATCCTCCGGCGGACCAAGTCCCAGGTGCTGGAAGACCTCCCGCCGCGCACCGAAACCATGCGTTTAGTGGAACTGAGTCCCGAGGAGCGGGCCCTGCACGAATCCCTGCGGAAACGCGCCCTGGAGCGTCTCGAAGGCACGCGGGACCTGGCGCCCGGCCAGGCTCACATCCAGGTCCTGGCGGAGTTGATGAAGCTGCGACGCTGCTGCTGCAATCCGCGGCTCGTCGTGCCCACCTGCGGCCTGACCGGCTCCAAGCTGGAGGCTTTTGCCGAGTTGGTGGACGAGTTGCTCGAAAACCAGCACAAAGCCCTGGTCTTCTCCCAATTCGTGGACCACTTGACCCTGCTCCGCGAGCACTTGGACCAGCAGGGCATCCGCTACCAGTACTTGGACGGCTCGACCCCGCCCAAGACCCGTCAAAAGCGGATCGACGCCTTCCAGAATGGCGAAGGCGACCTGTTCCTGATCTCCCTCAAGGCCGGCGGCCTCGGCCTGAACCTCACGGCCGCCGACTACGTCCTCATCATGGACCCGTGGTGGAACCCCGCCGTGGAGGACCAGGCCGCCGACCGCGCCCACCGCATCGGCCAGACCCGCCCGGTCACCATCTACCGCCTCGTCGCCGCCGACACGATCGAAGAGAAGATCGTCCAACTCCACCACGCGAAACGCGACCTGGCCGATTCCCTCCTCGAAGGCACCGACACCGCCCACACCCTGACCGCCGACGAGCTGATCGACCTGCTGCGAAATCGCTGAGAGGTTGTGTGAGGAGTATCACGGGCGTCTCGCCCGTGGAAGAGGACGTCTTCGGCAGGGCCAAGCCTCATTCTTACGCCAGAAATGAGGTTTGCCGGAGATGATCAACGTGCCGCGCTCTGGCCGGACCGCAGGGCTGCGCCGTCGAACGTCCCCGGCTCGAAGACGGGTGACGTGTCGAGCAGGATTCGCAACTCGCGCGTGTTGTGACGAGTCTGCCCGTCGCGCCCCGGATAGGACGACGCGACCCGAATCTCCGTGGGATACCACTTGCCCGCGGGCGTCTGGCCAATCTCCGTGGCCATTGTGACAGACTGGCTGATCCCTTCGTCCTGCTCACTACGGGTGGATTTCTCGATCAGGAGATAGTCCTTGGCCGGGTCGAACCAGTACGATTGGACGCGGAGCTTGGTGGTGGTCCCGGGCAGGTGTCCGCTCGAATCGCGCGGGCTCGTGACGATCCGGAACCCGACCAGGCCTGGATGGTTCGGGTCGGCGGGAAGCGCTTCGAGGTCCGAGTCGGTCATCATCAAATCGCTCGGGTTGGTCCCGGCCAGATTGGCGAGCCCTTCGACAAGGCTCCTCTGGAACAGGTCCGTCTTCTTGGTGTCCACCCGGACCTGGTCGAAGTTGCTCCAAATGGTCGAGGTTGTCCCGTCGAAGATCAACTGGAACTCGGCGAACTTGCCGCCAATCAGGGCGAGCACGTCGGCGATCGTCAGGTTGGGCCAGGCGTCTTTGATGTTCGGGTAGAGTGTCGCCCTCGCGGGCTGGCCATCTCCGGTGTTGGACGCAAGATAGCGGCCCATGCGCTTCTGTGCTCCCTGCTGCCACATCACGACGATCTGAGTCGGTTTGAGCGCGTCGTTGCTTTCCACCCGCGATTCGAGCATCACGGCGATGTGGTCCTCGAATCCGGCGTCGAAGCGGCGCTGCACCTGCTCGACCAGGTCGGCCGCACTGCCCTGGGGGCGGTTATCGATCACCTTTGCGTCGCGGGGCGCCCCCAGAGCGTAGATGTCCGCCGGACCCTCGGCTGGATACTCAAACGTCGCCGATGCAACGGCCTGCTCGGAGGTCTCCGCCACCGTCATGATCGCCTCCTCGCACAGCGGCAGACCGCTGTCACGGTCGCAGATCAGCGTGATGTCCTCCTCCCTGGCGATGATGTGTATTCTCCGTGCGGGCACACCGTTGTAGGTCGTCGCGTCGTAGGTGACCCGCGCCCCAGCCTCTTCCTGGCGGGCGATCATCTCCTGTATCGCCGCAACGGGCGAGCTGGGCCCGGCAGCATCGTATCTGTCCGTGGCCGGGATGATGGTGATCGTGTTCGTCTGGGGACGATAGACGTACGCCCTTTCCGCGCCGGCGTCGCGATACGTGATGACGCCGTCCGGCTCTATCCAGACGATAATGCGTTGGTCGAGACTCTCCCACTGCTCGACGTGTCCGTTCTTCTGGGGCGATTGCACCGTGCCGGTCACGTGGACCCACGGCACGCGCTGCATGGATTCGACGATGTTGCCCAGCGCGATGCCGCCGCCATGACTGCCGAAACGAATGATGCCGGCGCCGATCAGGACCAGAACGATCACCGCGGCGACCAGTTTGCCTGTCGTGCTCTTCATGATATGCCTCCCCAGGCCGCCTGCCTGTCCGGGGCAGCCGATTGATCGATCCCATTGTCCAAGTAACTCGCTCAACCTCGCGCGACTGGCATCGGCGTTCGAGTGGAACGGGGCGTTTCTCAGCAGTTCTTCGAGGTCCCTGTGGTTATTCATACTTTCACCTTCCCGTCGAGCGCCAGACGCAACTTGTCCAAGCCGTAGGAATAGCGACTCTGCACCGTCTTGATGGACGCCCCGTGCAACGCCGCGATCTCCCGGAACGTCAATTGCCCGTAGACGCGAAGCGTGACCACCTCCCGCTGCTCGTACGGCAATTGCAGCAACGCCGCCCGGAGCCTGTCGAATTCCTCGCTGCAGACGGCCCACTGGTCGGGCCGCCGGCGCTCGCAGGGCATCGCCGCCGACTCGGCCGGGTCGAGAGGCACGCCCCGCCGGTTGTCGCGGTTGGTGTTGCGGGCGCGATTGGCGACGCAGGTGGCCAGGTAGGCCCGCAGGCTGCCGGTCAGTTCGAAGGTTTGCCGTGCCCCGATCAGGCCGGCAAAGACCTCGTGCACGACGTCCTCGGCGGCCGACTTGTCCTTCAACAACGACACGGCCAGACGCAGGAGATCATCCCGGTACCTCTCATAGATCCGGCAGAACGCCTCCTGACTGCCGTGCCGGAACCTCAAAATGAGCCATTTGTCGCGTAGCACGTGCCTCACTCGACTTGAACCTCGTCGCGCAATTGCACCTATCTAACACATTACGCCCCCGAAATGCTTTACGAAACCGCCATTCCTTTTCCACCTCGCCCAGGTCGAGAGGGGGCGGGTCTTGTTAGAATATCTCAAGTGTTCCCAGGATGGACGCGTGCGGCCACTGACTATGTGATCCACACGGACCCGTGGTGGAACCCCGTCGTCGAGAGCCAGGCTTGCGACCGTGCCCACCGCATCGGTCAGACCCGCCCGGTCACCATCTACCGCCTCGTCGCCGCCGACACGATCGAAGAGAAGATCGTCCAGCTTCATCAAGCCAAACGCGACTTGGCGGATTCTCTCCTGGAAGGCACCGACACCGCTCACATTCTCACTGCCGACGAGCTGATTGACCCGTTGCGGAACCGCTGATGGCCACAAATATTAAACTTTAGTTTATATTTAGGCGATAAATATAAAGTGATATTACAGATTTGTGGCGTTATAATGTAGGCATGTTTGATCGATGGTATGCCAAGACGTTGCAGGAGAAGCTCAGGCGGCCCTATGTGCACCTGGTGTTCGGCGCTCGCCAGACCGGCAAGTCGACGTTGCTGCGATCCGTACTTCCAAAGGACGCTTTTATAGTTGATTTGTCCGACCTTCTGGAACGGTCGCGGCTGCTGGCTAACCCCGAGATGTTCATTGAAACTTGCCGCACCATGCCGACGAACCGCAGAGGCCGGACGGTTTTCGTGGACGAAATTCAGACCGTACCGGCTCTCTTCGATGCGGTACAAAGCCTGTATGACTCCGACAAGGAACGTTGGCGTTTCGTCTTGTGTGGTAGTTCGACTCGCCGCCTTCGCGGGACAAGCGTGAATCTGCTGCCTGGACGCAGCTTTCTGCACCGGCTCTATCCCTTAACGCTTGTCGAGCATCCCCCATCGCAGGTTTCTACCCGTTACATGGGACACGTGCCGTCTCCTATCGTCCTTCCCTGGTCAGATGACTGGACACCTGCGAATCCATTTCCGGCTTGGGGCCTGGAAGACCGCTTAGCCTATGGATCGTTGCCCGGTGTTGTCGCTGCTGAACGGTCGGACCGGCCGGACTTGCTCAGAGCCTTCGCCGCCGTGCATCTGGAAGAAGAGATTCGCCGCGAGGCCTTGGTGCGGGATTGGGGCAGATTCATTCAATTCCTTCGGTTGGCTGCCCGTGAATCGGGTCAAGTTGTCAACTACGCGGCGATTTCTCAAGAGACCGGCGTCTCCCAACCCACGGTCAAGAGCCACTATCAGCTTCTTGAGGACATGTTCGTAGGCTTCCGCCTGCCGGCTTACACGCGAAGCCCACGCAAGAACTTGCTCTCCACCCCAAAATTCTTGCTCTTCGATCTGGGCGTGCGCCACGCGGCGGCGGGCCTGAAACCCTCGGAGGAAGTGGCCCAAGCCAATCCCGGCCCGCTGTTCGAGCAATGGGTGGGGATTGAGTTGTGGATTCGTCTGCAATATCTCGGCGAAGGCTCGCTCCATTACCTGCGCACTCGTGACGGCGCCGAAGTGGATTACATCATCGAGCGGGGCCGGACCCTGACGGCGGTGGAAGTCAAGTGGACGCAGAATCCAACCGTGTCGGACGCTCGCCACGTGCTGACTTTCCTGAACGAGCATCCCGACCAGCCGGGCCAGGGGTATGTCGTGTGTCGCTGTGACCGCCCGCTGCAACTGCACGAGCGGGTCACCGCGATCCCGTGGTTCTGCCTGTGACTCATGACAGGTTCGGTCTCGAAGGCACCGACACCACCCAAGCTCAAACGGCCGACGAGCTGATCGACTTGCTCCAAAACCGCTGACCAACGCTCGATACCAGCGACAACAAAGGGCTCTCTTGACAAAGGATGGGATTGGCGGCAGCATCTACTCTCAGGAAGACGAGAAGTGTGAAGAAAAAGGGCCGGGCGGTCGTGCGACCTCTTTTTGCGGCTCTGGTTCTCTGGCTGCTCGGACTTGGCCTTGCGCCCGGCGAGACCAGGATCTTGGTGGACGCCAGGATCAAAGGCCAGCCGGTCAAACTCGGTTTTGGGAGCAACCCGCGGATACCAAGCTGCCTCTGACCTTGGTGCGCCAGGCGAGACGATTCGATTGTGTGGTCGAACGCCGCGACCTCCTTTGCCCGCGATAGGGGGGTGGGACGAGCACGGTCACAAGCGAAGAGAGAATCATCCAATTCCCCTATGCCAAACGCGATTGCGTCGACTCCTTGCTGGAAGACGCCGCCACCGCCCACACCCGCACCGCCGACGAGCTGATCGACCTGCTCCGAAACCGGTGAGCCGGAGGACAGAGGGCGAATGACGGAGAACAGACGGCAGCTATCTATCTGCGGCTGGCATTCAGGATGGTCAGACCTACAACCTCCTTGCCATCCTTGCGGATCAGGATATCGTCCTCCAGTTCAACTGTTTCGGTGGCTCGTTGAGGCTTGCGAAAACTCATGTAGAGCACATCGGCCTCCTTGTCATAATCCAGCCATACGTGCTGTACAGGGAGCTTCAGGATATTCGTCGCCAAGGCAACGCAATTGCTGACAAAATCCGCAGTCTTTTTCGCGGCTATGGTCGCCATACCATTTCTCCTTTGGGCCTCTGAGAGAGGAAGTAGGCCGTAATCACAAACCCGTCTCGTCTGGACAACTCCCGATACGCGACTACCAGCCATTTCTTCTTGCCCATATTCCTCACAGCTTTCAGAGCCCCATGGTTTCCACGGACAACGAACTCGGGCCTCTCGATGCTATCGAGAACCTCATGAAACATGCTGGCCAGATCGTCATGATTCTCGACGATATGGTACCACCGTTCATAGCTCAGGCGTATGGGCACGCCATGTACTGAACGAGCAATATCCATGTCTTGTTCTCCATGAGGCTCGGATGCCTTGCCCGGCACCGAGGATAGTATATCACCGGACCGGTCTTTCGACAACGGCTCCGCCCTTCATGCTTGGATTGGCCAAGGAGGGTCGAAGATCAGGCCTCCGACCACACCCACCGCATTGGCTGGCCTCAGCGGTGAAGGTCTATTGCCGGTTGCCACCGACGCGACCGCGGAAGAGATCGCCCACCTTCCTCGTGACCACGCCACTCGCTGCTTGGCCGATTTCCTCCTTGGCGGCAAGGATACCGCCCACACCCTGACCGCCGACGAACTGATCGACCTGCTCCGAAGCCCCGGAAAGGAGCGGCCTGTGCGAACTCCGGGAGGAGTAGCCGCCGGCCACGGGCCAGACCCAGTCCGCATCTTCTGCCGGCATTCGGCCCGCGGATTTTCCCACCCTGCCTATTGCCGATTCGTGTCCTCCTTTTTTCCTATGCGACGATCCGCTTGCCCGACGTATTGTAGCTGATGGCGCGGGCGGCAGAGAATCGGCAGGAAGTGCCGGACCGTTCTCCCGCAGAGGCTTGCTCTAAGCACGGGAACAGAGGAGGATGCGAAGAGATCCGCCGGGGCGGAAGCGCCGGTGGTGGCATAGGCGAGGAAGAAAGGAGCCGGTTTCATGGACCAGGAGAGCAATGGCTCGGATCCAATTCGAGATTCACGGCCTTTTGTTCGGATGGGACTGGTCCTGGGCGGGCTGGCGCTGACCGCCCTGATCGTCTTGTCCAATACAGGGCACAGGTCTTCTCCCGCCAGCGTTTTCTCCAAGGATATCCGGCCCCGCTTGGTGGCGGAGCGCGGGCAACTGACGGTGACTTCTACCGCCTTCTGGGCCAGCACCGGATCGGCGCTGCGGTGCAACGGACGACGTTGCGCGAAGGCAAGAAGATGGACGTGCAGGCCGCACGTCGGCGTAATACCTCTTTGACAATCCGGGGCAGTGGTTCTATCATTGACAGTTGCCCACGTGTTGGCGGGGGCCCGGGAGGTCAGGGAAGAAGAGGTTTCGTGACGTCCGCCGGATGGCCGGTGGCGGCGCTCCCAACAGACCAGGATGACTCGGAGCAAGTACCTGTGGAATCGAATCGGGATTACCAGTATCCTGCGGCCCGGCCGCGGTCGCGGGCGTGGTTGACGGGCTTTCTGCTCGTCGTGGCCCTGCTATTTCTCTATAAGGAAGCGCGAACCTGGCTGCCGGATCTATACTACCGCAGCGCCCAGCCGCGTGCCGTCACGGCGCGGGGCGATCTGGCGGAGGACGAGAAGGGCACGATCGCGCTGTTCAAGACGATCTCCCCCTCGGTGGTGTACATCACGACGATGGCGGTTCGTCAGGATTTCTTCAGCCTGCGCGCCCTGGAGGTGCCGGAAGGCGCCGGCTCGGGCTTCGTCTGGAGCGATGATGGCTATATCGTCACGAACTACCATGTGATCGCGAGTGCCCAGGCGGCCACGGTGATGCTCGCGGACCAGTCCACGTGGCAGGCGCAGCTCGTTGGCATCGAACCGGACAAAGACCTCGCCGTGCTGAAGATCAACGCCCCGAAGCACCTGCTGCCGCCGATCCCGATCGGCACCTCGAACGATCTCCAGGTCGGCCAGAAGGTCTTTGCCATCGGTAATCCGTTCGGCTTCGACCAGACGCTGACAACGGGCGTCATCAGCGGTCTCGGTCGCGAGATCGAGGCCGCCCCGCACCGGCTGATCCAGGGCGTGATCCAGACCGACGCGGCGATCAATCCTGGCAACTCCGGCGGTCCGCTGCTCGACAGCGCCGGCCGGCTGATTGGCATCAATGCCGCGATTGTCAGCCCCTCCGGGGCTTACGCCGGCGTCGGATTCGCGGTGCCGGTGGATATCGTCAACCGGATCGTCCCCCGGCTCATGCGCGGCGAGAAGATCAAGAGGCCTGGGTTGGGCGTCCGTCTGGCCGAGGACTACCAAGTCAACAAGCTGGGACTCGAAGGCGCGCTGGTCCGCGAGGTGGCTCCGGGCAGCGCCGCCGAGAAAGCCGGATTGCAGCCGACCAGGCAAGATCCGCTCGGCCGCCGAGTTCTCGGCGACCTGATTGTCGCTGTCGACGGCAAGACGATCCGCAACGTGGACGACCTCTTCCGCATTCTCGACTCCCACGAAATCGGCGATACGCTGCCGCTGACCGTCGTACGAAACGAACGCAAAATGGACGTACAGGTCAGTCTCCAAGCCCTTCCCTGATCCGGAGAGGCGTGAGAATCACGGCCATCTCTGGACGCCTCGATCGCTTCCGAGATGGGGCCGAGTGACGCTGCTGCGCCGAATGCTGTCTCCGGATGGCTTCTCGGACCTCAGAAGTCGGAGAATATAGGACCAAAACGAGCGCAAGTTCCCCGAAGGAGGTTCCTTCGGGGTGCCGCCATCCTCGACAACCCCCACCTGCATACCCGATGACTTTGCGTTCTCCATTCGCTACAAACACCCGACTATTTTGTTGACAAGGACAGGAAAGATGGGTAAAATACGGATTATAGGTATGTATAGACAATGAGTTCGACAGCCTCCTGGGCTGCCGGTACTCGGTCTTCGGAGGAGGAGTAGGTATGCGATCGTCTACATTGGCATTTCTCGTGGCTGCTGGGGTCTTGGCGTCGTTCAGTAGCGTCAGTCTGGCGGCGCCGACTGTGTACTTCGACAAGAGTCCCTTCCTTGCCGATAACAGCGTGACTCTCGTCGAGGATTTCGAGGCCGTCGCTCCGAAAGACGCGCAGATACAGCCGCTGACCAGCAATGGCATTACCTACACGGGGACGCAAGGCAGCAATCCGAATGTGTGGGTGGCTTCGCCGGGCTACACCAACTTCGGCGTGCCCATCACGACGAGCAGCGTGTTGACCTCGAACGGCAACGAGGTGTTCACGATCGACCTGAGTGCGAACCCCGCCCCCGTCGTTGGTTTCGACGTGTATTTGAACGGGGTGGATAACGTGATCACCAAATGGTATGGCAGCAGTGGCGTCACTCCGCTCCTCACCGTGTGGGATAATCGTAACCCCGCCGAGGTTCAGTTCCTTGGCTTTGCCGCGGATGAGCCGATTTACACTATTACGTGGACTGCGGTCGGCGGCGAACGGATCAACACCGGTATCGACAATGTGTACATCGGCACGATTCCGGCCCCCGGTGCCATCCTCCTGGGCACGATCGGGGCGGGTCTGGTCGGCTGGCTGCGGAGACGCCGCACGCTGTAACCGCGCACGAATCGACGGAATATCACAGGGCTGCGGGCTTCGTTTCGCAGCCTTGTTCTTTTGCGCCGTTTCCGGCCCCGGAACGAATGTCGGACCCGCGGCACCTCTCCCCCGAGCATTTGGCAGGGGGCGATTTTACGCTATACTTTAGAATGGGTAGGTACCCCTCATTAGAAGTACGATCCAGCCACGCTGAAGAAGTGCCACCGAATCCGCGTTTCGCTCCGTCTTCAAAAGACATAGCGATGCGCCACTGCGCATGAGAGATTCATCCGTCCCGCGGTTTGCGATGCCGGCAGCGGCGTGCGCGGTGCGTTTCGGGTGTCAGTCCACGGGAGTGATCTTATGACTGGTACCAAGGTTAGGGCCGACAGGGCCAAAAGTAGGGGGCATGTGGGAGTGAGGTCGTTAAGCATTCTGATCGTTCTGGTAGGGTCCACCGTGTGTGCGGCGGACGTCCTGAACCCAAGTTTTGAGACGACGTACGCGGGGCTGCCCTGGCCCCGGCCGTTGCCCCAGTTCTGGAGCCGGATCGACCACTCGTCGTTCAACTCATATTGCACGAACCAGTGGGCCACGGAGGGACAGTACTCGGTAGCGATGTTCAACAAGATTGGCAGACCCGTCTCCCCCGGCAACTCTCAGGGCTTCTATCAGTTCGTCGATCTGACGGGGATCGGCAGCATCGAGTTCGACGTCTGCCTGACGGCACAGCCCCAGGGGGCGTTCGCGCACTTTGAAGCCTCCTTGCAGGTCGATGGCGTGGTCCTCTGGAGCCGCAGTACCGAGGGGGTGTATCGCGACCAACAGGTGAACGTGTCGAACCTGGCGGGCTGGCATCGCCTCGAGATCCGCAACACGGCGGTCGATGCCGGGACGTTCGGCGCCGCCTACTGGACCGACTGGGACAACGTGCGCCTGGTCCAGGGGCCGACGATCATTCCGGCCGTCATCAACCTCGATCCGGGGATCCTGAACCCCAGCAGTAACGGCAACTGGGTCACATGCTACATCGAGCTGACCGAAGGGCAGGATGTTCACGCGATCGATGGGGCGACCGTCACGCTCAACGGCATCCCCGCCTATCTGGGCCAGCAGGGCTGGGCCACACCACAGGCCAACGACGGGAACGTGGCTGACTTCGACGCCGACGGAGTCCTGGAACGGATGGTCAGGTTCGACCGAGCCGCGGTCGCCGCGAGTATCCAACCGCCCCAGGGAACCGCGACCGTTCAGGGCCGACTGACGGACGCGACGGCCAGCGCGCTGGCGAAAGCCGTCTCGAAGATCGGTGCCCCCTTCGAAGGCGCGACGACCCTCGGCGTATTGACCAAAGGCGCCTCAAAAAAGTGAGACCGTTCCGCGGGGCCGTCGCCCGGCAAGACGTACCAGACGGCGGAGAAGCATCCGGGTGAGGAAGTCCACGACGTGGCCACGGAAGGCCTGGGATGGCCCACCCGGAGGCGTTCTTTGCCGGCCGGTCCACCTCCCGGGCCCGAATTCACGGGCGGGAGGGACTGCCGCTTGCCATTCCCCACCTCGCTCCTCATCCTGACCCTTTCCTTCCCCGTCACTAACCCCTCACGCACGACCTCTTGGTCGCCCGCCAATCGCACTCCCTCGTGTGGTCAACACTCATGGGTGTCGTCCTCTACGGGCGACACGCCCTACGCTCCGTACGCGTTCCCCGGCTGCCTGTAGTTTCCGGATTGAGAAATTTGCCTCATGCGCTTGGAAGAGATTCCTCGTAGGAAATCGGAGTTCCTGGTTGCGAGTAAACGGTGGTCGTTCTGAAGGCGCGAGCGGCATTCGCAGGAAAGGAACACATCCGGTGTACAGATCACACGTAACCTTGAAAGCGCCACTCATATCTGGTCTCCACGACCGTCGTCGTATAGGTGTCCCCCAACAGCACCACGCCGGTGGCATGGAGCTCCTCTATGCTGCGCATCACCTGGGTCATACATTCTTCCTCCGACATCCCATATCGTGGCGCTAACACGGACGCGAGATCTTTGACGTGCGAGCGCGAGCGAATTGCGGACAACAAGTCCGCCTGGAGGCCGGAAAACGTGTAGGACAGTCTCTTTCCACCCGGCAAAAAGGTAAACAGCTCCAGCCCTCCTGCATCGGATTCCATGCTTCGAAAAGCCGGGTTGATTATAAAACCCGTCTCGCTCAACTCGAATGCAATCTCTCGTATCCCGCGTCTTCCGCCCACGAGCCTGCATCCTCCGCCCACGGATGCAGCGCCCAAAAGGAGTGCGGTGTGCGTCACAAACGATCGTCGCGATACCGGATCTTCTCTCATTTCTCACCTCCCGTGTTGGTGAATAGGGTCCCCGTGGCTCTACGACATCTCCTCAATCAGCAGTCGCACCTGATGATACCGGAAGGCAACCGGAGAAGCCTTGAATTTCCAGGGCCTGCTCCGCGCCAACAATCTCCAACGTCGCTCTCGGGAAAGCCATCGCAACGGCCTCTTCGGACCGGCCTTGGACGTCCCTGAACGGGGACGACCTGCAACGTCACGAGGCACAACCTGGCCACGGTCCACCTGATTATACGTCATGGGACCTTGTCTTGCCAACATCGGCGCACATCCACACGCTGGTTTCTGAGCATAATGATCTCGTTGGTTCCATCCCGGACGGGTTCTACCAGCGGCTGAACCTTTTCGATGTGATGCGGCGGGCGGGGTACTCCAATACGAGCCAGCCTGTCGGTTCGATTTTCAAGGGAACGATGGCCACCAGGAGGCAGCCAATCGTACCGCAAGTCGAGGACTGTTGCAGAAGGGCTGCGACAGGGGTCTTCGAGAGCCCTGCGAAAAAGGCCAACAAGCGTAAGTCGCTTATTGGCCTATGACTCAACCAACGAGGCCGAAGGGTCTCGAACCCTCAACCTTCGGATCGACAGTTCGGGGACGCCGTTTGTAACTAATTGTGGATAAACGCTTTATGCTTGTCAAATAAGGACTTAGGATGCTGGCCGAAGCGCAACCGAAGCCGAAACGTAGCCCAGATGCGCATGTCTGTTGCAGATTCTGTTGCAAATCGACCGGCTCGGATTAACCCATCACCGGTCCGTTGGTGTTCCGTCAACATGGTCGCACGATGGTTCCGGGGAATTACCGACACACGCATCCGGCGAAGATCGTTCGCCAGTATCCCGAACTTGATCGCCTCTATCACCGGGTATGTGGAAAACGATAACCAGAATCCCCAGGTGTTCGTCCGGAGTGCGACGGTCGCGAACGTCTTGGCGAAAGTCGCCAAATGCGGAGAAGCGTCAGACACCACGCGAGTGCTCCATCGTCCTTCGATCGAGGGATGAAGCCGTTTCCGTTTGATTCTGGCATCTGCCGTCGTGAACGGCCAATTCTCGTCTATCGCCTGCGGCGGGGCCGGCGGAGAGGCCTGGCTGGGATTTTGTGCATGAGACCCCTCGTCTTGCGCAGGTTTGGCTGCGGAGGTGCGGGAATATTCCAGCAAAATCCCGGAGTTTTCACGCTTGATTTCGTCTGGGCTTTTGGGGAAAATAGGGATCGAGGTTCGAAGCACACCCATGGACGGGGAGATGCGAGCGATCTATCAGGTGCGGCAATGCTTCGCAGGAGTATGCGTGGCGTAGTCCCTGCCTTGTGCTGGAGTTCGGCATAATGCGAACGGGAGGAAACGACAGTCGGCAGACCAATTGACCATTGATGCGTTTTTGTGTTCCCGGTCGCCGGATTGAATGCATCTCTGTGCGACCAGGATTGAGAAAGCCGGAAAAGGGAGGTGGACCACCAACACAGCCTTCGCCAGCGATTGCTGGTCCCCCTCGGTCTGACCAAGGGCGCTATTTCTGTGCCCTCGGCAGACGCTGCGAAGCGAATCGTATGGCCTCGAAACGACAGGACAGCCATGACGTACGGATGGCCTCGCATCGAGGCACACAGAATACGCCCTGGAAAAGGGCGAAACTTGAACTGAGCCGCGCAGCTGAACCGCGGAACGGGTGTTGAGATGATGGCAGTTTCAAGCGTCTTTTCTCTTACCGCCTTGTGTTTCGGAACCCTCTCACTGTCAGGTGCAGGCTTGTCGCCCTACTACATTCCTGTCACTCTTGTCGCCGTGCTCCTGTGCGTGCACGGAATCGACCTGCGAAACCGGCACATCGCCAGGCGGATTGTGCGACAGTTCCCGGACCTGCTGTCGGCCGGGGAGCGAGAGATGCTTCTCTGCAGTCCTTCCTTGTTCATCTTCAATAATCGGCGATCGCAACACGACACCTTCGCAGGATGCGGCGTTTCCTGCATAGTGCGGACGATAGTGGTGATCTCGCTTGCGTACACCGTTATATCAGCGTTCAGCCAAGCATGGGGGCCGCTATTGCTCAGTGCGTTCTCCTCTTTGTACGGTTTGGTGGGTCCTCTCGCCAACGCCTTCCCGACCTCGAACCGGGTGGACAACGAGGCCAGAGCGGTAGACCGTGCTCTGAGCGGTCGGCACCGGAAAGAGGGAACTGGGAGACACGTGCCACCTCATGTCTTTGAGGACACGTGCATCCGCTACTGCACTATTCTCAACAAGCTCTACGGTTCTGACTCGCAACAACTGGGAATTTCTTCCAGACAATCTTCGTGGCATGATCCCAGTCTCGATAGCAGAAAAAGCCATGTCTCTCGCAAAGAGGCAGAGATCGCCAACTCAGAGCTGGAGATCTAGCGCGGATGCTTCTCGAACGTAGAGGGCAGCCTCACTACGGCTACCTGCTTGACCAGATCCACCAGGTTGTCAACGCTGAACTTCCGAAGAATGTTCGCTCGATGATCCTCAATGGTCCGATGCGAACGGCACATAATCTTCGCCATTTCCGAATTGCTCTTGCCGTCCATGATCAGCTCCAGGACCCTTGCCTCGATTTTCGTGAGTACCTGATTTACCGGTGGGTGAGGCCTGCTATCCGGGTCCAGCAAGGATGCGACAGTCGATTGCAGAGACTGCATATCCAAAGGCTTCTCAAGGAAATCAGATGCTCCTTTCTTGAAGGCCGTGACCGCCATTGGTATGTCGCCATAGCCGGTTACAACCAGAATCGGCAGCGAGGGTATCATGCGTTTCACTTTGTCCAGCAACTCCAGGCCGTCCATACCAGACATTTTCACGTCGGCGATAAGCAAGTCACACCGACTGGAGCGCATCTGCCGAAGGCAATCGGTCCCAGAGGAGAAACAGGTGACTCTGAAGCCCAGGGACTCAAGAGTTCTGCTGACCACGAGACGCACGTCCGGCTCATCGTCTACCAGGAAGATGTCTTGGCTTGGATTATCTGCCATTTTGCCGGTCAGGGCCTCCCGTCTCGTTCAATTGGCAAGTTGACGACGAAAGTCACTCCCTCACCAGGCTTGTTCTCCACTTGGATCTGGCCCTTGTTCTTCCGCACGATCTGCTGAACGATGGGGAGTCCGAGACCCGTTCCGAAACGCACGGGTTTTGTGGTGAAGAAAGGTTCGAAAATGTTCGCGAGATGTTCCGGTGGGATGCCACCGCAATCGTCGGCGAAGCGCAGTTCAATGTGCTCATTCTGCACAGCGCCGCTGATGGTCATGCGGTGATTGTTCTTCCCATCCGCCGCCTGGATGGCGTTTTGAATCAGCGAGAAGAATACCTGTTCCATGTCGTTGCTCAAGAAGACAGGGGGAAGTCTATTCATGTCCCGGAGGCACAGAGCGATCTTGGATTGCCGGGCAGGCTGTTCCAACAAACGTACCACATCCCTGGCAACCGTATTCAAATCGATGCGCTGAAGGGCATGTTCCGAGCTCTTTCTGCTGAAATCCCGGATCTGGCTGGTCATGGAAGAGACATTCTCAACCGCCCTTAGACCAGCTTGGAGCTCTTCTACCAACATTTCCGCGTTGGGCCAGGAGGTCCCCTGCAATGCTTGCAGTGAATTGTCGATTGCTAGGCGAAGGACCGTCAAAGGCTGGGTCAGTTCGTGCGCAAGTATGGCACTGAAGGTTCCCAGCGAGGCAAGTCGTTCCATCCGAGTTATCTTGCAGCGGTAGGCGTCGAGTTCCTCTTCTGCCTGCTGGGACTCCGTGATGTCGCGCGCAATCGACAGGATCCCGACAGGTTCTCCCTGTTCACCCTGCACCGGCGCCACCGACACGCGCACCCCAAACGTGGTCCCATCCTTGCGAACGTGGCTTGCCTCCCCCTCCCATGAACCCAGTTGTGGGGTTTGGCCGCGGCCGTCTTCGCGTCCTCCTTTCTGCCCTTGTTCGCACAGCTTTGCCACGGGCATTCCCAGCATGTCTTCACGACGGTACCCGTGCATGCGGGCAAAGGCCTCATTGACATAGAGCAATTGGAATTCCGGGCCGATCAGCGTCACACCATCGGCGGACTGTTCAAAGGCCGAGGATAGGGTTGTTACATGATGGTTCATCTCGATCTGTTCTGAGATGCCTCTGACCATGCCTTGCACACACAAGTGGCCATCGCTCCTCCTGATCACCGTAGATTCGTATTCCGCCGGGTGAAGCTGTTTTTCCTTGTCCAGCAGCGTTGTCTGTCCGGCCAATCTCCCTTTCGCGAAGACTGCTTTCAAGTTCTCCAAGGCCCGCTTTCGCCTGTTCTTAGGGATTAGAATCGTGAAGCGTTTGCCCACCAATTGCTCAGGCCGGTAGCCCAGGGTTGTCTCCACCGTTGGACTGATCAAGGTAATGACACCCTTTTCATCAAACTCATAGGCAATGGTACCCGTCTTCCGCACGAGACTTTGGTACTTCTCTTCCACGTCCCTCTGCATGTACTCCAGATACTTCTGTTTGGTGATGTCTACGAGCGTGATCAACAGAAGATGACGACCGGCGAGGGGAAAAGGAAGAACGTTCAAATTAGCCCAACATATGCCTCCATCCTTCCGAATGGGTTGCACTTCCGCATCGCGGATGAGGCCATCCGCCCGCAGTTGTTCGAAAAGCTTGAAATGTCCCTCGGCGCCCGCACAGATATCCTTCAAGCTCATTTGCCCTATCTCTGCTCTTGACCAACCGATCATCCGCAGCATCGCCTCGTTGCAGTCCAGGATCTGGCCTTCGATGGTGGCCAGACCTACCCCTGTGGCGATGCTGTCAAGCACACCGCGGCAGTACAGGTGCGGTTCCCGCATTAGCTGTTCCAGTTGCCTTTGGGCGGTCAAATCTGTCGCAATCAAGGTCAACGCGACGACCTTGCCTTCCTGCTTTATGGGCCAAATACTGACGGAATAGGATGAAACACGCCCGTGGGGCCCGGCGCCGGCCAGCCTGTAACTACAAGGTTCGTCGGTTGCTATGGCCTGCTGAAGGGCATTTCGAAGTGGGGCGTGATCATCGGGCTGCAAGTAGTCGTAAGTGCTTGTGCCGACTACCTCTTCTGGCGTGTAGGGAGGCACCGTCCGATTGATGGACAAGATGGTGCCCTGAGGATCAATAGCCAAGACAATATCGCGTGCATTTTCGGCCATGGATCGCCACTGGTCGTCGTCTTCGCAAAGCCGATCCCGTAATTGCCCAGATTCACAGACTCGGGGCTGCGCGGCATCCGCCTCCTGGAATTGCCGCATCTTCCTCTCGTGTCCAGCCGGCATTACAGTTTCCCTCACCGAACCACTGGCGCTACGTCTCTTGCTGAAGGGCTAACGGCGCATCCAAACACAGCGTCGTAGGTTTGTTTGGCAGCCGTGTCCGCGGCCCTTACAGACACGACCTAATTGTAGGCCATGCGGTTTGAATCGTCAAGTCAAATCAAATCGGGAATCTCCGATTTTTTCTGCGACGACGTCTGGAGAAGGCCGAGCTACCCCAGAAGTGCCGACTTGATGGGCGACGCTCGTGCTACAGACTCGCAGTGACGGGAATGAATCCTCAGAGACGCGCGGTGTCTTTACGTTGTTTGGTATGAGGCTTTATGTCGGCTCTCATCTATCGCTGCGGCGGGGCCGATAGAGAAGCCTGGCTCTGGTTTCATGCATGAGATCCGTCGTTTTGCGCAGGTTTGGTTGGCGATTTGCGGGAATATTCCAGCAAAATCCCGTAGTTTTCACGCTTGATTTCGTCTGGGCTTTTGGAGATAATGACAGTGGAGGCTCGAAGCACACCCATGGACGGGGAGACGCGAGCGGTCTATCAGGTGCGGCAACGCTTCGCAGGAATGTGCGTGGCGTGCTGTGCCCTTGTGCTGGAGTTCAGCATAATACAAACGGGAGGAAACGACAGTCAGCAAACCAATTGACCATTGATGCGTATTTGTGTTCCCGGTCGCCGGATGGAATGCGTCTCTGTGTGCGGCCAGGATTGAGAAAGCTGGAAAAGGGAGGTGGACCAGCAACACAGCCTTCGCAAGCGATTGCTGGTCCCCCTCGGTCTGACCAAGGGCGCTATTTCTGCGCCCTCGGCAGATAGCGCGATCATAGCACGTTGGTCCCGCGTCGTCAAGTCCCTTTCTCAATTCATCGTCTCACCCGGTGCAGACCCTTCGTCCGGCTAGGCGGATGGGTCGGGCCGGCCGGCGCGCATCTTCATCGGAGGATGGCGGAGCGGTTGTTTCGGAGGAGTTGCTGTTGACGGTTATGAGGATACCGTGGGCAGCGCGAGTCAGGTGGATTGGGCAGGTTACATGGAACTTCGTGGCGTGGACAATTCCTGTGGGGCGGTGCGCACAGCAGGCGCGGGCCTGCTTCACGCTGTTTCTCTCCACATCTGGCTGCTGATGGCAGCGTTATTGCCTGTACTTCGTTGGAAGTACCGGCTGAATCTGTGCGCATCCGGCCTGCGGGTCCTCGTTCCTGTTCGTGGTGCAGTGCCACATGTCTGTTCGCGAAATCAGGACCGTATGTTCCGTTTGTGGCGGATCGATGGTGTCACAAAGGCGTAACGGCATGTCGGCTCGGTAGACAACCGGTCGAAGTGGGATTCGGCCTGAATAACGTCCACGCCGGACCTGTCGGTGTATACCGACGGGGACGGAGTCTGCCGTGACGGAGGATTTGCAGGAAGCGGCTCCAGGGGAAATGTCCAGACACTTGGCAATGTGATGTGAAGGGGCCATGAAGAGTCGGGTTCACATCTGTATTGTTGGCCGGTGTAACTGTCACGCGAAGGGTGTCCCTGCACGCGGGTAGAGATCTGTGATGAACGCAACATACGGGCCCAGCGAAAGCCGCAATAGCCAGACCGCGATGGTACCCTATAGTCCACCTATGCCTGTCATGGCCGGTGGGAGCGACAGTCTTTTCCACATTGCCTGGCGAGGCAAGTGGTTTATCCTGCTCTCGACTATTCTGGGGGTCGCTGGGGCGTACGTCTATCTGCGGAGAGCTACGCCGATGTACGCGAGTACAGCGCGGATTCTGGTCGAGAAGCACGGCGGGCAGCCCAATCTGGGCGCCCCGCAACCCCTGGGTAGCACGTCAACCAACTATCTTCAGACACAAGCGAATATGATCACAAGTCCGGAGATCCTCGCTGCCGCGATGAGGGATCCGAATGTGCTCACGCTTGGCTCGCGCCATGATCCCGCCGATGCGCAGCAGGATGTGATGCGGACTCTTGGCGCCACGGTCGGCAAGAACACCGACATTATCAATGTATCGGCGTCGTCCGCCTATCCCGAGGATGCTGCGCAGGTGGTGAACGCCGTGGTGCGCGCCTACATTGGGTGGCATAGGGCCAACCGGCAGCTCAGCACGGCGGACCTGCTCAAGGACCTGAACAGCAAACTGGAAAGACGCTCTGAGGAGTTGAAGCAAAAGTACCGGGAACGCAAGCTGCATGAGCAGAGATATCCGGAGGTGGTGGAGAGTGCCCGGGGTGGCCCCGATTTTCAAACGGACGACGTGCTGCGCCAGGAGCTTGCCGACGCCCGCTCCCAGGTGATCCGGCAGGATTCCTACTACAGTGCACTGCAGAAGGCTGAACAAGAGCCCACCAAATTCCGGCAGTATGTCTATGCCTACGGGCAGCAAGCGTCCGCCGCAGGTGCGGCCGGAGACAGCGAGCGGGCTCGTCTAGTCGAGGAACTGGAGAGAACGCGCTTACAGCTCGAGGCTATCTCGACCGGCGGAGAAATCACGAAGCTCTCTCAAATCACATGGCTGCAGAAGCGGAAGGCCCAGATCGAGGAGAGGATTACCGAGCTCGACAAGGAGTTTGTCCAGAACCACATGGCCTTCGCGAAAAGCCTGGCGGAGGATGCGCGGGCACATGAACGGCAGCTCACCGAGATGTATGCGAAAGAGTCCACCAAAGTCCAGAGCACCGGCGAGCAGTACTCCGAGTATGCGTTCATCACTTCCGAGTGCACGATGATCGAGAGCATATATAACAGTCTCCTGAATCAGATCAACGCTCTGGACCTTAACGCGCGTTCTGAGGGGTTGACTATTCATGAGCTGGCCAAGGCCTTCCCCGCAACGAAGCCGTCCTCACCGCAGGCGACACGGATCATGGGCATAGGGCTGGTGCTGGGACTGATGGTCGGGGCGGGGTTGGCCTTGGTGCGGGACTGGAGGGATCAGAGTGTACGCTCGGCCGATGAGATTACGGCGATTCTGGGCGTGCCGGTGCTGGGCGCGGTGCCGTCGATATCGAAACGGAGGTTGATTGGACCCGGGAGGCAATCGTTGCATGCTCGGGACACTCGTGAATCGGAGGCGTTTCGTGCCATCCGTACGGCGCTGCTGTTCGGCACCTCGCGAGAACAGGCAACGACGATCCTGGTGACTTCCCCCGGCACGCTGGAGGGGAAAACCACGTTGGTGAGCAACCTCGGGATTGTGATGGCACAGGCCGGCCAGAGGACACTCATCGTCGATGCGGACCTGCGCAAGCCGATGCAGCACCGAGTCTTCGCAAAGAACGGGCACGACCAGGGATTGACCGACGTGCTGAATGGAAGGGTAACGCGCGAGGAGGCGATCCGATCCACGGAAGTGGATGGATTGGATGTGCTGGAAAGCGGTCGGCAGGTGCCGAATCCGTCGGAACTCCTCAATGGCAAGAGCTTCGCCACGCTGCTGGAGCAGCTCAAGGGAGGTTACGACCGCATCCTGGTTGATTCGCCGCCGGTCGGCCTGGTGACCGATGCCCAGATCCTTGCCGCCCATATTGATTTGACCCTCGTGGTTCTCAGGGCAGGCAGAACGACGCGGATAGTCACCCAACGGGCGCGGGATGCCCTGTTGTCGGTGGGGGCGCGACTGGCAGGGGCTGTCGTGAATGATGTGTCCAAGAGAAACAAGCGATACAGCCACTATGGTGTCTATGGCTATCACGAGGGCTACGGCGGCTCGAATAGTCATGGGAAGACGGGTGAGGAAGTGCCGGCAGACATCAACCGGAACGTCGATAATGGGGCCTCGACTTCTACCGAGCAGGCGTGAGACTTGGTCGGTTCCTGCCAAACGCCATCGGTGAGGGATTTCGCAGGGAGCAGCTCCAGGTATTGACGTTGTTCGCTACGGCGACGGTGGTTTTTCTGATCGGCCTGATCGACGACCTGCGAGGGCTGCCGGCCCGCTTCAAATTGGTGGTGAGGGTGCTCGGGGCGATGCTTCTGTGTCTTGCCGGGGTCCGGATCGGCAGCATCAATCTGGGTGGGGGCATTGCCATCGTTTTGGCGGGCTGGCCTGCCCGATCACCATTCTATGGATCGTCGGAGTCACGAATGCCGTCAACATGAGTGACGGGTTGGATGGGCTGGCCGCAGGGGTCACGGCGATTGCCTGCGGCGTGATCGCCATTCTCGCCATCCATGGCAGCACGATCCATACCGGCGAGATCCGGGACAATGACGTGATGATGGCGCTGTTTGCCTTATCTCTGCTGGGCAGTCTGTCGGGTTTCCTGTTCTTCAATTTCAACCCGGCCAAGGTTTTTATGGATGACTGCGGCAGTTTGTTCATCGACTTTACCATCGCGGCGGCCAGCGTGACGTGCGTCTCGAAGTCGACGGCCCTGGTCGCCCTGGCGCTGCCGGCCCTGGCTCTGGGGATCCCGATCTTTGACACACTGTTCTCCCATGCTCCGGCGATTCCTGGAACGCCGATCTCCCTTCGCACCCGACAAGAGCCACTTCCACCACCGCCTGCTCGAACTTGGCTTCACCCAGCGCCGCGCGGTCCTGATCATCTACGGCGTGACCTTGTGCGCCGTCGGGCTCGGCCTGCTCACGATGGGAAGCGAAAACGCCGGTTCATTGGTGGTGTTCGCGCTTGCGTTGCTCTTTATTGTTCTACTGTTCCAACTCGTAGGAGCGGTCCGATTAGGCCAGACAGTCAGTCGCCTTCAGGAGAAGTACAAGCTTACCTGTCAGGAACGAGCAGAAGAAACAGCCTTCGAACAGTTACAACTGTGGTTTCGACAGGCCTGCGGTGCAGACCGGCGGTGGGAGGCCATCTGTGAGGCGGCCGAACGGATGGACTTCGCCTGGATCGCCCTGAATACGACCCCACGAGGATGGCCGCGTCGAAGAAGAACTCTGGCGTCCGCCGGACGGCAAGCCGGACCTCTCGCGAATCTTCACCATGACAATCCCGCTCAGCAACGGTCACGATCCGGGATCTCGCAACAACTCGAAGTAGCCATCTGTGTCAACGGCTCCCTGGAAGATGCCGGCCGCCGGGCGACCCTCTTCACCAGGCTGATTGATGAACGCATGGTGTGGTCACCGAAGGCACCACTGCTGAGATGATCCGAGATCATAAGGAGCGCGCGATCATGCAGAGATTTGCTCTCATCGGTGCGGCGGGATATATCGCGCCGCGACATATGAAGGCCATCAAAGACACTGGTAATGATCTTGTCGCCGCGCTGGACAAGAGCGATTCTGTGGGGATTATCGATTCCTATTTCCCGGAGGCTCGTTTCTTTACGGAGTTCGAACGGTTTGACCGGCATATTGAAAAACAGCGGCGTGAGAACGGCAACAAGATCGACTACGTGTCGATTTGTTCCCCCAACTACCTTCACGATGCCCACATTCGCTTCGCCCTGCGGATCGACGCGAATGCCATCTGCGAAAAGCCGGTCGTGCTGAACCCATGGAACATTGAGGCGTTGCAGGAGATCGAGAAGGAGCGGAGCAAGAAAACCTACGTCATTCTCCAGTTGCGACATCACCCCTCGATCGTGGCTCTCAAGCAGAGGATCGATTCCGAAGCTGCCAGTAGCAAGTATGATATCGAGCTGACGTATATTACACCCCGCGGTCGATGGTACCTCGTTTCCTGGAAAGGAGATGTCGAGGAGTCCGGCGGAATCGCCACGAACATCGGCATCCATTTTTTTGACATGCTGGAGTGGATTTTCGGCCCCGTGCAATATAATGTCGTCCAGGTGGATCAGCCCACAAAAACCGGTGGATTCCTTGAGCTCAAGAGGGCCCGCGTCCGCTGGTTCCTTTCCATCGATAGAGATGACCTGCCGGGTCCTCCGGAGAACGGGAAACCGGCCACCTACCGCTCGATCAAGATGAATGGGGAAGAGTTCGAATTCACGGAGGGATTCGCGGACCTCCATACGAGGACCTACGAGGAGATTCTCGCGGGCAGGGGGTACGGTCTTGAAGACGCGAAACCGGCCATCGATATTGCCTCCAACATCCGCCGCAGCAGGCCCGTTGGCCTCCAAGGCGACTATCATCCAATGCTCAAGAAGATTCGATAGAGGATAATGCTGCATGTCACAAGCAGACTACTTCGTTCACGAATCAGCATATGTGGATCAGCCCTGTGAAATCGGAGCGGGTACGAAGATATGGCACTTCTGCCATATCATGAAGGAAGCCAAGATCGGCGAGCGTTGCATCCTCGGGCAGAACGTGTGCGTCGCGGGCGGCGTCGTGATCGGCAACAACGTGAAGATCCAGAACAACGTCTCGGTGTACACGGGCACAGTCATTGAAGATGATGTATTCCTCGGCCCCAGTTGCGTTCTGACAAATGTGACGAACCCCCGCTCACAGATTGTGCGTCATGATCTGTATGAAAAGACCCTGCTGCGGCGCGGCGCGACAGTCGGTGCCAACGCGACCATCATCTGCGGCGTCACGCTTGGCCGCTACTGTTTCGTCTCGGCGGGAGCCGTCGTAACGAAGGATGTTCCAGACTATGCGTTGATGATGGGGGTCCCCGCCAAGCGAGTAGCTTGGATGAGCAGGCATGGGATACCTCTCGGTAGGCCGGATGGCGATGGCATCATGGTATGTGCGGAAAGTGGATTTCGATACAAAAGCATTGGGCCGGATGTCGTCAGATGCCTGGACCTAGATGAAGATCAAGCCTTGCCCGAACACATGCGGCTGGGGACGAAGTTGTACAGAGGCTGCAGAGAGGTATAGCGCAATCACCGAATGAGAAGCCTAAAGATCCTCACTGTCGTCGGGGCGCGACCCCAATTCATCAAAGCGGCAATGGTGTCTAGAGCCATCATCGCCCACAATGAAGAGCATCCCGACTCACAGATTATCGAGGAGATCATCCATACCGGGCAGCATTACGATGAGAACATGAGCGACGTATTCTTTCGTGATATGACAATTCCTGATCCGGTCCGCCGGTTGGACTGTGGAGGCAAGTCTCATGGCGCTATGACCGGGCAGATGCTGGAGGCAGTGGAGCACGAGATTCAGCAGCGCAGGCCTCACTGGGTTCTGGTATATGGCGACACTAATTCGACACTAGCGGGCGCCTTGGCGGCTGCTAAGCTGCACGTGCCCGTCGCACATGTCGAAGCGGGATTGCGATCGTACAATAAGAGAATGCCAGAAGAGATCAACCGCATTCTGACGGATCATGTGGCAGACGCGCTGTTCTGCCCTACAAAGACAGCGGTGGAGAACCTGAAGCGGGAGAACATAGCCGACGGCATATACCATGTCGGCGACATCATGTACGATGCCGCTTTGTTCTTCGGCGGTATTGCCGAGAGGGGGTCAACAACTCTGTCCTCGCTTCATTTGGAGCCTAAGTCATACTATTTAGCCACGGTGCACCGTCAGGAGAATGTTGATGATGCGGAGCGATTGGGTGCCGTATTTGAGGCCTTCAATGTACTTGCCACACAAAAGTGTCCCGTCATTGTACCGCTCCATCCTCGGACACGGCAGCAGTTGCTGAAGAACTCGCTCACTTGGCCAGCAGACCGGGTAACATCGCCGGACATCGACCCGTCCGATCTGAGAACCGGAAATGAGCATGTGCACTTGATTTCGGCCATATCGTTTTTCGATATGATCGTGCTTGAAAGAAACGCCAGAATCATCCTGACCGACTCTGGCGGCGTGCAGAAAGAGGCTTACTGGCATTGTGTCCCGTGTGTCACCCTGCGGGACGAGACCGAGTGGATTGAGACGGTCGAGTCCCACTGGAATCACCTTGCTGGCACTGACGCGAACAGAATTGTCAATGCCGTGAAATGGATCGAGGCGAATGGAGCCCCGGGGTACCACGGGTCCGCGTTCGGGAATGGCAGAACGGCAGAATCCATATGCGCGGTACTGCTGCACCAGCGAGACGGAGGAAGGCAGGGGCAAAGGGCATGCAGCCATGTTGCACGTGGGTGATTATCCCCATGTGGTACGGTGCTGGGCCAGTGGGACATTTGCATATGTCTGCGCATTTGCTGTGCCTGATCAGGAAGGCATACAAGAGAGCGGAACTCAAGACAAAACAGTTCCTGCGGTTCCTGCCCCACGAAGAACTCAAATCGCGGCTAAAGGCCTGCGGTAGAGGGGTATGCTTTGTGCGCGGGATCCATATATCGGGTGCAGGCAATGCAGTCATGGAAGATAATGAAACATTGGAGATAATGCGCACATTCGCGCGGAAGGCCGATTGTTCATAGGCGCCAAAGGGAGCAGCAGTGAGAGAAGTCTACAAGAACGTTGTTCCAGGATGCTGCTCTGCATGTGTTCGCAAGAGATGTGCGTCTTGCCGCCGATGATTTGCACTTCTGCATGGACTGACTTGCCTGCCGTGGACGGAGAGTAAGCATTTGGGCGCGGACCTCAAGAACCAAGCCATGAGTGCATCAGCATGGCGATTGCTCCAGTCTCTGTGCGTCCAGGGCGCGAATCTTGTCGTTCAGGTCGTACTCGCCAGACTCCTGCTACCGGCGGATTTTGGTTTGATTGCGATGATCTGGGTGCTGGTCGCGGTCACCGAAACCTTTGTCACCAGTGGTTACGGATATGCCCTCATTCAAAAGACGAAGGCTACACGCGTCGACGAGTGTTCGATCTTCTACTTCAACATAGTCGTCAGCGTCATAGGTTGCGGTCTGCTGTGGGTGTCCGCACCCCTGGTCGCCCGCTTCTATGGTCAACCGGCGCTGATCCTGCTAACGCAGGTGTTGTCGGTGCGACTGGTCATAGGGGCACTCGGCCACGTCCAGCTAACGTTGCTCACCAAGCGCATCGATTTCAAGAAGCAGTGCGCCGTTGAGGTCGCGTCGAGCGTCACGTCAGGCGTCGTGGGTGTTACGGCCGCCTATCTGGGTTGCGGTGTCTGGAGCTTGGTCGCGCAGCAATTGTCCCGTGAGTCCGCGCGTGTGGCACTAGCCTGGGGCTATAGTCCATGGCGGCCGGCGTGGCTGTTCAGTTTCCAGTCGCTGCGGAGTATGTTCGCGTTCGGATCGAACATGCTGTTCTCCGGTCTTCTGGAGACCATATACCAGAACATCTACGCCGTGATTATCGGCAAATTCTTCTCTCCTGCCGATCTCGGATTCTACTCGCGTGCCAACCGGCTGCAGGAACTGCCGGTGCAAAGTGTGACCGCCACCATCGCTGGGGTAGCCTTTCCTGTCTTTGCCCAGGTACAAGAGGATAAGGGCCGTCTAAGAAATGGCCTCCGTACGTGTCTGGGCTTGCTTGCGCTGAGCGTCTTTCCGGTCATGACCGGCCTAGCGCTGTGTGCCAAGCCACTGGTTGCCCTCCTCCTCACGGATAAATGGCTGCCGTGTGTCCCGCTCCTCCAGATGCTGTGTCTCGTTGGTGCAATGTACCCTCTTTATGTCCTGTTCTCGAAGATCCTGCTTGCCCTTGGGAACTCCGCGTTGTTCTTCCGTCTCCACGTTTTCCAGCGGATTCTTGTCGTCGTGAGTATCATCGTGACCTACCGGTGGGGAGTCACCGGGTTGATTTGTGGTCAGATCGCCGGTAGTTTCATCTTTGCGTTGCTCTCAGCACAGGTCGCGGGCAGGTTGGTCGAATACCGCCTCCGCGCTCAATTCGCTGACCTACTACCATACGTGGTGCTTTCGGGCGCGATCGGTACGTCTATCTGGGCCATGCGCTGGCTGCGTTTCGCGGGCGATGCCTGGCTTCTGGCAGGTCAATTGTGCGCGGCGGCGGCGGTGGGAATACTTGTATCTTCTCTCCTGCGTCTACCGGCCTTTGTTCTCATCTGTACTTATCTGAGGGCACGCCTGAGTTCCCGCCAAGCCGCTGAGCCGGTTCGCGTATGATGACGATTCCGCAAGACAAGGCTCGCCTATCTACGCCACCGGTGGGTAAGTCGTCCCTCCATCTCACAGGCTGTGAACCGCTCCGGGTTTCACAGATCGGATGTGATAGCGTGGACATGAGTCTCCGCAACTGAATTGACTTCGCGTCTCGGGATAGTCAATATGAAGATAGCGGTTAGCTATTTCGATAAGCTTGAGACATGGCCCAACAAGAACTTCAAGGGCATTTGTGAGGGCCTTCTGCACACGCCCTGTAAGGCTACGGTGGCAAAGTACACACCGCAGGAGCTTCTTGACGCCAAGGACTACGATGCTGTGTTTCTGCTGCGTGGCGGCGAGGCTATAAGCGATGAGCATATCCGCCACTACAAGAGCAATAATATCCTCGTGGCACTGTGGCACGATGATACGTTCCGTTGGAAAACGCTATGGTTTGCGTGCCATTCAAAGGGATTGCTGAAGTGGTTTGCAGCAGCGGATATTCTGTTCATATTGTGGGTAGAGACTTTCTTACAATTCAGACAGTACGATAGGTTCAAGAGCAAAGTAGTGTGGCTGCCGTGGAGTGCTTCCGATTCGATTCTAGATACCGACGTTGACTGGGCAAGTCGTAAGGACAAGATCCTGCTTTCAGGGGTGCAGTGCAGGGGGTACCCACTACGACAGCGTATTGCAGAGTACTCTGGTACAGATTCAGGAAGACAACTCGTTGATAGTATACCGCATTATGGATACGGACGAGAATCGGCGAGTAGGATGATCACCGGTCAAGCATATTATGACTGTCTGAAGACTTACAGGGGGGCAGTCGTTACGGCGGGGGTGAAGCCATCGAATTTTCATCGTGCCAAATACATGGAAGTATCCGCGTGTGGATGTCTGCCGTTCCTGGAGTATACGCCGGACATGCCTTTCCTCGGCTTTGTCGATGGAATCAACTGCGTAGTTATTGACAAGCATAATTATCGCGAGAAATTCGCCCTGCTGCAATCGGAGCAGGCACGTGTTATCGCCGATAATGCTCGCGCGCTTGTCAAAGCAAGGCATCTGCATTCTCATCGGGCCCAAACGATTCTTTCCACGATAATCAGCAAGCTGGAACTGAGGTGAAATGCTCTACGCTGTGATAACCACGATCGCGGAGCCGACGGCGTGCGTGCGTCGTCTGCTCAACCGGCTTGAAGGGATTGGGGGGCGGCTTGTTGTTGCCGGGACCGCAAAGGGCCGAGTAGATTCGAGGTCGCCTACAGTTCGGTTTAGCCATTTTGTGCGGCGCCGGAGAGGGCAAAAGAAACGATCTGGAATAAGCGACGAACTCTGGGCCAAGACCTCGAGGTGAGGGTTATTCGATGCTGCCACAACGCCTTTCGCAACGCTGCCAGCATGTCCGCCAGCGACGGTTGGACCTTGTGTGGGTAGCCGATGGCGGAGGTATTGCCTCAAGTTCTTTCACACAGAGATTTCCTTGAAGATTCCAAAACACCTTCTCGGGCACACATGTTAATCAAGACTATTACTTGTCATGATGTCTATAACCACGGCGCAACCCTGCAGGCCTATGCTCTGCTGAAATACCTGCAGAACCATGGGCATGAGGTCGAGATTATTGACTACAAGCCGGATTACCTATCACGGTACAACCTATGGTTGATTGGTAACAAATGGAAGAGGAAGAATATTCTGGTCAGAGCGATATACCTGTCCTTGAAGTTTCCAAAGAGATTGGTGGCACGTAGAGCAAGGACTCCGTTTGAATTATTCAAGAAGAGGTACATGTGCATAACCAAACAGTGTTATAAGAGCTGTGACGAATTGAAGAAGGACCCGCCCTATGCCGATGCGTATATTGTAGGCAGCGATCAAGTGTGGAATACGCTTTACAAGAATGGTAGAGATCCGGCTTTCTACCTGGACTTCGCTCCACAGGGAAGTAGGCGTATTGCCTACGCGGCGAGCTTTTCCTTACCAGAAGTATTGCCAGAGTATAAAGAGTTCGTGAGATCGATGATCCAGAAGTTGGATTTCATATCTGTGAGGGAGGCGTCGGGTATTGGTATCTTGAAGTCTCTCGGCGTTGACAGGGGGACGCATGTGCTCGATCCGGTGTTTCTTCTGGATAGGCAGGAATGGGAGAACATAGCTCTGGGGCACTTCAAGGAGAAATACATCCTTGTCTACACGGTCGGACCTAGTCCCGTGATGGAACGGATTGCGATGAAGATAAGGGAAGAGAGACATCTGAAGATATATGCGGTGCAGAATTATGCTAAGACACCCTATGCCGACACAGATCATTATCCGTGCGGGCCTAATACGTTTGTGTCATTGATCAAGGGGGCAGAGGTCGTGCTGTCGAACTCCTTTCACGCAACTGCGTTTTCCGTCATTTATGGAAGACCTTTTTATGTCTTTCCCCGGATAGATGAGGACGTGAATTCAAGGATGTTCGAGTTGCTGGCAATGTGTGGATTGGGTGAACGGATAGTGCGGACAGAAGAGGACTATAGGCGGATTAAGCCGGGTTGGGAGTATGAAGACGTTAATGGAGAAATCGCGCGTTATGTAATCACGTCAAAACAGTATATAGAGCATGCCTTGAATTCCACTCTGGATGGAAATAGGGGTTCGCGAGTTTAGGTTATCGGGAGGGCTATGAGCATGAAGAAGGCGATTGTGACTACCACGATCAACCCGCCCACAAAGGCTATCGGGCGATTCGACCAGATGGAGGGCTGGACTTTGATCGTCATCGGTGATCTGAAGACGCCTAAAGACTATCGCCTTGAGAAGGGCATCTACGTAAGTCCGCCGGAACAGGAGGACTACGACAAGGAACTTTCGGACGCGATTGGGTGGAACTGCATACAGCGCCGTAGTTTTGGGCTTCTGTGGGCCCATGACATGGGGGCGGAGATCGTCGCGGTCGTGGACGATGATAATATTCCCTATGAGGGCTGGGGAGCAGGACTCTCGATAGGAAAAGAGGTCGAAGTGAACTTCTATGAAACGTCCCTGCCGGCGTTTGACCCGGTGGGTGCGACGAATCACGATCACATCTGGCATCGAGGCTTCCCGCTGCAGCTCCTGTCTAAACGAGATTACTCCAAGCAGGCGAAGAGGGTGGTCCGGCCGGATATCCAGGCAGATTTGTGGGACGGAGACCCCGATGTCGACGCCATTTGCCGGATGGAACACGCTCCGGAGTGCAAATTCGATTCGACCCGATTCCCTCTGGCCAGCAACAAGATGTCTCCATTCAACTCCCAGAATACTTTCCTGAGCGGCCGAATCCTCAAGGATTACTTCCTGTTTCCTCACGTGGGACGGATGGACGACATTTGGGCCAGTTATTACGTCCAGGCGAACGGTTATAAGGTCATCTACGGCAAGCCCTCGGTGTACCAAGACCGGAATCAGCATAACCTGGTCAAGGACATGAAACAGGAATACCTGGGCTATGAACACAACTTGGAGTTGGTGACGGATTTGGCGGTTGATCCGGGGAACATCTTGAAGTACTTGCCCGAGCGATCCGCGCAAGCGTTTAATCTCTACAGGAGGCACTTCAACAATGCGTAAGATACTCATCACGGGTGCAGCAGGTTTCGTAGGACGACACGTTGCGAGACGTTTTCTGGAAGCGGGGGACGAGGTACATGCCGTCGATAACATCGTACCGCTTGGCGGAGGGATCGACCCCCAGGACGGTTGGCCTTTGTTCGATCCCCGCGACTATGACGGCTTTCATTTCTGCCGCGAGGACTGCCGCGATCTTTTCAAGCGCGTGGGTGATGACGATTTCGACTACTGTTTCAATCTGGCTGCCGTTGTCGGTGGCCGAGACGTGATAGAGAACAATCCTCTGGCGGTGGCCGAGGACCTCTCGATCGATGCGGAGTTCTGGCGATGGGCCGTCAAGGTCAAGCCGAGAAAGCTCGTGTGCTTCAGCTCCAGTGCCGCCTACCCCATCAAATACCAGCAACAAGAGCATTATCAACTGCTGCGGGAGGACATGATAGACTTCGCCTCCGACCTTGGCATGCCGGACATGACGTACGGATGGGCGAAGCTGACTTGTGAGTATCTGGCCCGACTGGCTTATGAAAAGCACGGCCTCAAGTCAGTGGTGTACCGCCCATTTTCCGGTTACGGAGAGGACCAGCATGACTCGTATCCTTTCCCCAGTATCTGCAAACGTGCGATGGCAAATCGAGGCGCTTCAGTACTCCATGTTTGGGGAACCGGAGATCAAATGCGGGACTTCATTCACATCGAGGACTGTGTCGACGGCGTCCTGAAGACCATGGACAAGATTGACGATGCTTCGGCGGTGAATCTCTCCACCGGCATCTACACGAGCTTCAAGGAATTCGCACGGTTGGCTGCAGAGATATGTGGATACAGACCTCAGGTTCTGGGGCTTTCGGCGAAACCGGCCGGCGTATTCGCAAGGGGCGGCGATACTACGAAACAACAACGACTTGGCTTCAGGTTCACCACCGACTTTGCCTCCGGCGTCAAAAAGGCCGTTGAGTACTACGACAGATAAGCACGGCATACGCGTGTGAGGGGCAGTTGGAGACGAGGAAAATGAGATTCTCGCTTGTCGTAACATGTCGCAACGAACTGGCATCCTTACCGAGATGGTACAATGATGTGATGGCCCAGACGAGGCCGCCGGATGAGATTGTCATTGTGGACAGCGAGTCCACAGACGGAACGACCGAATTCCTGAGAGATTGGGAGCAGCGAGACCAGCGGGTGAAAGTGATCGTTCAGAAGTGCAAGCCCGCGCGAGGACACAATATCGGCAATGAGGCTGCTCTACATGAACACATTCTCTCCACCGATATGGGGGTCCGACTCTGTTCCGTATGGTGCGAGGAGTTAGTCAAGCCATTCGAGGTCGGTCCCGAGGTTGAGGTGGTGGCCGGCAACACGCAGATTGACAAAGAGACTGTGAGAAGTGCCGTTGCCCGAGCAGAGTACTACCTCGAGAACGGTGGGGAACCGAGACTTGAGCCGGGTTTCGTTCCGGGTAACCGGTCGGTAGCCTACACAAAGAAGGTCTGGCGCGAGCTTGGGGGCCTACCGGAGGATCTGACCTTCTATGCAGATGACTCTGTCTTTGGGCGCCAGATGATCCAGGCCGGATATAGGATGGCCTATGCCCCGAGGGCGATGACTTATTGGGGCCGACCATCGAGACTGCGAGACTTCTGGCATGAACAGTATGTTTATGGAATCGGTCACGGCGAGGCTGACATCAAAGTGCCCGCCGCATTTCGTTGGTATCTCAAAGGTGACGTGCCGCTCGTCATAGTGCCGATCCTGACCGCAATTAGGATGCTTCAGAAGCAGGTTCGGCTGGCGGCGATCTGGCGAGCAATGCGTCGATTCGATCTGCCCGGACTGCTACTCATGCCAGTATTGTGTCTCGGCAACGGCTACTACCTGGCCAAAGGGCACATCAAAGGTTATCATCAAGGCCAGATTCAGTGCCGGACCTGCAGGGCGAGACTCAGACGGCCTTTGTCCGTATGAGGAATGGTGGAAGGCCCAAGCAAATTAAACCATGTGCGGGATTGCGGGACTTGTCCATAGAGATTTGTCGCCTATCGACCCTGAGGTGTTGAGGGCTATGTCATTCTCGATGCGCCACCGGGGTCCAGATGATTTGGGCTATGCGGGCCTGGGTCGTGACGGTGAAGTCCGCCTAGACCGTGATGCCAACGCCATGTCAAACACTTGGCTGGGGCTGGCACACCGGCGATTGGCTATCCTGGATCTGACCGAGGAAGGCCGGCAGCCCATGGTCAGCCCAGACGGCCGATATGTCATCGTATACAATGGCGAAGTCTATAATTACCTGGAACTGCGCGAGGAACTCGCTGGATTGGGTCATCAGTTCAGATCCACATCCGACACGGAGGTCGTGTTGCACGCATATTCTCACTGGGGCAGGGCGGCCTTGACCCGCTTCGTGGGCATGTTCGCCATGGTCGTGTTGGACATCGAGGATGAGACGCTGTTCCTCGCCCGGGACCAGTTTGGCATCAAGCCCTTGTACTATACTTTCCAGGGCAGCATCTTCGCATTTGCCTCAGAGATCAAAACTCTGCTGTGCGTGCCTGAGGTCCCCAGGCGGGCTAATGCCCAGGTCGTATTCGATTATTTGCGTTTTGCCCGGAGCGACTACGGCGGCGGAACGTTCTTTGAGTCCATCTGCCAGATTCCTCCCGCACATCTGCTGGAGATTCCGCTGAAGGGAGGATCCAGGCCCAGCCCGGTGCGCTACTGGGACCTCGATCTGACCCGCACCACGGACCTGTCCTTTGAGGAGGCCAGCCGAGATTTACGGGATATGCTGATGAACAACGTACGCATTCATTTGCGCAGCGACGTTCCTGTGGGCGCGGCACTCTCAGGTGGGATTGACTCTTCGTCCATTGTGGCCTGTGTCCGCCGATTGGAACCGGGTGCGGAACTCCATACATTCACGTACGTGGCCGATACGCCCGAGGAGGGCGAGAAACGATGGGCTCTGGCGGTGAGTCGCGAGACGCAGGCCACTTTTCACACTGCCCAACCTTCCGAGCAGAATCTGGTGCGGGACCTGGATGAACTCGTGTATGTGCTCGACCAACCATTCGGAAGCACCAACATGTATAGCCAGTTCCTTGTATACCGGCTGGCCCGGCAGAATGGTATCAAAGTGGTTCTGGATGGCCAAGGCGCGGATGAACTGATGGGCGGGTATGGCAACTTTTATGCTGACCGCATCAGGAAGTTGCTACACCCGGGTAACGTATACTCACTGGCCAAGTTCCTTTGGAGCGCATCCCGCGTTCAACCGGAGTTCAGTGCCGCCATAGTACTGTTTCAGAGCCTGCTTGGTACGCTGCCGATGTCTCTGCAAAATGCCTGTCGCAGGGTGCTGGGTCGTGGCATTTATCCTGACTGGATGAGCCGCGACTGGATCGCATGCCATAGGCTTGGGTTCCGGCCAGAGACAGACAGCCATCACACTCCATGTTTGCGTCACTCTTTGTACCGTTCCTTGATGGTGGACTCTCTGCCAATGCTCCTCCGCTGGCAGGACCGCAACTCAATGGCCCACTCTGTGGAAAGCCGCGTCCCATTCCTGACGGCCCGCTTGGCCGAGTGGATGTTCAGGCTACCTGAGGAATACCTAATTGCTAATGACGGAACGCGCAAGGCTGTGCTGCGCTCGGCCATGGAGGGACTTGTGCCGTCATCTGTCCTGGGCCGTCGAGACAAGGTGGCGTTTGGCAGTCCCATGGGGCGATGGCTTGGCCGATTGGTTCCGTGGGTGGAGGCGATCTTGGCCTCCGACGTAGTGCATCATATCCCGGCCTTTGACCCAAGGGGCTTGCAGCGATCGTGGCAGGAGGTGGTGCACGGGCGGCGGCCTTTGGGCGGCGGCGTCTGGAGATGGATTAGCCTAATCAAGTGGACCGAACGTTTTGACGTGCAATGGGACGGGAGTCGGTCATGACAACGGGTGGCTCGCGTGCGGCTGGTTCTCACCAGGGATTGAAGCGGGGTCCGGTAACTGTGGTCATTACGGCGTACAATGCCGAGCGGTACATAGCACGCTGTATAGAAAGCGCACTGACCCAAACCTGCGGCCTAATCCATGTAATTGTCGTTGATGATGGATCATCCGATGGCACTTCGCAGATGGTCGGCTCCTACGGCGATAGCGTGGAACTCATCCGGCTCCCAGAAAACAGCGGTCCGGCTGTCGGCAGGACGACAGGACTTATGAACTGTGCGACAGAGTACATCGCGTTCCTGGATGCGGATGACTACTGGAAACCATCGTTTGTCAGAGAGACGGTTTCCTTTTTGGATGCAAATCCGGAAACCATAGCCGTCAGCACAGGGTACTGCAAGCACGACTGGAATGGGAGAGAATACATCCGGCCCGTGCTGGATGACGAAGACAGGGCGTACTACGGACGGGACGGTCGAAACTGTACGGACTTCTACCAGTTCTGGTCGAAATACCGCGCGGTCCTCACCGGGACCGTAATGATGCGGACTGAGGTTGCCTTGAAGACCGGAGGGCAGAGAGCTGACCTGAGACTGACGCAGGATCTGGAGTTCTGGGGCTACCTTGCTACGTTCGGCGATTGGGCATTCATTCCGAAACCACTGTTTGTTACGGATGAGAAGGTGTTGACCCCTAAAGAACGACTCAGCAAGTTCAAGAGACGTTTCGAGTTCTTCCAAACCATGACAGTGGACGAGTGGGCGAGAAGAATACGACCGCGACTGAACGGCGACTCCAGGTCTGAAGGGTTTGAGCGATTTCTCGGGCACATTGCTACAACGATCGTTTTGGCCAACGCTTATTCATTTCGCTTTGCCGTCTCTTACCGGCTTGCCAAGGAATGGGACGCCAAGTTGGACACGGGCCTCGGCAGCGTTCTTCGGTGGGGCGTGCGGGGCGGGCCAGTTCTGTGGCCGCTAGTCTGTCTTGCCTGGAGGTTGAGGGAAACCATGAAGGCATATTGGAGAGTCCCTGCGGACAGACTCTGTCATGCTGCTGACTGCAATGGGTGAGGGAAGGCGAACGATACTTGTCGCAGGTGACTTGGCGCCGTTGGGGCGACCGGAGCGGTTACTAGTCGAGGGGCAGATTGACAAAGTCTTCGGTGACCTCTTGCCCTTGATTGGTGCCGCGGACTGCTTCGTAGCCAACTTGGAAGGTCCACTGACCACATCCACCCGGAAGCTGAGCAAAGCAGGTCCGAAACTGAAGGCGAATCCTGGCGTCGCACGTGCTTTGGGCAAGGCGGGTGTGTCGGTTGTGAGCCTGGCTAACAACCACATCTTTGACTACGGTCTTGCGGGTCTTGAGGATACGAAGGCCGCCTTGGAGCAGAGTTCGATTCGCTGGTTTGGTGTAGGGAAGAACGTGAAGACAGCCACGACCCCCCTGTTCGTTGCCCTCGGTGGTTTTCGACTTGGGCTTCTTTCCTATGCAGAGCACGAGTTCAACTGGCAGGGTGATGATCAGTGGTGCACGTCCATGTTGGAGCCGGCAGAGAACGTCCTGCAGATTCAGGGAGTTGCCGGTCAGTGCGACGCTCTTATTGTTCTCCTTCATGCCGGACCAGAGAACTGGCATTACCCCTCTCCCCGTATCGTGAAAGTGTGTCGGGCGTTCGCAAAGGCTGGCGCATCCGCCGTCCTTGTCGCACATGCTCATGCCATCATGGGCTCGGAGTCTCATCAGGGAGTCCCGATTGTATATGGCCTTGGAAACTTTCTGTTCCATTCCGAAAGGCGAAGGCCGCTTGCATGGCGGATAGGTCTTATTGTGCGTCTCCAGGTCAAAGGGCGGAGATCCGTCCAACTCCAGCATATACCCGTGGTCGCAGACCCGGACACGGGGTGTATCCATCTGTTGGGTGAAGAGGAGCGAAATGCCTTTGACGGTTTCTATCGGGGTCTCTGCGGACCTTTAAACAGCATGACTCAGATTGAGAAGTACTGGTCGCTATTCTGCGCCTCTCAGGCACCACACATTACCAGGGAAGTCCTGAAGGCCCTTGCCGCGATGTGTCCGGGTGCTCTTCTCCAGAAACTCCTGCCAAGATGCAGGCCTCCCAGTGAGAGATCATACTATCGCAAAGGCGCCTGTCTGCTGAGAGGGCTGCTGGTCTGTGAAAATCATCAGGATGTGCTTGGTCGAATATTCGATCTTCTGCAACGTGGCTGTCTGGCGGAGCACCGTTTGCGCGCAGAGAGCTTGAAACCCGGATTTCCCAAATGACGCTTGTGTTGGTGTATAATGAGGTGACGATCTACCCTGGGAATACAGACGAAAATGAACCTCAAGCCGCTGAAATCCGGAGAATCCAATGGATGAGGCACGCAAGGAGGCGTTGCGGGTTGGCTTCGACAGCCAGATCAAGCTGGAGTTGCACGGCGCGAATGTCACCTCGGATGCGGGATTGGTTGCCTATCGCGAACTCGACGAAACGCTCGGACTCACGGGGACGACGGACGACTTGTTGCGCGATCCTCGGCGCGGCAAGAACACCCAGCATGAGTTGACAGGCTTGCTGCGGCAATCGGTATACAGTCGGCTGGCGGGCTACGAGGACACGAACGATGCGGAACGCCTGGCATTTGATCCAGCGATGCGTCAGGTGGTCGGCGGCCGAGCCAAGGATCGGCAGGCCGCATCCACGAGCCAGATGGGGCGCTTCGAGACGGAGATCCTGACGGCCAAGAGAAACCTGAAGGCGTTGCTGGATCTGCCGGGGACGTGGATTGATCGTGTTCGCCAGCGTCGCGCCTTGGACAAGTTGATTCTGGACATGGACAGTTCCGTCAGCGAGACCTACGGACGCCAGGAAGGGTCCGCGAAACTTGTTCGCTGCCATCCTGGAGTGCATTCAACGGCTGCGTGTTGTGGCCAGCAGGGTGCCTTCATGATGACCCGACAAGCCCCTCAGAATGGCTCCCGCTACGATGATCCAAGGGGATGCCATGCGCCCGACCGCAAGAAACGAAGCGAAAAGCCTCCTTGCCGCCCAGGCGAGCGTCCCTCGTCAGAGCGGAAAACCGCAAGAACCTCGAAAACGGGGTAGGCGCAACGGGGGGGGGCGCTGGTATGTTGACGGAATACAGCCCGGCTGTGTGGGGGGCAAGATCAAATGGGAAATGTCAGTTGGAGTATGTGGCACGGTCAGATGCTTCTGGCTGTGGCGACGCATGCTGGTCCCCGCCACCCACAACTATGGGATTCTCGCGCCCTGGGGGTCGCATCCCCTGACGGACGTGCTCTGGTCCACCGAGTCGATGAGAGTCATCCATTATGGTGCGGAGGTCACGCGCATTCAAAAGATCATGAGGGAAATCGCCGGCTCCCGCGTGGCCCGGGACCATCTGCGCGTCTGCTGGGAGAACCGCCGCGGCCAGTCCAACTGCGGGGAATGCGAGAAGTGCATTCGTACCATAGTAGCTCTGAAAATCGCCGGTGTCCTGGAGCAATGCCCGTCTTTTGACCGTCTCCTGCGCTATGCGGACGTTGCTCACATGACCTTTGCCTCTCCGGGGATCCGGCTGCACATGCTTTACAATTACGAGGCGGCTCTGGCCGCCCGGGCTGACCCGTTGCTGATCCGGGCCTTGAGGCGGTGCGTGTATCCGAGTCTGGCTTGGCGGTGCTGGCACGCTGTGTGTCGCTGGGCGAAGGCGGCGGGCCGGGGAGCCGACCGCGTTCTGATGGACGAGTGCCTGCGGCAGCGGCACCGCGCGAAGCGCGCCCCGGGCGGCCCCAAATCCGTGGCGCTCCATCCTTAGAGCGACGCGGGACCTTATTCATTTCGATTCAGGGAATCGTGCGGGCACACGAGCTGCGTACATCGTCGCCGCTCCTGTGCAGGAGTATGGGCATGAAGGTGCGGCCGCTCCAGGGAGTCCTGGCGGAGGTTGTCGAACGAGCCTATTGCGCCGGCTGCGGCGTCTGTGCCGCCGTTTGCCCGTCGGAGAGACTGTCGATGCAGTTCAATTCCTTCGGTGAATATGTGCCCGTGGCGGGCACGGAGAATTCCTGCGGGTCTCATTGCCGGGCTTGTCTTTCGGTTTGTCCGTTCTCCGCGTCGCTGCCCAAGGAGGATGAGATCGGGAGAGAGAGGTTTGCCGGGACGGCAGGCATCCGGCACGATCCTTGCGTGGGCTATTATCTGGACTCCTTCGCCGGTTCTTCCCACATCCACGACCACTGGGTCAACGGTGCTTCGGGCGGCCTGACTACGTGGATGCTGGAGACGCTGTTTCAAATGGACGAGATCGACGGCGCCGTCTGCGTGACGCCGACTCCGGGCGAGCCGACGCTCTTCCGTGCGGCGGTGTGCCGGGGACCCGAGGAGGTGCGCCGGTGTTCGAAATCGTGCTACTATCCCATCGAGTTCAGCCGCGTGCTGCGCGAGGTGCTGACCGTAGACGGCCGCTATGCGGTCGTGGCTCTGCCTTGTGTGGCCAAAGCTCTGCGAATGGCCGCCGGACAGAATGGGACCTTGTCGCATCGAGTGCGGTACATCTTGGGCCTGATTTGCGGGCAGACCCGCAGCGTCTTTTTCTCCGAATACCTCTGTGCTCTGGCCGGTGGAGACCCGGCGCAAACGAAGGCGATTCAATTCCGCATCAAAGACTCCCACCGGCCGGCTTCGGACCACGGCATCCGAATCGAATGGGGTAAAGGAGAGCAGGCCAGCGAGACGCGCTTGTTGTCCTGGAGTGAGGGACCCGGCCGCGTGTGGTCCCAAGGGTACTTCACGCTGAACGCATGCCGCTACTGCGACGACGTATTCGCCGAGCTGGCCGATGCATCCTTCATGGATGCCTGGTTGCCGCAGTATGTGTCGGACCCGCGGGGCACGAGTCTCGTGGTGGTGCGGCACCCCACGCTCCGGTCGGTTCTCGAGGCCGGGGTGCGGACGGGCGTCATTGGTCTGCATCCTGTTTCTGTCGAGGCGGTCGCGGCCAGCCAGCGCCGTGCGATTCGTGTCAAAAGGAGCGATCTCGCCGTACGATTGTACCTGGCCCAGTGGGCTCACCGGTGGACGCCGCCCAAGCGGGTCACCACCGGCAGGAGGCCGCCCATCCACGAGATGCTCCGGGTGTGGCTCGACGTGCAGTCCGGGCAGGCTAGTCGTGTGGCGTTTGCCGAACAGAAAAGGGTCGGCTGGAGTGCCGAGGGATTCACGCGGAGGATGCGCGTATGGCGGGTGCTGGGACTGATTTTGCAGCGAGCGCACGCCTGGGTATCCGGAATTCGCATGCTGGGCAAGCACGTGCCCGACGTGGCTCGACGGGCTTTGTTTGGGGGTAAAGCGACATGAACTTCGTTCTCTCTGGCATTACGGGGGTGCGGAACCGCGGAGTTGAAGCGTTGGTACGTCCGGTGGTCGATCAGTTCCGGACGCAGTTCGCCCTGGCGCACATGACTATCCTGACGCGGAGTCCGCAATACGACTCCCTGCGTCTGTGCCAGTCGGATGTCGAGTTCGTGGAAGACGGCTTGACCGGGGCGGGACTTGGCACGATCCGGTGCCTGCGTGAGACGGCGTCAGGGCTCTGCGCCCGGCTGGCACCCGACTTCCAGGTCGCCCGCGCGCGGGTCCGGGAGGCCAGGGCGCTGATCGCCTCCGGTGGGGATGTCTTCACCTCCGATTACGGCGGGCTCTATCCACACCTGGCGCCGATTGAAGTGGCACTCAAGGCGGGCATCCCATTCGTGTTTCTCGCCCAAACGATTGGCCCGTTCAGGACGAGGAGGTGGAGGCGTGGATGCGGGTGGCCCCGCACGCGGCACTCATCACGGTCCGTGGACCTTTGCCTTTCCGTTACCTCACGCAAGACTTGCGCCTGCCCGAAAGCTTGGTCCACGAGACGGCCGATGTGGCCTTCCTGCTGGAGCCGTCCTTTCCGGCCAACGGGTCGTCCTGGCGGCAGGTCTATTGCCATCGCGTCTACGCGTACTCGCTGGCCGAGTTCGGACGCCCCCGGGAGTTGCCCGCTGTGGCGGGTGGCTCCTGGAGAGAGCGATTCCGGGATCCCGCCACAAGGATGCCATGGGGTGCTATCCCTTTTCCGCCTGCCGGGATTGGTTCGGCCTGAGGGCCAATCTCGACTAACTGGCCGCCGATGTTGCGTGCGTCAGTCTTGTGACAGATCCGTTTGGCGCGTACACCGTCGAACAGTTGCACGAATGCTTTCCGGATAGAATGTTGGCATTCAAGGAGCACCATGTGCTCGATCTGAAAGGCCGTCTGGAGGAGTCCGTCTGAAGATGATGGAGAACGACCCGAACAAGCGCTACCAGACGGCGGGCGGCGTGGCGGAGGACTTGCGGCGGTACGTGAACCGCTTTCGATGGGCGGAGAACAGATCGGGTGGGTCGGCTTCTGGCGCGAGGATCGAGATCTTTTGGGGCGTGGAAGACGTTGTGTACGGCTCTCCGACTCAGAGAGTGGTGGCGAGACAAAGGACTCTGACAGCTTGCATCGTCTGGTGATATGTTGCACAAGAGCATGGACTTTTGCATACGCCGCTGAGGAGGGACGTACACGGATCAGATGCACTATCCGGTGACTGTGATGAGCGCCGTATTCCGCCGCGAACCTTTGACACGCCGTTCCACGCGCGGAGTACGGGATTTCATGACGCGAGGCGGGATAGCAGGTGTTTTGTTCCTGCTTGGTAACGTGTGGACCCTCGTAACCACTAGAGGACGCGATCCCAGTCAGTATGCCGCAATCGACCTGAGCGCGTTGCTGAGCATAATCTATGCGTGCGTGAGTTCCACATACTGCCTATGGTACAGTTTCCGCGGTAGCGGTCGCGCCGTTTGGGCAATCCTGTTGAAGACTCCAATGAGCTGCCTTACGGCCTATGTGTTCCTTTGCGGTGTGAGTTCACTGTGGAGCAACAAGCCTGTCTATACAGCCTATCGGGGCTTTGAGTGTTTTGCGTGCTTACTGCTGATTGTGACCGTCGGGCTTAATCTGCGACATTCCTGCACGGACCAGGAGTTGGTCAATTGGATCGTTCTATGGGGACTGTGGGCTCTAGTATGGGATTTCGCTACCAAAGCTAGAACGATAGGGATGGAGAGCCTCATGTCTGCTGGGATCTTCCGCCTTGCGTACCTGTCCATTGGGCCACTGTTCTTCCTCGCCGCATTGGCTTCCCAGAAGCGCCTAGCCTCAATCATAATAGTCCTCCTCTCTTTACTCTCAGGTGCCAACACGACTTATTGTGCCATCTTTTTGGGCGGGGTCCCTGCTCTTTTGATGGGAAACCGGAAGGCTTGGACAACCCTGCCTTTCGTATTCGGTATTGCGACGGTCGCTGTTTTGGTATTCGGCGGCACCCAGGTCATTCAGCATACTCTGTTCCATGGCCGCGAGGGAGTTGGCTTGGAGTACACGTCGGGTCGAGATAAGGTGTGGGCATACTCAATAGAACAAGGCATGAAGCACCCGTTTAAAGGGTATGGATTTGTCTCGGGGGAGAATGACGCGTTGACTGCCGATGCGTTCAGGGGAGCCATATCTACCCATAACGTATTCCTGTCGTCCTTCTTGGCGGTTGGCCTGGCGGGTCCGACGTTGATGGCCTGTTTTTTCCTTCTTCTATTGATCAAAGCAGCCAGGAGCCCCAGTCTACGATGGTGCCGCTCAGCGGCGGTCGGAAGCGTCATCATGATTCTGTGCATCTCTGCCGCCAATCCAGGGCTGGGCGGCCGGGTCTATGGTTCGTGGGTGGCGGTCGTTCTCGTCTCAACCTTCGTCGTCTTAGCGGCTTATTCACCAGGCGGATCCCGATAGTCTCCTGACATTTCAACCACGTCAGTAGTTTACGGCGATGAACGAAACGATTCTCGGTAGATCTTTACGCAGTCCTTCGGCGGGTGACCACACCCAAAACCGGGAAGCGTTGGACGCCGTCAAGGGAGTCCTGATTATCGCGGTGGTGCTGGGACATTCTATTCTTGCGGAGTCGTTACTTCCAGGGCTTAAGACAGCGGTTTATTCATTCCACGTACAAGGTTTCCTTCTGTTTCCATTTCTGTTTCCAGCCCCTGTTCTGTCATGTAGAAACACCGCCGATATTCTTGTGCGCTATCTTGTCCCGTACGTCTACGCCGTGGTAGGCTTCAGCGTATTCCAGGCCATGACCTCTGGAGGCGTGGGCTTGGGTACATGGATTCTGGATGTGCTGAAAGCCCTTGTGACTGGCAACGCAAATGATCTCAAGCAAGTCACTGGATTCTATCTGTTCTGGTTTCTGCCCGTTCTTTTTGTTACAGCCATTTTGAAGATGCTCTATTTCACTCGAAGAGGCTGGCTGAGATTCGCAGTGGCAGCCTGCGCAATTGCTGCCCATCTGTTGTTGCCCACGATACCCTGGTCACTGAAACAGCGTTGGGCATTCTTTGGAACTCACATTGCTCTGTTCGTGTTTCCCTTGGGTCTGAGCATTCATTATGGGGCTGTGCCACTATCGCGGGTATTTCGGGGCAGATGGCGTTTCCTATTGTTCGGATGCTTTGTGCTATCGTTTTGGTTGCTTCTATCGCAGGGGTTGGGAACTAACCTTGGAAACCTGGGATATGCCTCCTATCGCGATCTGTCAGCCCTGATCCTTCAGGACGGTGTTGCGGTACTGGCCTTCCTGACCCTGCTTATCTTTGGGAGAGAACTAGCCAAGATACCTCTGTTATCTGAAATCGGTAACAAGTCTATGGCAATATACCTGCTGAGCCAGTTGTTTGTGGTCGGCACAGTGCGTGTGTTCAGCGGCGGCATCTCGGGTGGACGGGGGGGGCTGTGTGCGTGCCTCTTGGGTTCCCTCAGTGTTGTGTGTGGCATCATTGCTCCGCTGCTCATCGCGTGGGTCATTTGCGGTCGAACTCGGCTGAGGAGTATGGTCTTCCCACGGTCCCTGCGTGATTTGTTGTTTGGGTTCGGCATAAAGACGCAACAATTTCAAGCGTCGGGAGTCTCTGGCGCATGAAGGTCACGTGGATCACTCGTAGTTTTCTGGATTACCGCGTTCCGGTATTGCGCGAACTGAGTAGTCTGGCTGGTGGTGGACTGACGGTGCTCTATTATGGAGAGGTGGTGCCGGATCGGGTGGCCTCCAAGGTACGGTCGGTTCTGGGGGATCACGCCATCCCGCTAAGTGGGGAATGGAGACCGATTGGCAAGAAAGCGATGGGTGAGGGCTTCGCCAACAGCGGCCTTCGAGTCCCGATCCAGCCGGGACTCGTTAGAGAAACCCTGCAATCTACACCGGATGTGATTATTTCCGATGGTTTTTTTCAGTGGACCTATGCTACGCTGTGGTTGAGGGCCACGCGTGGCATTCCTCACGTGATGTGCTACGAGCGGACCGCTCACACGGAGCGCAATTCGCAATGGTACAGGACCGCGTACCGCAAGCTCGTGATGCGATGGATTGATGCGATGTGCTGTAATGGCCGTCTCTGCGGCGAGTATACACAGAGTCTTGGCTTTCCGGCAGATCGCATCACGTACGGTCACATGGTCGCCGATGTGGAGGGCACGCGACAGGCGGCCTCCTGCGTGTCTGAGGCTCAGCTTGCTAAACTCGTGGCGAGACTTGACCTCAAAGGTCTCGTGTTCCTCTATGTAGGGCGGCTCATACCTCTAAAAGGTATCGACAAGCTGCTGGAAGCGTGGAAGGTGTTCTCCTCAGGCATGGAACCAGGTGGAGTGACACTATTGCTCGTGGGGGACGGCCCCCAGCGAGGCGAACTCGAGCAGTATTGTGCGAACTACGGCCTGCATAGTGTACGGTTTGCCGGGGCAGTGGACTACGATGCTTTGGCTCCGTTCTACAAGGCGGCGGATGTCTTCGTCATCCCGACCCTCGAAGACAACTGGAGCCTGGTGGTTCCGGAAGCCATGGCATGCGGCTTGCCGATCCTCTGCTCCAAGTACAACGGCTGCTGGCCAGAGTATGTGACGCCGTCAAATGGATGGGTGTTCGATCCGCTGAATCTCCAGGATACGGTGGAGTGTCTGCAGGCTTGCCTGACGACGAGGGAGAAGCTGCGGCAAATGGGCAAGGAGTCCTGTAGGATCGTCAGTGATCACACTGCCAAACAGGCGGCCGAGGCAGTGTTGCGAGCATGCGGGATTGCGTTGGATAGACAGAGGAGACCGTGAGGTAATGAGACCTTACTCCATGACGATAGGAGGATTCCCCTTCCAGGGGCCCGCTGGCCAAGTCAAAGGAGATCTCTTTCCCGAGGCAGATCCTATGCGCATTTTGATATTGACCGACTATAGAGGCCAGTTTTGGCTGAAAAGCGCCCACAAGGAGGCAAACTTTGACCTGGAACTGCTCCGGTCGTCGTTTGCCGAACTGGGGTGTGATGTTCAGATTCAGTCGTTTTCTGAGGTTGCGTTTGATGGGAGATCATACGAGAACACATTTGTGGTTTACCAATCGACCCAGGATGATCGTCTCCTCTATAAGAGTTACATCGAGGATGTGCTGCTTGGTTTGAAGCTGGCCGGAGCCACACTCATTCCCGACTTTCATCTCTTCAGGGCACACCACAACAAGGTGTTCATGGAGATACTGAGGCATGTATCCTCCCTGGATCAGATCAAGAACATGTGGTCGAAGTGGTTTGGAACGTACGAGGAGTATGCGTCACGTCTGAACGAACTGCAGGACACGCCGGTTGTCTTCAAGCTGGCAGACGGTGATCAGAGCAAACGTGTCAGATTGTTGAAGAATCCGCGTGACAAGCTTCTCATCCCGAGGCGCTTATCTGCGACGTTCAGTCCCTACCACTGGGCCGTAAATAGAATCAAACCATTCCTTCGAAGCACATATCCAAGCTACCAAGGGAAATCAGACCATAGAAGAAAATTCATAATTCAGGAGTTTGTTTCCGGTCTCGAGGGGGATTTTAAGGTTCTTGTCTTCGACGGCAAGTACTATGCCTTGCGTAGAACAAACCGAAAGAACGATTTCCGCGCCAGCGGCAGCGGCCACTTTGCTTTTGATCGCGGACTACCTGAAGGCCTGCTGGATTTTGCCAGGAAGGTATTTGAGTATTGGGACGTGCCGTTTATTTCCCTCGATGTAGCTTCAAAAGGTGGTGAATTCTATCTCCTGGAGTTTCAGTTCGTTCATTTCGGCTGTTACACTCTGGAGAAATCAGATTTCTATTTTGTGAGAGGTGACGATGGCTGGCGGGCTGTGGATGGGCGATCTGTGCTGGAGAAGGAATTCGCTCGGTCGGTGGTAAGTCATGTACAGCGCCTCAGTCCCCCTCATCCGTAGCTGCCATATTTCGGATCCAGCCCCGACAGGCCGAGAGCGACAGCGGTTCCACGTCCATCGAACGATTGGTGTAACACGATGCGAATCGTGATGATTCACAATGACTACGGGAAGCCGAGCGGCGAAGAGTCTGCTGCCGACGGAATGGCCGAACTGCTGACTTCGCATGGGCACGACGTGCGGTGGATCAGACGAAGCTCAACCGAGATACGTGGTTCGACCATAGGCCATCTGAAAGCCTTTCTGGCAGGCATTCATAACCCGTTTGCCGCTCGGGCGCTGGGACGGGTGCTCGATGAGATCCGACCCGACCTCGTCCAAGTCCAGAACATCTACCCATGGTTCTCATCATCGATCTTCAGACCCATCTGCGAGCGAGGCATTCCCGTTGTCATGCGTTGCCCGAACTACCGGCTGTTTTGCCCGAACGGGTTGCACCTGGTGCATGGCCAGGTGTGCGAGAAGTGTCTGGGTTTCGGGCGGGAAGCGTGGTGCATGCTCAGGAATTGTGAGGACAACTTCTGCAAGAGCACAGGCTATGCATTGCGGAATGCCTGGGCACGGATCAGCGGGAGCATCCTGCGAAACGTGAATGTGTTCATTCTGCAGACAGAATTCCAGAAGCAGAAATTCGTGGAGAGAGGGATTCACGAGTCTCAGATCGGAATCGTTCCGGGTCTCGCGCCGTGGAACGGACCGCGCGATGTGCACGAGGAGGGTGACTTGGTGACTTTTGTTGGCCGAGTCAGTCCCGAGAAGGGAATCGTGGATTTCCTCAGCGCCGCCCGAGCAATGCCCGACATCCCCTTTGCGGTGGCAGGTAGCGACTATGGAATGCCAGCCATTCGTGAGAAGTCGCCGGCAAACGTTGCTTGGCTCGGCTTCCTGAAATCAGACGCCTTGCATGCGTTGTACCTAAGGTCTCGGATTGTGGTTGTTCCGAGCCGTTGGTACGAAGGATTCCCAAACGTCGTCGTCCAGGCCATGGCCTGTGCGCGGCCTGTAGTTGCCGCACGTATCGGCGCCATGACCAGCATTGTCGATGATAACGAGACTGGCCTTCTTTTCAGCGTCGGAGATCCAAAGGACTTGTCTGTGAGACTCTCAGCCCTCCATCAGAACCGGGAGTTGTGCCGTAGGCTCGGCGAGGCCGGAAGGAAGAAGGCCCTGGCGCAATACTCTCCGGAGAGTGTCTATGTGGCTTTGATGGCCGTCTATGAGAGAGCACTGCGACATGATCCGAAACAGGCATCGCACGGTCAGAGTGCCTCTGTATCCGCGTAGGAGCGCTGCTTAACACCGATGCTCTTCAATTCGATTGAATACTTCATATTCCTGCCGGCCGTTGTGCTGGCGTATTTTGCCACACCCTACCGATGGCGTCACTGGCTGCTATTGGTGGCGAGCTATTGTTTCTACATGTGGTGGCGTTGGGAGTACGGCTTTCTTCTTCTGAGTGCGACCGTTGTGAACTATGTTTGCGGGTTGCTTCTGGCCCGCACAGGCAGGGAACGTGTCCGCAAGGTTTGGCTTGCGAGTGGCATTGTCCTATCTCTGTCGCCCTTGGTGTTCTTCAAATACTGCAACTTCGTTGGCGACTCCATCAGGTCGCTGCTTCGATACAGTGGCACTGATTATGGAATCCCCGGCCTGGACGTGATCCTGCCCGTGGGAATCTCCTTCTACACACTTCAGGCCATAGGATATAGCATCGATGTTTTTCGAGGCAAGTGCGCCGCGGAGAAGCACTTCGGACATTTCGCTCTCTATGCGTCCTTCTTCCCCCAGCTTCTCGCTGGCCCAATTGGAAGAGCGGATCATCTCCTCGGCCAGTTCAAACGGCAGAACCACTTTGATACTGTCAGATTGTCTGAAGGAGGAAAGCTCATCGTTTGGGGCTTGTTCAAGAAAGTCGTCATAGCGGACAATGTGGCGACCTACGTGAAGCGGGTCTACGACAGTCCCGATTTGTACTCTGGTTCGACTCTGCTGCTGGCCACGTACTTCTTCGCCTTTCAAATATACTGCGACTTCTCCGGCTACTCGGATATCGCGATTGGATCAGCACGAATCCTCGGATACGATCTGATGCAGAACTTCCGGCTGCCCTACTTGGCGACGTCCATTCAGGATTTCTGGAAACGTTGGCACATATCGCTGTCATCCTGGTTCAGGGACTATGTCTACATCCCTCTGGGTGGTAACAGAGTTTCTATCAGCCGGTGGGCCTTCAACATTATCGCTGTTTTCTTGTTAAGCGGTCTCTGGCATGGGGCGAGTTGGACCTTCGTTGTGTGGGGTGGGTTGCACGCATGCTATTACCTGTGTGAAGCACTCGTGGACAAATTGAGGAGGCTGAAGGGAACACGGATTCCGCCTGGCGTAGTCGGTCATTGGCTCCGTGTCCTGGTAACCTTCCATCTTGTTGTACTGGCTTGGGTTTTTTTCAGGGCTCGCACATTGCCCGATGCATTATTGATCCTGGGGCGAATCACAACGGACTTGGGCAGCAGTCTCTATCGAGGGCCTTCTCAATTGGAGACGTGTGTATCTCTGTGTTTGATCATCATTGTGGTAATTGTGCAGGTGCTTCAAATGAAAGGGTGGATAGGATTGTGGGGTGGGGCATCCAAGCTGCCGCGAGCCGTCAGGTGGTTTGGCTATATGACCATGCTCTACGGGCTGCTGTTACTCGGCAGGGGCTCCAACGAATTCGTTTACTCCCAGTTCTAACTGGTTCTTGCCGCTTTTGTCGGATCAGGTTGTCCATGCGTATTCCGTTGGCGTACGATTTGTTTGTTCAGAGAGAGCAAGTGCGGGCATTCCTCGCGAAGCTGGCTATATTCAGTTTGCTGTTTGTGGTGTTTGACAGGCTGGCTGCCGAGTTTCTCGTGAAAGGATTGGAGCGGAGTTACGGCTTGGACATGCCGGCGGAAGTGCTGTGCATCGGACACTCCCACACAGCGCTGGGCATTGACAAGAACGCATTGGAGAGACGACTTGGCGTGCCTGTCGCGAAGTACGCCCGGATCGGGGCCAATCTCGCCGACCGGTTGGCCATGATCAGGCAGTATCTTGAGAAGCAGCCATCGAGCGTGAAGATTCTTGTATACGATGTGGACGCTCACCTCTTCACGGGCAAGGGCCTAAGTCTGCATTCCTATACTCTGTTCTATCCATTCATGGATTCACCTTCGGCCGACACCTATGTTCGATCCTGCGCATCGTTCGCAGACTATCATATTCGGCATGTCCTAAAGCTCAGGCGCTTCGATTTGGAGACATGCAACGCCGCCCTACGAGGCTGGTTACGGGTGTATGCCAATCTGAAGAGTGGCACCGTGGATGTTGAACGACTGAAGAAGGAGATTGCAGCGGGGCAAATCCGCCACATATCGTTTGATGACGACGGCATCAAGTGCTTCGAGGAGACCCTGAGGTTTGTCTTGGGCAAAGGCATACATGTCGTCTTGCTGTACATACCTACGATCGACCTTTACAACCAGGTAGAACCGGCACAGTACGTGCATGCCATCCGACTCTTGCGGGATTTCTCGGCGCAATTCAACAATGTGACTTTCTTGGACTACAATCCATTGTTTGCTCAGCGATATCAGCTGTTTTACGATCCGGTCCATCTAAATCCATATGGGCAACAATTGGTGACCGAGAAGCTGATACACGATCTTAAGCTCATTCTGGGCCCGGAGAGAAACCCGAGGGTGTATCCAGCTAACTGCCCTGTTACCTCTTACGCAAATAAGTCTGCTGAGATGAGAGAATAGGAAGCCATGCACAATGCACATGCTGTGAGAGGCAGTGTGGTATGGTGACACGATTGTGGTGCTTCGTCCGAAGGTCAGAACCTGCCGATCCAGGTGAAAGACTGCGTGGGGCAACCTACGATCAGGAAATTGTTGAACGGGAAGCGGCGTTCCATGACTGTCGCGCCAAGAGATCGTCGATTACTCCTGATTTGGTCAGGGACTATGTTGCTTTCGATTCACCAGACCCATATACAGTTCGGTCTGTCCCTCGCTTGAAAGCTCGGTTTGCTGCTGTGCTTGGAGACGTTGCCGATAAACGCGTTCTGGTTTATGGTTGCGGTAGTGATTCTGCTGCTCTCTGGTTTGCCAAATCGGGAGCAATCGTGGACGCAATAGACATCTCCTCGGAGTCTATTGAGAACCAGAGGACCATGGCTCAGTTAGCAGGTCTTCATCTATGCGTGTCAGTTCAGGATGCCCACAAGACGAGTCTCCCCTCTGACTGCTATGACATTGTATATGGCAACGCCATACTACATCATCTGAACGTTGAACTTGCGGCACAAGAAATCCATCGAATGCTTAAACCTGGAGGCATGGCGGTATTTCGTGATGTCATGAACGGCAATGTGTTTCTGCGGATGTTCCGTTCATTGACCCCATTCTGGCGCACCCCTGACGAGCATCCTTTGACGCGGCGCGATTTCGAGGTGCTGGCGAACCGATCTTCATCGTGTCATGTCGATGAGTTCTACCTTCTTGCACTACCATTGGGTTTCTTTGAGCGAATTATGAATAACGTGATACTCCGGCGCTTGGGATTACGAATTCGGGTGCCTCACTTGAGTGGCCTGTACGCGGCGCTAGATCGAATTGATTGCTTCCTATTCAAATGTGTACCATACCTTAGGAATCAGGCATGGATCTGTTTGATCAAGCTTTCGAAGTGAGGTTGTATCTCACTACCAGATATCGTTATCGGGCGTAAGAAGTCAAGCTACGATTTCCCAAGTCGACGGACCGTATTGGGAGGTAAAAGTCACGCGATGGACTGAAGAGGGCACAGTTGCCTCTCCCAAGGTCGATTAGTACAATATCTGTGGAGCGTGCCTCTGAGATTATGTTGCTCAGCGTGTCGCTCCGGAATCGGGGGAAGGACGTGTAGAAGGGAATATGGCGGTGTCTGCATCCGATCACAACTGGTGTGGCTCCATGCGGGTGGCTCTGATCGCCCTCCTGGTGAGCCCATTTAATGTTGCATACTCTGCTCCGCAGATAACCGTGAGTTCGCCGTCCAGTAGCCTTTGGACTGCAAGCAAGGATGTGTGGTTCAACGTCGACATCACGGATCCTTCCGAGGCCTACGCCTTCCTCGACTGGGAGCACTCGCTGGTGGGTTGGTGGCGGGGGGAAGGCGATGTCAATGACAGTTCTGGGAATGGACGTGATGGCACCTTCATGAAAGGTTGGTATGAAGAATCTCCGGTCTTTGCCGAAGGTAAGTTTGGACAAGCCTTCGTCTTTGACTGCAACCTCAGCAATGTGAGTACCTATGTGGACATCGGAGACGATTATGCTTTGGATTTTGGCAAGGATGACTCTTTCACGATAGCTTGTTGGGTCTATAAGGAAGCCAATGCCGAGGGAGAAGTATGGAGCAAGGGCGGTAATTTCAAGTTATTCTGGTTTGGAACAACTCGATGGCAAGTGCGAATGGGTGATAATACTGCTTTCCCCTATGCGAGCGATTCAGATCCTTCAGGCAGGTGGATTCATGTCGCCGTTGTCTATGACGCTGCGACGCAATTTGTCAAACTGTATGTGGATGGGGTCTATCCGGGCGGTTCCACAGGGGCGAATCTGTCTGGCAATATAGAATGGTCTAATCGAAGCAGCTTCCGTATCGGCGGAGCAGCCGGTATGAGTGGAAACGGCCACCAGGGAATGATTGACGAGTTCATGATCTTCAACCGGGCCTTGTGCGCGTCGGAGATTGCCGCCCTGTACAACGTTACGGCGGGGAATCTCGAGGCGAGTTTCGCCGACCTGGCGGAAATGACACCCTACAGTTACACGGTCCACGCCGTCAACGCTTCTGGCGAACACGTTAGCGAAAGCGGACAGATCACTGTAGATGTACCGAATACTGCCCCTACGGGGACAATCACCAGCTTGGTGGGTCCGATACGGTCCAGCAGTTCCAGTCAAACGTTTACCGCCAGTGCCGTGAATACGAATAGGGATACCACGCTGACGCAAGCCACTTTGTATTGGAACTACGGGCAAGCATTCGGACCGACGGCCTACACGGATTCCCTCTCGGGCAATGCCGATACCATCTTGATACCCGTGTCGGGACTTAGTAACGGTACGATCACCTGGAACCTCTATGTCGAGGATTCAGCCGGCAATGGCGGCTTCATCGCCGGCAATCAGACGCTTATCATTGGCCCAACGGACTACTACGTAGCCCCGTACGGCAGCGACGCGGCGCCGGGGACGGTGGATGCCCCGTTCGCTACCATTCAGCACTTCGCCGATATCGCCTATCCGGGCGATACCTGCTACATTCGAGCCGGGATCTACCGCGAGACCGTGACGCCGGCCCGCTCCGGAGACGCGGGTGCCGCGATTACTTACCGGGCCTATCCGGGCGAAACGGTGACGATCAACGGGGCAAATCCTCTTTCCTCGGGTTGGACACAGCACGCCGGCCACATCTACAAGACCACAGCGATGAACTGGGACATGGGCACCGGCAAGAATCAGGTGTTCGTAGACGGAACAGCTATGATGGAAGCGCGCTGGCCGAATTCGACGGACATTATGCGTCCGCAGTGGTCTTTGATGCGACCCGGCAGTACGATCGCCGCCACTTCTCCCTACTATGTAACGGTGGTGGATGAGCTGAACCTAACCCAGCCGGACGATTATTGGAATGGGGCAATTTTTCACGGTTCTTGGCAATACACGGCCTTGACTGGAATCGTAACAGGTTATGAAGTCGGGACCCTTACGATACTGCCGGACATTAAGCCGTCACTTACTTCTATACACAACATGGCGAGTGGTCTCGGATCGCCTTTTTACTTGAGCGGAGTTTATGGCGCTCTGGATACCGCCGGGGAATGGTACTACAACAACGCAACATCCACCCTCTACCTATGGGCACCCGGCAACGTAGACCCGGCCACCCTAACCGTGGAAGCGAAAGCCAGAGAACACGGATTTGATCTCGATGGGAAGTCCTACATCAACATCAAGAACATCAATCTCTTTGCGTGTAACGTGAGTACCGATGTCGACTCATCGTATATCCTGATGGACAATATGGATGTGATATATGTGAGCCATTTCACTCAGATCGAGGAGACGACCTGGGCTACGGGGATCGTCCTGGAGGGAAACCACAACGAGATCCGCAATAGTACAATCAATTTCAGCGCCGGCAACGGAGTATCGTTATACGGCGACTACTGCACGATATACAACTGTACCATCACGAACACAGCTTACACGGTTGGCTATTATGCCGCGGTGATGGCGCATGGACGATACGATACAATCAGCCACAGCACGTTGTATAACTCGGGTTACGCGATCATCTACATGAGTAATGCGCAAAACATCAGTGTTGTGTATAACGACATACATCATAACCTTACGGGCCAAGAGGTATGGGATCTCGGCACAGTGTATGCGATTGGGACGAACGGGAAAAACGCCGAAATAGCCTACAACAAAGTCCATGATTTTCGCTGCCTCGGTATCTATTTTGATCGGGAGTGTAGAAACTATCGCGTCCATCATAATGTTGTTTGGAATATTTTCGGAACCTGGCGCTACCCGGATGGATGGCGATCCGGCATTCACATGAACGTACCCTCTGAGGGTATGTCCATTCACCACAACACCGTTGCGAAGCTGGCAAAAATTGTCATGAACACTGATTGGACACCCCCACTCCTGACGGGAACCACCGTACAAAACAACTTGGCCAGCAATGTCGAGGGTGCGACTACTGGGCAGTACGGTGGGGTTGTCGTCAGCAATAACATTCAGACGAATAGAACGAATCCCTCCACGATTTACCAGGACTATGATGCCAACGATTTCCGTCTGAGGGAAGGTACGAGTGAAGTACCCAATCCTGCTCGTGATGCAGGACAGAACCTCGGCTACACTCATGACATCGAGGGCAACCCCATCGTGGGTGCCCCTGACATCGGGGCATTTGAATATACTGCCACGCCAACGACCTGTACCATTGCCAGCAGCGTCACGGCGGTTGAAGGTGGGACCATTGCTCCCAGCGGCACTGTGACAGTCCGTCCCGGAAGCCACCCGACCTTTACCATAAGTGCACAGCTGGGATACCAGATAGCTGATGTGCTTGTGGATGGTACCTCGGTTGGGACGGTCGGACGATACATCTTCAACAACATTGTCGGTAACCACACGATCCAAGCGAGTTTCGTTCCACGTGGCTACGTGGCTTACGTCACGGCGTACAACGGTTCTGTCACGAAAACGCCGCAGAGAACGACGTACAGCCTGGGGGAGACCCTCACCTTGCAGGCGGTTCCGAATACGGGCTATCACTTTGACAGCTGGACGGGGAACCTGAGCGGCACCAGCAATCCGGCTACCCTGACCATGGACTCCGACAAGGTGGTCGCGGCCAATCTTGCCATCAATACATACACTCTTAGTACGACTTCCGCGAGTGGCTCAGTGATTCGGACGCCGGACAAAGCCCTTTACAGCCATGGTGAGGTAATAACACTGCAAGGGGTGCCAGGTGCGGGACGTTGGTTTGCCAATTGGTCGGGAGATCTGAATGGCACCGGCAATCCGGCAACGTTGTTGATGGACTCCAATAAGAGTGTGACAGCCAACTTCACTGACATACCCCCTGACAGCCAGCCGCCGCGGGTTACGGGCTGCGTGCCGGAGCCAGGTGCTATTCAGGCGCCGCTCAACTCGTTGGTGACGCTGCATGTTTCCGACGATGTCTGGGGTGTTGACGCCAATACAGTGACTGTCTCCGTGGATGGTGCCGTTGTGTACACCGGGAACGTCCCGAGCTACAGTAGCGCCCTCGGGGTGTGTCGGCGGATAGGGGCTCAGGCTGACTACACGTATGCATATCAGTCGAATGAGAATTTCGACTTCGACCAGACGATCATGGTGACTGTTGACGCCGCTGACCTTAAAGGCAATGTAATGCCGCAGTATTCCTACTCGTTCACGACGAACATGCGGGCCTTCGGTCCTAATCTGAAGGCCAGTTCGGCATTGGGAAGCCTGGGCAAAGGCAGCCCGGCCACTGTTCACGACGGTGCCGGGGACATTTGGGTCGTCTGGCATGCGGGTGCCACGGGCCAGAGAGATATCTACGTGAGCAAGCTGGCTCACGGCAGCGATTCCTTTGGTGATGCTGTTCAACTGACCACAGGCGTGGGGGATGAGTGCAATCCCGACATGGCCATTGGCACTGACGACAAGCTATACATTGGGTGGCAGGACAACAGGCGGGGGAATTGGGATATCTACGCGCGGACATCGGTCGATGGGGTCACTTGGTCAGAGGAAAGACGCGTCACTGATTCCAACGATAATCAGGTCAATCCGGCTATTGCTGTGGATGCGCAGTCTCCCAATCGAGCGTACATCGCCTGGCAGGATGATGGAGCTGGCAATCAGGACATCGATGTGGCCGGTTCGAACGACGGTTTCGCTACGAAGACGATCTCGCGTGTCACCTCAGACGCATCGGATCAGACCGACCCGCAAACTGCAGTGGATTCCTCCAACACCGTCTACCTCGTTTGGACGGACCGGCGGAATGGCTCGGACGACATCTATGGCGCCTCATCCGGCACAGGTCCTTGGACGAACGTGCCGCTGGTGACAGGGGCCGGTAATCAGAACTCCCCTGCGGTTGCCACCGAGGCCGCAGGGTCCGTTCTGCATATTGCGTGGGTCGACGATGCACGGGGAAATCAAGACATCCGCTACGCTTCTTCGAATGGCCTGCCGTCAAATCCGTTGACCGGGATGAGTCTTATTGACGACACCACGGGCGCTAAGAGATCTCCAGCAGTCGCCGCGGCCGGGAGTGCTGACTATGGCCCGAAGGTGTTCGTCTGCTGGCGGGACGAACGAAATATCACGGCAAACGGCGGAGATGCGGACTTGTATTTTGTTGAGGTCAGAGCAGGAGCGGAGACCAACATCCTGATCGGCGACGAAGGCGCCGGTTCAGATCAAAGCGAGCCGGTCATGGGGATCGATGGCTACGGATACCCCTACGTTGTCTCGACGGACAACAGGAATACGGCCGCAGATATCTACTACGCCGGCAGCACCTTTATGGAGCCGAACGCACTGGCTGCCCAGTTGGTAGGTGCGTCGGCTGGTGGGACGGTGGGTACTGTTCCGCCCATCGGTGTTGATGATGTGTCGGTCGTGATCCCCGCCGGTGCTTGCCCGTATGATGCAACAGTCACCATCACGCGGATACAGAACCCACGAGCTGGTTCGGCATTGCATGTTATCGCGTACGATTTCGGTCCCAGTGGGCTTCAGTTCAGTCTGCCGGTGACCATCATGATTCCATGCGCGGTTGCTGAGTTCGGCACCGATCTGCCGGTGCCCTACTGGTATGATTCGCGGACCGGCACTGTGAGTCAGGAAGGTATCACCGATGTGGAAACACTGCACTTATCATCTTCCCTCAATGCCATACGTTTCCGAACGACGCACTTCACACCCTACGTTCTGCTTCCCGTGTCCATAGCAGGAGGCGGTGACAATGGTGGCGGATGCGCCCTGTCTGGCCGTGGCGCGAGTGATCCGTATGGCTACTTTGTTCCGTTCGTGATCTTGGCTGTCGTGATGGGTATTCTGCGGCTCAGAGGATCGGGCCGATGCTCAACCTCGCACGGATACCCAAGACGCGGCCGGACATAGGTTCATCCACTGTCGGTTTCCATGTTCAGCGAGATGACGTCTTCCCGTGCGCAGCCCTGGCAAAGCACGCTGTGAAGTTGCCATTTTGCGCCATCACCGAATCACTGCCGGATTAAGATTGCCAGGACTATGACCGCCGGTCTTCCCAGCCAGGCTCGAACGCGGCGGCATTCTCCGAGCCAATCGGTGCACTGTTTGATGATACTGGGCCTTCAGCAACGCGGTGCATCGAGCGTACACCATTGGTTCGATCGCCACACAAGGTCATCGTGACGATGTGCGGTGCCCCTTGACACGAAGCCATGGATGTGGCACTCAATAGGCGAGCGGAATGTGGCGGAACAACTGGCATCCGAAGCAACCACACACGTTGTCAAGTTCTCGCGGCGGATCCTTAAGTCCGTGACCTGTCCTGGCACTACTTTTCAGTAGAACAGCCTTATCGATTGCTGTACTTTATCGATCAGTCCGTGTCGGTCCCCCATGTTGGCCTTTCTGCTGGCGGCCTGTGCGAAGGCAAAAGGCACTCGACCCAGTCATTTCCGGGCAGAGCCGGTCAGGACCCTCGGTCGGCACTATGGTTGTTCACATGGTTCGCCCGATCACAGACTTCGGTCAGTCAGATAGAACAGGTATTCCGACGGAAAGGTCTAGCGAACGATGCATGGCAATTCAGACCACAAAACGGTTATTGCTGCCGCGATATCGGCCAGTTCTCTCATGCTCATCTTCGGCCTGACGCATCACGTGCTGGTGGCAAGGCAGGCGGCTCCCGTGAACGAGACCCCACTGGATCCTGCCGTGTTGAAGGTGTTCCCCGCGCAGATTGCGGGTTGGACAGGTGAAGACATCCCTTTGAATGAAGCGCTAGTGGATGCTACTGGTACTGATGCCCACATTAACCGTCGGTATGTACGTGACGCTGGCTTGGAGTCAGTTACCTTGTACATCGCCTGTGGAGCAAACGTGAATAAAGTCATGGCCCATCGCCCGACGGGCTGCTACCGAAGAGCCGGTTGGCAAATCACGGGCCGCCGTTCGATGGAGATACAGGTAGTCGATGGGACAATCATTCCATGCTTCCTCTATGAGTTCGGTCGTAAGGAGGCAGATGGAGAGCGTGTGGCAGTTCTGCACTATTGCTTCGCAAACGGCGAGTACTTCAACGAAGTTATGCAAGTGCTGGCCAAAGGATGGAGACAATTACGAGCGATTGGGTGGGCTGCACAAGTGGAGATTGTTGCCTCAGACCTTGGGCTGACGGATGATTCAGCAGCGAGGCGGGTCCGTGCTTTTGCGGAAGATTCCTCCTCGGAGGTGAACCGGATGTTTGAAGTCATTGGCAAGGCCCGTCCGTCGGATGATGTTGGCTGGCCGGTCGAAGGGAAATAGCATGAAGGTCAATTCGGGCCGCCATCGTGCTAGTCGTCCACATGTTCGTCACCTCCCAAATGTGGAGCCAATAGAAAAGAACCACTGGGGTTTGGCTTTGGCCGTACTCGCATTGGTGGTTATAGCTGTGTGGTCACATTGGTCGGTGCTGGTGGGACTCCTTCATACATGGAAGAGCAACGGCGACTACTCTGCGGGGCAACTTGTTCCTTGGGCGGCCGCGTTTCTCGTTTGGCGCGAGCGGAAGACGCTGAAGCAGTGCCATCTCCTTCCGTGCTGGTGGGCAGGGATTGCTTTGCTCATATTCGCCGAGGCAGTGTCCATCTATGGAGTCCTGTCATTTCGGTTCTCGTTGGAGCGATATGCCCTAGTGCTGACGACGGGAGGCCTGGTTCTCATGGTGGCTGGGCGGGAGGTCTTCCGCCGGATCATATGGGTCTTTCCCTTTCTGCTTCTCATGGCTCCTTTTCCAGGACGCGTTCACAGTATGATTAGCGAACCGCTGCAGAGACTGGCAACGACCGCGTCGGTCTTTCTTCTTGAAGTGATTGTCCCTGATGTCAGTCAGGAGGGCAACATCGTGATGCTTGGTGAGGACCTGCGTGTGGCGGTGACGGAGGCATGCAGCGGGCTGCGCATGCTGACGGCCTTCGTCATGATTGCTGCCTTTGTTGCATATATGGTCAAGCGGTCCCGGTGGCAAAAGGCCGCGTTGCTCGCAATGAGCATTCCGGTGGCGGTGATCTGCAATGTCCTGCGGATCTTTCTCACAGGGGTGCTTGCGTTCTACGTGAGCGAGAAGCTGGCGGAGAAGTTCTTCCACGACTTTGCCGGCCTGGTCATGATGCCGGTAGCCGTCCTGCTGCTGTTCGGCGAGCTCTGGGTGATGGACAAGCTGATCATACCAGAGGTGAACAGCCAACGGCCAACGGTTATCAGCCGGAAGCGAACAACGGATAACGAAACACGAGCAACGGATAAAGAACCACGAACCACACGAAAGACCGAAAGACACGAACGCTGACGCAGCACGGAAATGAACTATTGGATTAGCCGCAGATTATGCGGATTTTCGCGGATGGCTGGCGCCGGGTGTGTTGGCCGAGACTGTTCGACGGTTCGCTGTACGCAGCACGCTGTCGCGTGCCGGGCAGGCTGTCCTGCCTGGGTGAGCGGCGTTGGGCCTGGCTCTTCGAGCAAGCTCGATCGCCAAGTCCTCCTTGCTCACGTACGTACGGCTTGGCTTCAGTCAATCTGGCGATGAGAACCCGCGGTTGCCCGCTGGGAGCTATCGGCTTACAGCCGGCGGCCGCCGGGTGGCCTAAAACCTAATACCTAATACCTAAAACTTAAAACCGAATATTTTAAGTTGTTTATTCAAATGATGTTATGATAGATGTGATT